>NZ_JBTRAR010000011.1:0-168661 GCF_054611535.1 Pseudomonas sp. VEM90 | reverse complement strand
CTCCTCGCGATCCGGGCGAGTGGTACCGGCCAGAACCTTGAGGTTGGGCGCCGTTGGCTTCCGTCCTCGGGTCATTTTTCAACCTTCAATTTTCAAATGCTAATTTTGACGGCGCGAAAGAATGGTTTCGGGCGCGGTCTAGAAGCAAAAGGCCCCAGACTTTTTCCCTCCCCCCACCTCAGCAGCGAGATTCAGTCTCATTTCGTCGTTCTTGGTCATTTTTTGAGCCATGCGTGCGCGCTCGGGATCAGGTGCGCCGGGCGTTGCCGAAGCCACCATCCTCTGCCGCCGTCTTGCGCGAGTGGTGCGTTCGGCACAGGCCCTGCCAGTTCGATCTGGACCAGAACAGGTCCTTGTCACCACGGTGAGGGACGATGTGATCCAGCTCAGTGGCAGGCTCTACTCTTCCCTCTCGCTGGCAATGCACGCAAAGCGGATGCTTGCGCAGGTAGCCAGCGCGGGCCTGCTGCCACCTGTACCCGTAGCCGCGCTCGGTGCTGGTTTGTCGCGTCTCTGGTGGCTTGTGCTTGGCCGTAGTCGGCGCATGAGGCTTGTGCGTGCCAGGCCTTACCGGCATGGCGTGCCGTCCAGGTAGGTGCGCGCCTCGTCGTCCAGGTCAGCACCCTGGTCATCAGCCAGCGCTTCGATCAGGGCCAGGTTCTGGGTTGCGATCTGCTCGAGCAGGCCGGTCTGCTTCTTCTGCTCGGCCAGCATCTGCACCAGCAAGGAGACCGCGTGCTCGTTCATATGCCACCTTCGTCCACTTCATCATTCGTTCGCGCCGGGCGGCACATCCAATGCAGGCCATCACATGCCACGCCGGGTCAGTCCGTAGACCTCCAAGGCGCCTGCGATATTCTTGCCTTCGGCCTGACTGATGGTGTTGACCACCTCCACGCAAGCAGCGGTGTTGGGCTCCATGCGAATGGTGATGGATGTGACTTTCGATGGGTCCAGCCCAAGCACTTGGCAGACGGTCTGGCCAAGCTCCTGCCCAAGGATCAGGGGTTTCTTTTCCATGGTGATTCCTCGCGCCACGAAACGGCACTCTCTGATTTTGTGGCGCTGATTACTCGGGTTTGCGGCCCGGCAGCTTGAAGTCGGTAACGCGATCAGCAATCGCACGAACTTTCTCCACCCCAAGGAGGCCAACCCACCCACCAACGAAGGCAGCCATGCTCTGTGGCAGGCCGAAGAACTCGAAGCCACTGATGATTGTCAGGGTCAGGCCGCCGCAGATAGCACCCTCCACCAGCATTTGCCGGCGAGTGCCACCACCGTAGGTGATGCGCAGTACAGCCATGGCGCAGGACAGGCCAGCCGCGTACAGCAGGGGCGAATGCTGGCTCAACCACGCAAGGGCAACTGCCCAGGTGTCTGGTTTGTCTGGCATGTTGGACATCCGGGTTCCTCCCTTGCGGGAAGCAGAAAAAGAAAAGGCCCGCCGTAATGGCGAGCCCTTGAAATGGTTGAAGCGAGTCTGATCGCTTAACGCATAGAGTCGAGCAAATCGTGCCCGCTCCAAGTTAGCTGGAAGTTGATCTCATCGGCCTGGTCAGAATACGGCTCAGTCTCCGTCTTCACTACAAAGCCACCAGTTTCCAATATATTCAGCTGATAGACGATCTGCTCATTGAGATCCTCTTCAGCTTCACCACTGTCCCACACTCCGCGATTTGTGCCGACCTCCTGCATGATCTCAAGCAGCGTCGGCCCGCAATCGTTGACGGTGATCTCGATGAACTGCAGCACCTCATGCACCAGCTTTAAGTCACGCTTCATGGTTAGCCTCAAATCCTGCCTTGGATGATGGCTGAGTCTAGCCGGGGATACGGGCAATAAAAACCCCGACACAATGGCCGGGGTTTCTATGCTCGCGTGCGTCACCTTTTTACGCACCGAACCGCAGGTTATTAAGTTACGCGGTCACTCGGTCACTGTCAAGCGGCGGATTGCAGCAAAAGACCATGCTCCTCGAGCAAACCCTCGACAACGACGTGGGCCTCATTCACACGATCGTCCAGCCAGCGCATGGTCACTGCTCTCCAGCGCCGAAGCGTTCGGTCTGGAGTTCCTTCAGCGTCCCAGCTATGCAGCACATAGAACGACGCCGGTAGCCCGCGACGGCGCTCAGGCACCATCCAGGCCATAACACACTTCATCTTGAACAGGTGGTGCGCCGGGCTCACCACGCGCGGGGTCAGGTATCTGGCAGCCTCCTGTACCTCGGCCTCATTGATTGAGTACTTCCCAGCCAGTGCATGCCACTGCACATCTGGCAGCATTCGCTTGAGCATGGATCGGGTCATGGCGTCCTGGGTGGTCCGCTCTTCCGGGGAAAGCCCGTCATCGATCCGCTCAGTCAGCAACTCATCATCGGCGGTGGCTTTGTAGCGGTTCTGCCATGCCGGCTTGGCCGTGCCGTCATGGATCTCGATCGACATAACACGGCTGATGCAGTGTCCAGCGTCCTTATATACGGTCATGCAGCCCTCCGGATTCGGCGAGGTGGCGGATTGTCGTCCAGACCCAACAGGTTGCGCAGCAGCTTGTCAGCGGCGGCGTTCTTCGTGTTGCCCTCGGCAACCCAGCGCTTGCAGTACTCCCCGAATTCTATGTCGATCCGGGTGGCGTGCCAGCTGGCGACCATGTCCAGCAGCGCGGCCATGGCGTGTGGGCCGGCCTTCTCCTCAGCCAGATGCTGGCCAGCGATCTTCAGGAACTTGCGCTCATGCTCCTGGAGGCTCTTGCGCGGCAGTGCCGCAGTTACCTTACTCATGGCCGTCCCCCGGCTTGGATTCTTGATTAAACATCCTCCCTTGGGATGGATGCTGTGAGGTGCTGCAACCCGCGCCCGTATTGGCGTCAGCGGTTGCAGGTCCAGTTTTCTGTCCCGGCAATGTCTCGGTGTGAATGGCGGCGAAACCCTGCCCATCGAGGTGCTTGTGCCAGGCCTCCAGCGCCTGACGCTTCAGCCCTTCGGCCGTGGTGTGGATGTAGGTGGCGTCCAGATCCTTCATGGCGTGATTCAGCAGCAGCTCGCCCACCATGTAATCCACCCCGAGGTCGGTCCACGCCGTGCGGGCCACCTTGCGCAGGTCGTGGCTTGACCACTCGCCCTTGGCCAGATCGGTGAACAAGGTGTTGGCCTTGCTCGGGCTCAGCGGTGCACCTTGGCTGCCCGGGAACAACAGCAGGCCGGTGTAACCCTGGGCTGCCTGCAGGCGCCGGTACCGGCGCAGCAGTGCGCAAGCCTGGGTGGTCAGCGGCAGGGTGTGTTCGGCCTTCGTCTTCGTGTCACCCGCCGGAATGAACCAGCGGCCCGCTTCAAGGTTGACGTTGCGCCAGCGCGCCAGCCGGGTCTCGCCCAGCCGCGAACCGTGGCACAGCATCATCAAAGCCAGCATGCAGCCCGCCGGCTCCACCTCGAAGCGTTCGGCGACCACCTCCAGCAGGCCCGGCACATCATCCCCACGCAGTCGCGCAGGTCGCGGCCTGATCCGGGTCCGCACGAAGTCGGTGAACTTCAATGAGGCCATGGGGTTGGCGGGCAGCATGTCCAGACGCAGGGCCTGGCGGAACGCGACCGAAAGCACGCCGTAGACCGAACGCACGAAGGACAGGGCATAGCGTTCCTGCAGCGGCCACATCAGGCGCTGGTCGATCGCCTGCTTGTTGGTCTCGGCCAATAGCAGATCCCCAAGGCGCGGCACCAGGTGGCGGTCCAGCGCCGACTTGGCACTGGCCTTGCGCTTGGCGGACAGGCCTCGATCACGGTTCATCCGGTCGCGGTACCACGCCAGCACGTCGCCCACCGTGGCCCAGCTGGTGGTGGTGGACTTGGCGTCGGCATCGGCGGCACGGCGGGCCAGGATTGCCGGCAGCGTGGCCAGCATGGTCTTGGTGTTGATCCCTGGGTAATCGCCTGCCTTGCCCCAGCGCCCGCGCACCACGACGTGCCAGGCGCCGCGGGAGCGGTCCACGGTAGAGAAGCGGAACCGCAGCTCACGATGTCGGGTATCGCGCAGCTGGAAGACCTCGCCGGCAGCGTGGCGACGGATCTCCGCATCGCTGAGGGTGACGGTCAGGGTCTTAGAATCGCTCATTGCCAGCCCCCTTGTAGCGTTGGGCGTAGCTGCCACGCCCGGCCTCGACCTCGTCGTCGCTGGGCAGCGAGCCGGAGAAGTTGGCAAAACGCCCATACTGGCCTTCCTGCTGGACGATGCAGCTGCCCACCCGGGCGTGACGGCACTTGGTCATCAGGATTTCGGTGAGGCCGTTCTGGCCCTCTTCCGTGTCCATGTCACGGTGCACCATCAGGATGCAGCTGGCGTCAGCCTCGATCTCGCCGGAGTCGCGCAAGTCGCTGGACTGGGGCTTCTTGCCGGGGCGCTTGGTCGAGTCGCGGTTCAGCTGGGCCAGCTCAATAACCGGGATACCCATTTCCTTGGCCAGTTGGAGCAGGGCCTTGCTGATCTTGCCCACTTCCTCAGTGCGAGAACGGCCGCCGCGCTCAAGGCGAACCAGAGTCAGGTAATCGACAACGATCCCGGCCAGGCCATGCTCGCGCTGGCACTGCCGTGCAGTGGCGCGAATGGTGGCCGGGGTCTGCACTGGGTCGTCGCAGACAAAGAGAGGGGCATCCAGCGCCTGGGCCACCGCTCCGCCCATGCGCGCCCAATCGTCATCGCCCATCTTGGCGGGGTTATCCAGCTTATGCAGCGCAACCCCACCCAGCGAAGCGATGGCGCGAAGCCCAAGTTCTTCACCCGGCATTTCGATGGAGAACACCAACCACGGCTTCCGCACCTTGACGGCGTTGTGCTGGGCGATCTGCAGGGCCAGGGTGGTTTTGCCGCTACCCGGCAGCCCAGCGATCACGGTTACTTTCTTCGGGCGGATGCCCTGGACCAGTTCATCCAGATCCCCCAGGCCAGTGGCCGGCCAAGCCGGGGCATTGCCATTCAGCTTGTCATCCACCATCTGGGCCGCGTCCCCCATCCAAGCGTCAAGGCGCTTGAAACCCTTGGTTTCGCCGTCGAGATCTCGAAGGTCAGCCATAGCCTGCTGGGCTGCAGCGATGACCTCGCCCGTGGGGACGCCAGCCTGCACCATCTCTTGTGCCCCGCCCGCCACGTCCAGAATGCGGCGGATCACGCCCCACTCCTTGACGTGCTTGGCGTAGGCCTTCCAGTTGGCCAGTGAGGGAACCTTGCTGGCCAGTTCAGCGGCATAGGCCATGACGTTGTCGCCACCCGGGAGCAGGCGCTGAACAGCGCCCAAGGTCACCGGGTCGATGGGCATGGCTTGCTCGCGGCACTCCAGCATGGCCTCGAATAAGGCCGCATTGTCGGCGTGGTAGAAGTCGGCGGAGGTCATCTGGCCGAGCATGTCTTCGACCAGGCCTGCGTCCTGCCGCAGCGAAGCATGGATGACCGCGCCAAGCACGCCGTGCTCGGCCTCGTCACTATAGAGCGCCCTCATGCCGCCGCCCTCATCGAGGACCAGGTGAAGCCAACCTGCTGACCACCGTTCTGCCGCAGGCGGTCGAGGGCACGATCACCAATGTAGGACTTGAGGCCCTCGGCATTCAGGTTGCTGATCACCACTGTCGGCAGTACCGCCTGGTACCGGCGGTCGATGATGCTGTGTAGCATGCCCAGCTCGTACTCGCTGCCCTTCTGGGCGCCAACCTCATCGATCACCAGTAGATCCAGGCTGCCAAGGTGGACCGCTACATCGCGGTCGGTGTAGCCCGAGCCGGGCACCATCGAGGCGCGGGCGATACTCACGATGTCCCCGGCCGGGATGATCAGCGCACGGCATTGATCGGCCACCACCGCGCGGACGATAGCGCTGGCCAGGTGAGTCTTACCGCAACCGACGTTGCCGGTCAGCAGCAGGGACCGGCCCGCCCGGAAGTTGGCCGGGAACTGCTCGGCATAGGCCTGGCACTTGGCCAGAGCCCTGTGCTGCGGCTCCGTCTCGGCGCGGTAGCTGTCGAAGGTGGCGCCAGCAAAGCGCGGGGTGATCCCGGCAGCGATCAGCGCTTCGCTGGCTTTCTCGACCTTGTGCTGGGCAGTGGCCAGGGCGCGTTCTGCCGAGTCGCGGGGGCTGGTATGCAAGGCCTCCCAAGCGCAGCGCTTGCAGCCACGCGCCAGCATCGAGCCGTCCAGCTGCTCGACTTCGCTCATATCGACGCGACCATGCACCGGGCACTCGCCGGAGAAGATGCGCTTGGCCGGGGTACGGTGGAACAGATCAGAAATTTGGGCGGCCATCGTGGCTCTCCTGGTACATGTCATCGGTGTGCTGCGGGAGGTTGTTGAATGCGCCAGGCCGGCCTGGTCGCGCGCCAGCGTTTGCCGTCGCCTCTGGGTAAACATCGGTCCAACAGCTGACGGTGGACTTGTCGAGGACCGCATCAGCGTTCTGGTGCCCTTCCAGCTTCTTGGCAATCAGGTCACAAGCGCGCTTGGTCAGCGGTGCACGTTTTGCCTTGCGCATCTCGCAGAAATCGGCCCAAGCGCGATCAGAGCAGTTCTCCGGCTTGACCATTAGAGGGTCAAAGGATTCTTTTGCCTTCCGCTTCCTTTTGCCATCACCAGAGGCGCCTGCGCCTTCTTTACGGTTATGGGTGGTTAATTGGTGGTTAATTGATGGTTCGGGTGCATGCTGTGCACCCCGTTCTGTCGTGGCGTGCACCCCGTTGTGTTCTGGGGTGCGCCCCGGTACGTCTTGGCGTGCACCGGGTGCATGCTGTGCACCCCGCTCCATAGCGATGTCGTAGCACACCGGAATGCGGTCGCGCTGGGTGATGTAGGCAGCGGGAATCGCTTGGTTGCCCCGGCGGATCGCTCCCTTCTGCTCTAGGTCTCGAAGCCGATACTGGACAGTGCGAGGGCTCAGGCCGGTATCGACTGCAAGACGAGCCACCGAAGGGAACGCGGCGCGCCCATCCTGATCGGCATAGTTGGCCAGGCACAGCAGGACGTGGCGGGCGTGCGGTTCGCCAACCTCCTGCTGCTCTAGGGCCCAGGTCATTGCTTGAACGCTCATGGATTCAAATCTCCAACTCGGCGGTCACCCGCCGGACAAACTGGTCGTAGCTCTCGGCCATCTGGAAACCCTGAAGCTCCAGCGCCTCGCGATAAGCCTTCGCGCTTCCGTACAGCACCCAACGCTCGCGCTCTGGTAGGCCTCGGAAGGCGGCATAGCTTGGCCAAGGGCCGGTGATGATCGACGCGCCAGCGCGCTGCCGGAGCGCCTGGGCATGGATTGGGGTCGTGGTCATTGGAGGGTCTCCGATGAGGGACCGGTGATGGCCGGAAGAGAAGCACTCACATCCTGCGCAGCACTGCCAGCAAGCCGGGAAATCAGTTGGCTGTATGCGTTCAAGGCGTCAACCGAGTGGGCTCTCGCCAGGTCTAGCTCAACCAGCTGAGGGCAATTCCCGTTGATGAGCTCACCGACACGCCTGATGTAGTTGAATCCAGCCTGCGCCAGCTCCAGATCGGCCAGGCCGGCAAAAGCAGACGCGGGCAACGGCTTGAGCTCAGGCGGGCGGATAGGGATCGGTAGCGAACTGATCACCTCTCCCGCCAACAGCGCCTGGCGCTGCTTCTCCAGGTGATCAGCAGAAACAGTCTGCACGGCATGGCCAGTCCGCCTACGGAAGAGCACCGCCAGCGCCATGCATGCCTCAATAAGGCTGACGTGCGTTTCGTCGCGCTCATGGATCTTGACGCCCTCCTCCACCACCTCGATGGCGTTGGCGACGGTCTCGAAGCACGTCATCAGCAGGGCAGCATCGGCGAACTTCTCGAAGAAGGCTTCGTCGATCACCTCAGCTGCGGGGGCGGCGGGGAAATTGATAACGTTGCTCATGCAGCACCTCCCACATCTTTTGCATCATGGAAGGCAGCCGCGTTGCGGTGAGGCCACATAAAGTTTCGCGTGTCGAAAACGACGCGCTCAAACAGGCGCTCAAGTTCGCCGGCTACAGGATTGTCGAATCCCCCGAGCGAGGGCACGACATGTGCCCAGTACAAGGCTTTGATCAACTTGAATGATTCGCGCGCTTCGTTGAAACGCGCTATATCCGCTGCGGTGAGGGTCACGTCGTTAACGATCTCACCATGCAAACCATCTGGATTCCACGCGGGGACAATATGGTTCATTGTGGGATCTCCAAGTCCGTAGCCATCTGACAAAACTCTCGGTGAGCCGCCCAGGCGATTACTCGCATGGAGCGGATGATGCCGTCCTCGCCGCGTTCGCCGATCATTGCTGGGTGTTCGCCTGGGGCGCTGTCCTTGAAGCCGCCGTTGTGCTCAAGCACCTCGGCGAGGATCGCCAGCAGCTCAAGCCCCTCCTCTACGCGCTTGGCGGGGGAAGAAAACTTGGTCATGGGATGGCTCATTCCGACACCCCCGCGCCACGAACCGGAGATGCAAGGTTTTGTGGCGCGAAGTCTTCGGCCTGCTCGACAGGTCCAACCCCGGAGTCGATCAGCGCTCTCGCTTGGCCAACCAATGCGCGGATCGCAAAAGCCAAGTTACAGCTTGCATTGGCCTGGATGAGCTGGCCGAGCAGGTCTTCTGCTGCGCTCAGATTGGCACTTGCAAAGTTGAACGCCTCAGAGCAGCTGATCCCAGGCACCGTCGAGAAGAAGAACTCATCGCCGTTCTGGTTGAACTTTGTCGCCATGGTCACGAGCAGGCCCGCTTGCGTTGGCGGTGCCTCAGTGATATTTTTCGGGTGCATCTCGTCCTCCTACAGAACGAAGATTCAAAAAGTCCCTGCCAGGGGACTGGTTAAGAAGCCCGGCCTGCGAAGCCGGGTTTTCTGCTTTCTGGGCTAAGCCAAATGCAGAAACTGGTGGGGCCGCTCGGTTAAGCCGGCTTTCCGGTGTCTGTGCTAGTCATTGAAATTTCCCCCCTGCCTTCCAAGCTCTCACAGAAAAAGTCGAAATCAAGGCCTGGCGACTGATCTGGCTTGAAATCAATTTTGCCCTGCCTTTCCGCGCTATGAATTTCTTGCCCATGACAGCTTTCCCTGAGGTATCGATATGGCATGAGGGGCATTCATTGGGAGGCCTGCACGGCACTGGATGGATTAACAGCAGATTCGTTGGTCTGCGCTTGATGGCTCTTGGCTGGTACCTTTTGATCCAAGCTCGGGAGCGATTCCGCCAGCGAGGGACGAATGCTTGAAGCGGCGAAACGCCCATGAGTTTTGGCCTGAATGATCAGCGCCATATCAGCAGAGCAGCCATGGACGCCCCGCACCCAACCGCTGACAGTGCCTTGCGTCACGCCAAGCGCTTTCGCTGTTGCCACCTGGCCGCCAAAAAACTTGACCAGGTCATTGAAGATTTCATTCATGGGCTTAACGCCGAATAGAGGTATGCCTTTACTGTATTTTAGAGGCATACCTTTTTGCAAGGAAAAAGGCTAACCATTAGATTGGTGCGTTATGGAACTCAAAGATCGACTCAAACACGCCCGCCGCCTGAAAGGGCTTACCCAGACCGAGCTGGCCGAAAGGGCTGGCATCGCGCAAGCCTCAATCTCGGAAATCGAGAGAGGGCTCTCCCGATCCAGTAGCCACCTGGTGAAGATCGCCCAGATCTGTGGGGTTGACGCGCTATGGTTGGCGGAGGGAGTGGGTAGCATCCCCGCCCCAACCGAGCCTGGCTACGCTCTCGTCGGTGAGGAGATACAGAAGCTCTCGGCTGCTGACATGGTCAGGCAGATGCTGGCAAAAACGGGCTCGGGCCTGTCGGAAGAGGCGCGCAATCGCCTACTCCAAGCTGCCGAAGAGACCGATTCACACCCTGGCGACGGCTCTGCAAAGGTGGGTTCTACTCGTGGCTCCGCTGGCGATATGATCCGAATTGCACACTATGACGTGCGAGGAGCAATGGGTGGAGGCCAAGTAACGCACGACTACCCGGAGATGCTCAGAGACGTTCGCGTCAGCTTGAGCCACCTACGGGAACTGGGGCTTGACTTCAAAGAGCCACATCACCTGAAGCTCGTCACTGGCTGGGGTCAATCAATGGCTCCAACCATCAAGGATCGCGATCCATTGATTGTCGACGTGACTGTTCGCGACTTCATCGGCGATGGAGTGTATTTCATCTCTTGGGGTGGGCATGAGTACATCAAGCGCCTCCAAGTCGCGGACGATGAGCATTACGAGATGATCTCCGACAACCCTAAACATAAGGATCGGATGATCCGCAAAGAGGAGACCTACATCCAGGCAAAGGTCCTATACGTCTGGAATGGCAACCTTCTGTAGCGCGCCGAGCAAGGGCACAGCGCGCAATTGCCGCCCTTAAAACGGGGCGGCGACCTCCTCTTCGGCTTCTGCCTCCTCCATCGCCAAGGTGGAGGTCTGCTCTTCGTCGGCCTCCCACTGAAGCGTCACGCTTCCATCATCGCTGAAGGTCATTTCTATTCCTGGGGTCTCAGCGATCATGCTCATGACCTCCTCCCAACTCTGATCGCTATCAGTATCAAGCTGGTGAATTGTGACCCATCTCTGGGTCTGAGCTATCGGGTGGTTGATCATCGAAGAAACCCTCAAGACCAAGCGCTCCATGCCTGTCATCTCCGTGCGCTGCTCTGCCGCTTGTTTTTTTTGCTTGGCCACAACCCTCTCCTGATAACTGTATATCCATACAGCAAAGGGTACCCAAGCGATACCGTATGAGGGAAGTGTCGCGAAAAAATAAAGGCATACCTGTTGACAGAAAAATAAAGGGAAACCATTATTTGCGTATCAACTCACTCGCACGGAGCGAAGAACATGAACGCACTGACTTTCGGTAACTGGACTGGCAGCCTTGGGCTGGGCTTGGCAGAACGCGAGCTCCAGTGCGTCATGGCTGTGGCATGCGGGATGACCAGCAAAGAAGCCGCCCGTGAGCTGGGCGTAGCCAAGGACACTATCGACAAGCGCTTGCTTGCTGCCAGCACCAAACTCGGTGTGATCAAGCGTGCGCAACTCGTGGCAGAAGCAATGCGGAGAGGCCTGATTTCCCCGATGGTCGTGACCATTTGCGCTGTGTTGGTTGGACATTCCGTATCCAGCACTGACGAATTCACACGCGTACGCCGTCAAGGCGAACGTAAGATTGAAACCCGTATAGCAACCCGACGCGCTGAGTGCGCCTTGGCGGTGGCGTGACGCTGCCAGCCTGACCTGATCCAACCCTGATTTTGCGAAAGCCAACAAACGCGGCAGGCCACCGGCTTGCCTGAAAAAGGAGTTTGACCATGTTGATTTTGACGCGCCGCGTAGGCGAAACCATCCGCATCAACAACGATATCGCTGTCACCATTCTCGGCGTGAAGGGCATGCAAACCCGAGTCGGGGTCGAAGCCCCGGCCGGAGTGCCCGTGCATCGCCAGGAAATCTTCGAGCGCATTCGTGCTCAGGGCGACCATCTTCCATCCACAGCGCCAAGCTCCGAGACCGCGCCAGCATCAGTCGATCCTCGCGACCTGTCGATCGGCGCCAGCGAGGGCGACCTGCAGGCCAGGCTGGCGGAACGTGAGGCCCAACTGCAGGAGGCCGACGTACTGCTGCGCGAGGCGATCGCCTACATCAACGACGATCTGGTCAACGTCGAGTATCGCGACCTGCTCCTAGCCCGGATCGACCGGCTCCTTGATCGTGACCAGGTGCAGCAGACGGAAAAGCCTCGAGATCAGGAGCCATGAGCCAGGCCGGCCTGCTCTTACTGCTGTGGGATGCCCTGCAGCAGCGCGACACCACCTTTGGCCAGGTCCTCGACCTGTCTGCCGCCTGCGGCCTGGACGGGCGACGAGTTCTGGCCGACCACTTTCGGAGCAGAGCGTGACTAAGCGCGGGCCGGTCAAGCGCTGGACTGAGGCGGAGGATGCACTCCTTCGCCAGCTGTATCCCAACAAAACCAACAAGGAGCTTTGCCTGCTTTTGCCAGGGCGGACGAAGACAGCCATCACGTTGAGGGCAGCCCAGTTTGGACTGGTTAAGACCGATGCCCACAGGTCGGAAACGCATCGCCGAATCCTGCTTGCCAGGCTGGAGGCCAAAGGGGGTCAGATTGGCCAAGATCCAATGCCAGTAGGCGCCACCCACCGCAAGGGTCGGTACACGCTGATCAAGGTAGCTCAGCCCGACGTGTGGAAGCCGCTTCATACCTACACCTGGGAGCAAGCCAACGGACCCGTTCCAGAGGGGATGGTTGTAGCAGCCAAAGACGGCGACGTGCAGAACACGGACTTGGCCAACCTATGCCTGCGCACACGTGCCGAGCACCAGCTGCGCAACAACCATCACTACAAAGGTTTGCCGGAAGAGATCGTAGACATCCTCCACCTGCAGAACGAACTGAAAAAAGAGATCAAGAGGAAGACTAGGAATGAAAAATAAGCTCAGTGACCTTCGCGACCACCTCTTCGCTCAGCTTGAAGCGGTGCGTGAAGCCGACGACGACAGTCTGGCCAAAGAGGTTCAGCGTGCCCAGTCAGTATCGGATATCAGCCGCGTTCTTATTGAAAGCGCAAAGGTTGAGATTGACTACTTCCGCCACATTGGCGGCGAGAACTCAGCCAGCACGTTCATCGAATCGAAACCAGCCCTGCCGCCGGCAAAAAGGACCTGACGTGACAGATCAACGTGACAACCAAAACCTGACGCGTCAGGTGGAGTAAGGCAATGCGCTACATGACCGTCAGAAAGTTTGCCAGTGAGTCTGGCTACACCGAGGACGCGATCCGCTCAAAGATCCGCGACGGGATCTGGCGGCTTGGTGAAATTTGGCTAAAGGCGCCGGATGGCCGGACGCTTATTGACATGGAAGGATATGAATCATGGGTAGAGGCGGGAGCGGTGTCAGGGCAGTCTCAGACTCGAGCATCGAGATCACGTTCATGTTCCGGGGTGTTAGGTGCCGCGAGCGCGTCCCGCTTAAGCCCACCGCCACTAATCTGAAGAAGGCCCAGCAGCACAAGGCAGCGATCGAGCATGCGATCGCCCAGGGGACGTTCGACTATGCCGTCACGTTCCCTGGCTCGCCCAGGGCCTCCAAGTTCGCACCCGAGACCAGTCAGGAAACGGTGGGTGGGTTTCTCACCAGGTGGCTGGCCGCCAAGCAAAAGCACATATCGAGCAGCACCTTCGAGGGCTACAGGAAGATTGTCGAGCTTCGACTGGTGCCAGCGCTCGGTCATCACCTGGTGGTGGACTTCAAACGGAAGCTGGTGCGTGACTGGCTGGATGACCTGCAGGTCGGCAACAAGACACTGAGCAACATCCAGAGCTGCCTCCGGTCTGCACTCAATGATGCCGTCGATGAGGAGTTGCTAGATATCAACCCGCTGGCCGGGTGGACCTACGCCAGGAAGGAAGCTCCGCCGAAGGATGACGATGTGGACCCGTTCTTGCCTGAGGAGCAGCAAGCGATCCTAGCGGCCTTGAACGGCCAGGCCAAGAACATGGTGCAGTTCGCGCTGTGGACTGGCCTGCGGACAAGCGAGCTGGTGGCCCTGGATTGGGGTGATGTGGACTGGGTACGGGGGGAAGTGCTGATCAGCCGGGCAATGACCCAGGCTGCAGGTGGAGAGGCCGAGGTGACCAAGACGGCTGCCGGCCGGCGGTCAGTGAAGTTGCTGCGCCCTGCCCTCGAAGCGCTAACGGCGCAGAAGGCATACACGTTCTTGGCTGACAAAGAAGTATTCCAAAACCCACGCACCCTTGAGCGCTGGACTGGCGATCAGCCGATCCGCAAGACCATGTGGCACCCCGCGATGAAGAAGGCAGGTGTTCGGTACCGGCGCCCCTACCAGACTCGCCACACCTACGCTTCGATGATGCTCTCGGCCGGGGAGCATCCGATGTGGGTGGCGAAGCAGATGGGGCACAGCGACTGGACGATGATTGCACGGGTCTATGGCCGATGGATGCCTACGGCGGATACTGTCGCAGGGGAAAAAGCCGTTCAGATGTGGACATCTGATGGGAAGGTCGACAACATCGAAAAAAATCAACAACAGGTGAAGGGATGAACACTGTCGCGCCCGTAGGGCTCCCGCAGCGAATACTAGATTTCTGCAAAAAAATCTCATCAGAGAACCCGATTATATTGGACGTTACGCCTGAGTCGTTCAGCCAGATAGGAGAGTGTTTCGATAACGTCGCAACCAAGGCTCGAAACGAAGGTGGTGAAGCTGTTCACGGATGGCTGATATGGGACTGGCCTGGGGTGTTTACCGAGGCCGAATTTCACGCAGTATGGAAATCCAAGGACGGTGTTATTCGCGACGTAACGCCCACCCATGACGGTGACAAGCAGGTCGTATTTTTGCCCGACCCATCACTCATCTTCCAAGGGCGAAGAGTCGACAGTATTCGAGTTCCCGCCAGCGATAATAAAATAGTTGGCGATTTCATTAAGTTATGCGAAGCAAATCATTTGCGGTTTGGCCAAGTCAGGAACGGTGCGCAACTCGAAGGTCAGGAAGCGCATCTGTACACAAGTTTCGCCCAAGCAAAAGAGTTTATTATGGGCGCCATCATAAACGGAGCTAACAGAAACGCATTGTGCGCATGCGGCAGTGGTGAAAGGTACAAACGATGCCACGAAAAAAAGCTTCATCAGCTGACGGCGGCGCTTATCGGAAAATGACAGCTTAATGCCAGCTTCTGCTCTGGAGAGCTGGAGAAGCAAGGCCTAGACGCGGGTTCAAATCCCCCCGGCTCCACCAAATCCAAAGAAGAAGACGCCCTCGGGCGTCTTTTTTTGTGCCTGGCATTTGGGCGCTGCGGGTCGTAAAAATCGGATTTAACCCCTTTCTTGTAGGGCGTTTCCCAAACCGCATCGAAGCCGGCATTCCTTGCCAAAACGCCCGCGAATAGGCCTCGGAACTGATGGGCTATGAATAGGGTAGGCAACGCGTTGAGATCAGCAATTTGACTCACCAAAGCGCAGTCGCCCTCACCCCACCAGCGACAATCCCCTACCCACCCCACCACGCGGCAGATCCTCGAGCCCGTCGATACCATTGGCCAGGTACCGACTACGCCACTTGAACACCACCGGCGCGGTAACGTTCAGCCGCAAGCTGACCTCCTTCGGTGTCAGTCCACTGTCCAGCAACAGCAGAATCGAGGCCCGGGTAACGCTGCGATAGGGCATTCGCCCGGAGCGAGCAGTCTTCCTCAGATGTGCGCGGTCGTCATCCGACAGCAGGAATTCCAGTGCCTTCCTGGCCATGCAGCCTCCTGGTTACATTCAAAACGGTTCATTTGCTGGCCGACGCCATCAGCATGCCAAAACAGAAGAAAGTGACGCCCGAAAGCTTGCCGACAATCCGAGCGCCGCGGTTGGTCGACAACCAGCCCCTGGCGCCGTTGGCCACCAGCGCATAGCCGGTGTGCACCAGCACCACCAGCAGGGCGTAGGACGACACCAGTATGAAGAACTGGCTGTAGTAGCTGTCCTGCGCACGGATGAACTGCGGGAAAACCGCCAGGAAGAAAAACCCTGCCTTGGGGTTGAGCAACTGGATCGACAGCGCCTCGACAAAACGGCGCCAGGGTTGCGTGGCGGTCACTGTGAGCTCAGAGATAAAGCGCTGCGTGCGCCACATCTTGACCCCCAGGTACAGCAGGTACAGGGCACCAACATACTTGAGCACGGTGAACGCCATCGCAGAGGTCGCTAGGATCAACCCGACACTGCTGGCCGAGAGTCCGGCGACGATGAAGGCGCCCAGGGCGATACCGAGGATCCCGGGCAGCGCGCCACTCCATCCATGGCGCAGGGCGTTGGAAAGTGTCAGCACCACTCCGGGGCCAGGGCTGAGTACGGTAAGCGTCGCGAGAATGAGGAACAGTCCATAACTAGCCATGCAGCATGCCTCCTGGCAGCAGGTTCAACAACGTCCGCGCCGCCCAGAGCAGGTATTGCCCCGGCAGCCGGGTGAACAGCAGGCCGGCACCGACCACATAGAGGTACGGTTGCAAGCCTTGATAACGCCTCTACCCCCGCTCGCCACACAGCGCCTGAATACAGGTGGCGCCATCCAGCGGCTGCATCGACAGCAACAGATACAGCAGGACATCGCCGGGCAGGCACAAGCCAAGTATCACGACGGCGCGCAGCGAATCCCGATCGGCAGCTTGGGTGGTGTTCACAGACACGGGGCGGTGGCCAGGGCAGAAAGAGCGGCCCTCAGGGTGGCGCGAAGCGCGACTGCTGACAAACGCTTTAATTGCGCCTTTGATGTGACTAAATTAGACAGATGATCGCCGACCTCCCGCCCTTGAACGCCGTCCGAGCCTTTTCCTCGGCTGCGCGTCACCAGAGCTTCAGCCGTGCCGCCGAAGAGCTGCACGTTACCCACAGCGCCGTCAGCCGCCATATCCGGCTGCTCGAGGAACACCTGGGGGTGGTGCTGTTCGAACGCCGCAACCGGCAATCGCTGCTGACCCCGATCGGCCAGGCCTATTTCGAACAGATCAGCCAGGGCCTGGCGCAGATCGCCAACGCCACCAACGCCCTGACCCGCGGCAGTGCGCCGCGCAAGGTAATGATCAATGTCCGACCGTCTTTCGCGGTGCGCTGGCTGATCCCGCGCCTGCCCGATTTCATGGCGCAGCATCCGGACATCCAGCCTGAGGTGGTCACCAGCACCCTGGCCCCGGACCAGTCACGGGAAGCCTTCGATGTGGTGGTACGCCGTGGCAGCTCGGGCTGGGCGGCCAACGTGGAACCGCACGTCCTGCTCGAGGACGACATGCTGCTGGTCGCCGCACCCGCCCTGCTGCAGGCGATACCGGTAGTTGCACCGAGCGATGTGCTGCGCCATACCCTGCTCTCGGGCCGCACCCGCAGTGGCGACTGGGCGGCCTGGTGCAAACTGGCCGGTGTCAGCCAGCCGCAGCGCCAGCCAAGTCTGCAGTTCGACCACATGCACCTGGTGCTGCAGGCCGCCGTCGATGGACTTGGCGTGGCGCTGTGTCCGGCCTCGCTGCTGGGCAAAGACCTGGCCACCGGTCGCCTGCACAGCCCACTGCCACACCTGCGCCTGCCACTGACCCGTTACTACTACGGCGTATCCCAGGATGCGGTCGCCGAGACCCAGGTGTTCATCGACTGGATGTTCTCGCAATTCAGCCCGGGCAGCGACCCGTTGCCGTTATGAGCGCCACTGACCCGCAGCGCGCCGTCCTGCACCGGTAACGGCGCATCGAGAAGACACCTGCAGTGTTATCGAAGGGGACCTCGGGCGTCTTTTTTTGTGCCTGGCAGTTGGCGCTGCGGGTCGAAAAAATCGGATTTAACCCCTTTCTTGTAGGGCGTTTCCCAAAGATACTGCCTGCGCCTGTTTTCCGTTGCACATGTTAAATATGGTCTCTAGTCTCGACGTGTCGTTGGCATTCAACGACCGGGTTTAGCCGCCCGCTATCGTCAGACAACACAGCCGTGCAATTCCGAGCAATCGGCATTGGCGCTTTATGGCGGCTGTGCGTGGGGCACCTTCGGGTGCGCCGGGTGCCTGACGTCCCGGTCGGCTAACCCGCGTACAGTTGCCACCTTACTGTTTAGCCGCGGTGGGTGGTTGCTTCACTACGACAGGAGCCACGCCATGCTGAAGATAGTCCCCGACCCACCCCATCACCTCCACTCCCTGGAAGACACGATCATGATGGCCTCGGACTACGCGCTCTGCGCAGAAGCCGTAGCCCAGCAGGCAATTCTGATGCAGCCCAAGTCACCCGCATCGGTGTTGATCATGGCCTCGATGCACGAGCTTGAAACCCTGCGGCGATTACTCGAATCCGCGCTGACGCAAATACAGCAAACAGCCAACCCGCAACCTATGCATTGATTCGCAGACCGAGCGGAAAACTGTGGGAGCCCGGCTTACCGGCGCATCAGCACAACCAGGGAAACTGAACAATGACAACCGAAGACACCCAATGCACAGTCGGTAAAACCATCTTCTTTCAAGGTGAAAACCAGACCCACCCACTGTTCCGTATCGAAGCAGGCATTCCTTGTCAAAACGCCCGCGAACAGGCCTCGGAACTGATGGGCTACGCGCGGGACCTGACCATCGACGGGCTGATGGAAGACAAGCCAAAACTGATCTGGGCGGCGCACTACCTCTGTGCTTTGGGCAAAGCGCTACTGGATGATGCAGAACTCGGCATGATGCGTTGAATCACGCCCCGCGATGCTTAAAGGGGTCAGCGTCAGCCGCTTGGTCCCCTGTTACTCCAACGCCCCCGCCAGTTGCTGCTGGATGAGAGCTTCCAGCCCGTTTTAAATCTATTCAAATGTACCGTTACGATTCAAACAAATATCCAGTTAGTAATCAGGCGCATTGTGCACCGAGAAATTCAGGGTGGACCAGTCCAGCCTAACAAAGCTACAAACCTAACCCTCATATCGGTAAAGTTGGGAAATGGTCGCAACCCAGTTCAGCGACTCAAAACCAGCCCCGGATGCAGGATCTGCATCGTTCGGCTCATAGAAATTACCGAGGGTAGTTGATGTCGACACTCAGATTCCACAAGCAGCCTCACGCCCCATCACGCCAAGTATTTCGCTTGGGAGCTGACGCGCCGTCGTGCAGCCAGCGAAGAAGACCGACTTTCCCAGTCGCTGTTCGACGCCAGTGTCGATCTCAACCCACACCAGATTGATGCCGCCCTTTTCGCCCTGCAAAACCCTGTGAGTAAAGGCGTGATGCTGACTGACGAAGTCGTCTTAGGGATTCTCCGATCAAGTCAGCACAGGCCATCTGACCTGTGCTGAAATAGCCCTCCGTCCAACTGCCTTCTACAAGTCCGCCATCCCATGAGTCAGATGAGCTTTTCCGATTTCGAGTACGCCGGCAAGCGCAGCAAACCCGTCGCGAGCGTTTCCTGGCCGAGATGGAACAGGTGGTTCCGTGGAGTGGACTGGTGGCGTTGATCGAGCCTCACTACCCAAAGGCTGGCGGTGGCCGCAAGCCTTATCCTCTGGAAACCATGCTGCGCATTCACCTGCTGCAGAATTGGTTCTCTTTGAGCGATCCCGCCATGGAAGAGGCGCTGTACGAGATCACTTCGATGCGCCAGTTCGCTCGTCTGACGCTCAGCGCTCCGATCCCCGAAGACACGACGATCATGAACTTCCGGCACCTGCTGGAGAAGCATCAGTTGGCAGCCGGCATTCTGGAAACCATCAACAATTACCTGCAAGACAAGGGCCTGTCGTTGCGCCAGGGCACCATTGTCGACGCTACCATCATCCACGCGCCCAGTTCGACCAAGAACAAGGAAGGCAAGCGCGATCCTGAAATGCATCAAACGAAGAAGGGCAACCAGTACTATTTCGGCATGAAGGCCCACATCGGCGCGGATGCTGAATCGGGTCTGGTGCATCACGTTCATGGCACCGCCGCGAACGTAGCTGACGTGACGGAGGTCGCTCAGCTATTGCATGGCGAAGAGAATGTCGTGTGTGCGGATGCGGGTTACACAGGCGTGGAAAAGCGGCCAGAACACGAGGGACGGCAGGTGATATGGCAGGTCGCTGCCCGCCGCAGCACCTACAAACACTTGAGCAAACGCAGCGTGCTCTACCAAGCCAAGCGCAAGATCGAAAAGGCCAAGGCGCAAGTGCGTGCGAAGGTGGAGCACCCGTTCCGGGTGATCAAACGCCAGTTCGGCTATGTAAAGACTCGTTTTCGCGGCTTGGCCAAGAACACGGCGCAACTGACCACGCTGTTTGCCCTGTCGAATCTGTGGATG
Organism: Pseudomonas sp. VEM90; assembly: GCF_054611535.1. Taxonomy (NCBI): domain Bacteria; kingdom Pseudomonadati; phylum Pseudomonadota; class Gammaproteobacteria; order Pseudomonadales; family Pseudomonadaceae; genus Pseudomonas; species Pseudomonas sp. VEM90. The sequence goes on along the minus strand of NZ_JBTRAR010000011.1, from coordinate 148,858 downwards.
GTGCGCCGGCAATTATTGCCTGCTGCGGGAGAGGTGCGCCCGTGAGTCCAGATAACCAAGGCTTTGCCTTGGTTATCCAATAATCAGCGACTGAAAAGCGGGCTTTTCGGCATCCCTAAGCCGCCCATTTCCGACTGATGAGCAACTTGTTCGGAGTTTCCTTAGGTAAAACGATTGAAGCCGCCTTGTTTCTAGGCCAGCTCTGGGCCGAACGTCGCCTCTTGGTCATCTGCCCTGCGGCACTGCGCAAACAATGGGCGCAGGAGCTTTCCGAAATAGAGCCAAGCACTGGGGCTGAACGACAAATTCTTCCAGCAAGAGCGTGAAAACTTGATGCCTGGGCCGAAGACCGCATCCTCGCTGCCGAGCAGGCACTACAAGAAACCAAGCTAAAGTTGAAAGGCCTATCCGTTGTCGCTGTACCTCACTCAAAGGGCGGCAGCCCAACAGGAATCTTGCGGTGTAGTAACTAGCGCAGGATCAACGCAGTGGCTGACTTCAATTTGGCTGTAGCCTCGATCCAGTAGCAAAGCTACAGCCCCACGCGTCAAATCGGCGAAAATCGTGCCTCGTTACTTGCTCGTTTGACACTTTCAGTGAAAATATGTCGGGGATGGCTTTACCACAATACAGTCCATACCCCGACATCAGACTCTTCATTGGCTGAACTCAGCGTTGAGCAGAGATTAGTCTTTAAGTTCAACCAACACGTCCGTTGCCCATTTTTGCTCAGAGTTCTGCACTCGTGCGGTCTCAACCACCCTCGCCATGTGCATTAGCTGATCCTGCGAAGCCTGATCAAAGTCAAACCACATGTCACTGTGCGAGCCGAAGCGCACCTGCCAATAGGCAACCCCTTGGTCAAATCTGACCTTCAGCGCTCTTCCGTCTTCAAACTCAAGCTCCAACGCACGATGATGGGGAATCTCGCGATTCGACGATTCCACTATCAATTGAATTTGACATCCAATCATTGCCGATAGCCAATTGCGCGAGAAGAACTCGAAGTCTTCCTGACTGGCCCAGTCATCAAAAGCCTTACGTCCCTGCATCCGTCCTGACTTGAACAGCGTTTTCACCTGCACAACCGAATCGGCAGAAATACGACTCTTCAAACTCTTGAGTACCGCCCCCAGGATTGTCACAACCGCAGGATTCTGAATATAACGATCGGAGTAGGTCAGTCTCTTGATATTTACAGTCGAAATCACGTCAGCGACTTGCCGTTCTTTAGCCCCAAGTAGCTCCCAGAAACGCTCGCCGAACTGCAGTAACGACCCATTGAGTTCTTCGTGAATTGATACATCAACGATCCCTACCTTACCGGAGGAGTCACCCTCGGCACGGTAAAGATTCATAGCTTCCCAGCCAAGCGCTGGCTGACTTTTCGAGAGTACGACAAGCTCATCACTTTGATGCCAACTATGGCCTGGAACGGTTGCTACGAGGCTGCGCGAGGCCAACGTAATGACTTCGCCACCGATTTGTACTTGAGCAACAAAATGCTCACCTGGCTTGCTAGTCACATTCCCGACATTTACGCCAAGGTTCGATAAGCGCTGGAGATCCTGTACTAACACCCCATCAGTGATATCTGATGGCACAAGCAGATCAACTGCTAGCTCATCAGCCAGGACATAGGTCTGAATCGCTTTACGGAACTGTGGAGCAACGAGATCCCATTCCCCCATATCACCAGAGGTTAGTAGGGTGATCCTCTCGGCCCCCTCGTTGATCAAGCGGCGGAGTACGCTCTCGATGCTGCCGGGGGCATATTGACCATCGTCCAAGGAGAGTTTATTTTCGGCGCTTAGCCCTACGTAATGGATGAAGTCAGCCCCCAACCAATCAAGTGCAGCCTTGCGATCCAACTTGTCGTGGTCATGTCGCGTCTGGGAGTCCAGCAGGCACTCACTACAGCCAGTTTCGCAATGCCCGCACTGGAGCCTCTCCACCATTCCGCGTAGCAGCCGCTCGACATGCAATGGAGCACTAGTAGCAAAGCCAGCACCACCGCTGATGACATCGAAAAGCTGAAGGATACGAATGGACTGCCCGTTAGGCAGTTTGCTTGGACGAGTGGCATAACCCAATTCGGAGGCAGAGACTCCCAGCAGCTCCGCCAGTGCGCTACGTAAAGCTACAGCGAGAGTCATGGCAATTGCCCCCCCCTGCACCGAGTCAGCGATAAACTCCCCACGCACTGGATGATGCAAGGTGAGCTCAAACACATCAGTGGTAGCCACCGTACCAAGGCTCACATTGGGAAGAATGCTCCCACTCCCCTGGCATGGGAGTCGCTTGTTGTTCTGGTCTTTATCCTCTTTAGTCGGGCGCGGTGGATAGTGATCCCCGGACGGTGACAATTCTCGCGGAAAAGTACTATCCGCCTGCATGGACTCAGCTCGACCGCAACTCATGCACAAGGCAAAGCCCGTTCCGTGCTCACCAGAGCTGTGATGGAAGACCTTCCCATCAGTGCCATAGGTCATTGCTCCAACCGCCGGGTTTGGCAACGGAGTCTTGCTGGCATTTACGAAGACCCAAGCGGTTTCAACTGGGATGAATTTCTGATGCTGGATGTCATTGGATGCCGATACATAAGCATCAGTGACAAAGCCGGAGGGCTGCAGGACCGTACGAATGTTCTGAGGTTTAATCAGCGCTTGGCAGTCGACATTGCTGCAAGTCAGCTCGTCGGTCCTCACCAGTGCCTCCTCATAGTCCACCGCGCCACAGACGTCACAACGCCACGCGATATCTAATTTCTGCGCCTCTTTGCTGTCAGCATTGAGGTTGTGCCAGTGGAGTGAAACGCCGGCAGATCTGAACACCCGACCATCCAGAACTATTTCAGCGCCAGGCGCGTACTCACGAATGGCAATCGAGAGGTTGCGTGAAGGAAGCCCCTTGTAACGGGAAACGTTATCCTCACGGTCCTGCTTCAGAGCGCTGCCAGCATTACGCTCACGAACGTAATCCTCGATCGTGAAGTTATCGAAGTTAACCACATCGGTGGGGAATCCGTAGCCGGGAAGGAAAGTGCGCGCCGCCAGATCCCGCAACAGATACTCATTGCAGTGGCGGGTCTTTTCTACTTGAAGGCGTTTCAGATAAGGGCTGTTGGTTTTCGTCTGCCTCTCCTCAGAAAGCAGAAAGCGATAACTATTCAACCAGCGACTCTGCAATGGCTTGATCGCATCGATTGCGCGGCGACGCAGCTGGACCGCATCCACACCGGCCAGAGCAGTACCCCGCACCAAGTCCTTCAGCGCATCATCCAGATCTGTAACGACCTTGCCCAACTGCTCTATAAAACGATCGCACTGCGAGTCACCATGCTCATCGTCATAGAACCACTGGGTATTCAGACTTGTTTTCTCAGTCTGAGTGGGCCCCACAAAATTGCAGAGAAAGTCAGCTAACAGCAACGAGTTGACGTGGCGCTGTACGAGTCGCTCGGAATTCAGCGCTACAACCGGCGCAGGGATCTTAGTCTCGAAGGGCCAACCCGGATTGGCAAAAACCTGTTGATCATGCGGGTTATTTTTACAAAGAGTGTAGGCAAGCGCCCGGGATTCCTTGCTTCGCCCCGCACGCCCTGCGCGCTGCAGATAGTTGGCCGGATGCGGCGGTACATTGTTCATGACCACCGCAGAAATGCCACCGATATCGACGCCCATCTCCATTGTAGTAGAGCAGTTCAGAACGTTGATCTGACCATTTTTGAACATCTCTTCATAGGAGCCGAGGCGTTCGGAGGACTGCTGGGCAGAGTGCTCAGCGGCACGGTAATAGTAGCCACCCTCCACTGCCCGATCATTGACATCCGTCCACAGGTTCCGCTCTCGTAGATCGCTGATCAGAGGATCTTTCGCCACCAGGTCTCTGATTCGCGCCAACCCAGGCGTATAGTCATCCTGGGAACGATCGAACTCCCAGAGGTCTGGCAGCTCAACCAGCTCAGCCTGATACCCCTTACGCTGTTCTTCGGTCAGCTTAGAGAAATCCAGATGAGTCGGCAGGTAGGGGGTAAAGCCTTTGAAGGTGGTATCCAGCAGCTTGTTGGTCACTGGGCAGATATAAGCCCGATCAACCAACGAGAACCGCATGTGTTCTCTGGGTAAAGAGTATCGGTTTTCGTCAGATTTAAGCGCTGCCCCCGGCCCAGTCAACTGCTTCCAGGCAGTACGCAACCATTCGTTAACCAGATCAACGTCAGCGGTGCTGCCCGGGTTTAGGCCAGCGCCAAGCAACAACAGCTTGATTAGTCGCTGGGAATGGTTACCGTTGCGGATCTGAGGCCAGCGTTTGACCCGGATCTCATCCGGTTCTTTCGACTCAGGATTGCGCAGACTCTTGGCAGAAAATCGAGTGCCGATCCAACTCAACCAGCCCTCATCAGCCTGGATGTAACTGTTCTCCCGAACATGAAAGTCCAGCGCCACCTTCAGGAAATCGCGCCAATCATCGAGCGTTAGGCCCTTCTGCTCCCAGTACGCCGGTACCTGCTGGACCTTATCCAGGCCAACGTAATCGACCTTCACCAGCCCCTGGGTTTCCAGGCTGTTCTGCCGTTTTGGACGGCGCATAAACTCACGGAATAGCAACATCTCCGCCAGTTTGAAAGGGCCATCATTGTCCGTGAATATCTCAGGCTTCTGATACTTGTTGTAAAGCAGCATGGAGCCTTTCAAGTCAGCCTTCTGCTTGAGCTCGTTGGCGAGATCCGGCCAGGCTAAATAACCCAACGCTGGCCTAACTTTCGAGCCAGTGGCTGACGCTAGCATTGCCGTTAGCCGTGCGACTTTGTCCTCCGCGGCTCTAGCCTCTTCCTTGATACCTAGACTGCGGTACAGCTCCACGTCTTTTTTTGCCTGGACGATCAATGGCTGCAAGGCCGATGGATCGATGCTGCCAGCATCCACCGGTGAAGTAGCCTGGCTCCGCTGATGCCAGCTCAAAATCTCCACAACAAGCCCGCGCAACCTCCCGCGCTCCGCCTCCTGTTGCATTCGAACAGACATACGCGCTGTACCCTGGCGACTGTCCGTAAAGGTAATCAGCCTACGTCCTCTGCCCGGTAGAGACTGCGGACCATAATCCGGCCTCTGATCTTCGTCCTGATAGTCCTGGCAGTACTCAAGGACTGTCGGCACTGCATTGGCCACATAGAATGGCCCACCGAGCATCGCTCTTCGGAATGGAAAGGTCCCGTGCAACCCGCTAAATCCACAACTGTTGCGACTGCACACAGCATCAAAATCTCGCACCCCAAGCCGGAGCCGCTCAGCAGAAACAGCAGGGGATGAACCGGTGAACTTATCGACCTCTAAGGGTATGTAGGTGCTACCAACACTCTCGAAGGCACACAGCACCAACGGCGTCTTGACCGACAACACCCCAGCAGAAGCACCCGCCGAGTCATCTTCAACGGGTGTTTCAGCCTGCAGGGAAAACTCATCTCCCCCTGAGCTCTCCCACTGGATCAGCTTGCCGCCCTTATCCCGCGCAAGCAGATGCGGCTCATTACAATCATTGCAGAACACCAGCTCGAATACTGGGCTGCCACAGCTACAGGTTTGTCTTTGGTTGGCGTAGACATAGCCAAAGGGCCAGTTCTGATGCAGAGCCGTCCCTGACTTTGCCGAGCAGCTCTTGTCAAAGCAGGCCCAAAGCCCGTGCGTAGTGCGCTGGAAGAAGTGCGCCCGTAATTTCAGGAATGCAGGCTCGCTGGCCGAAGGACGCGTACCTGAACATACATCCAACCAGCGCAGCATCTCACCCTGCGATAGCGACCATCGCCCCTCCTGATGCATATGACTAACCATCGCGGTCAGCTTCAATGGCTTGGAGCTGCTCACCAGCAAATCTCTTAACACGCGGGCTTGCGGAGAATGGACCAGAGCATCGTATCGCTCAGGGTGAACCTCTGGATCGTTCGCGTTAAGCTCCGGCATCGATTCAAGCGCATCCAGAGCAACTGGCGTTTGTTGACACGGTGCAAGTGTTGGAATGACCCGGTTCCCGCCCCAAACATCAATCTGCGCGACCGGCACCCCCGAGAGATCCGAGAGAAACTGCTTTAACTGTCCTGCAGCGTCCTCACCGGCAATGGTCGCCGAGGTCGCAACGAAGCGAACATCCTTTGGCGTAACGCCGAATGCTGTCATCACCCTACGCAGCTGCAATGCCAATTCAGCCGCCTGCGAGCCCACGTAGGTGTGAGCCTCGTCCAGAACGATCCAACGCAGCGACTTCTGCTCCCTGGAAATTCTTACTATGGGCTCATCAACCTGACGCACCATCATGTATTCGAGCATGGTCCCGTTGGTAACCAGAATGGGCGCAGGTTGCGTGCGCATCAGCTCACGCGACAAAATTTCGTTGGGCTTTTGGCTCTGCTCGCTACGCACCTTGGCATGCAGCTCTGGTGTATTGCCATTGTAAAGGCAATAGCGGATGCCATTTCCAAAGCTCTGGGTCCAGGCATTCAAGCGCTCACGTTGCGAATTGATGAGGGCGTTGAGTGGATACAAGAAAAGCGCCCGGACACCGACCAGCGGCTTTCGGCCTGCTTCACGGTACTCGCGAAAGAGATCCTCGAGCACCGGCACCATAAAGCATTCGGTTTTGCCCGAACCGGTACCACTGGTCACGACTACAGAATGCTTCTTATCAAGCAATGAGCGCCAGCTGGCCAACTGGTGGGTGAAAGGTCTCCAGCCTGCCCCAAAGCGATAACGTCCATTCGCCTTGCCGTCGAGCGAAGCAACGATCTCCTTGCTCAGCAAGCGCTCATCACTCGCGAGTTGCGCCATCGTCAGTGGGCACTCTTCCCAGCCGAAGGTCTGCTCGAACAGCGGTGGAGCCAGGAATGCTCCCTCTTTGCCACACTCCGCACGCATCAGACTGCCAAGATGCTCGCGCAAGCCTGGGTCAGTTATGCTCAAGATACTCAAAGTGGACTCGGTGCTACGGGAGAGCGCCTGCTCGGCTAATCCAGAGAAATACTTATCCATTTACCGACTCGGCCTTATGCTTTTCCATGACGCTGTTCAACAAGCAGTACTGGAAGATTGAATTGAACCATTTCGAATCGAAATCACGGACTTGGCGCAGGAAGAAAATCGCCTCCGCTCCCTCCGCAAACACATCGGTGAACTGAGCTTTACCGCAAGCGACTGCAGCAGCAAAAAGCGGCAGGTAGAGCACTGCATTGCGATAATCCATGTCCGACCTAAAAACGATTACCGAGTCACTCTGGCTGCTGTACCAACGCTCCAAACGCTTGGCTCCAAATTCCGGCCACTGGGCTTCGCAGCGATCGCGAAGCAGCTCAAGGTACCAGCCTCGCAGGACTTCCTTGAAAACTCCGAGAGGCAGCTTGATTTCCTGGCCAACAGGCTTGCCTGAAAGGAAGCACTGCACACTCTGGCCGTAGGATGGGTAGGCTTCTCCCAACCGCGAAAACATTCGCCCCACCAGAGCATCAACAGCCTCTTCAGAAACTCCCTTGACCTTAAGGAAAGCGGCAAATCGCTTGGCCGCCAGATGAATTTCTGCAATGGGAAGAAACTCCCAGAAAAGCGGAAACTCAGCCTCCAACCGACCAAGAAACACAGCCTCCATCTCAAACTTGAAAAGCGCCATTGCCAATGCACGGGTATTTCCCACCAGAGCCTTCCAGACCTCGAAGGTCGCCAGCGGCAGATAACCGTAGCCCTCATACAAAGCCCGCAAGAACTGCCAGCCGCTATGCATGGGGTTTATAGCCATGGCATCAAGCACAGACGTGAAAGAACTGACAGGTGAAGCATGATCGAAGGTCAGCACTGCCTTTTGCAGGCTCTGAATCATTTCGTCAGAAGCTATCGGCTTCGAGCCGCCTGCGAGGAAAAGCGGCCTAAAGGATACCGTTGAGCCGCCCCTGGGCAGCACGAGCCAGGGACCATCCCTCTCAACGATTGGAGGCAACTCGAAGTCGCCTGTCAGTACACCTTCGCTGGTGCGTGAACGAAGTGCGATGGAGCTGCGCATAGGATCATGCAACAGCAGCAACACTGGCTCGGGAATGGCACTGGCGCCATCTTGCAGACTCACAGCACTCAGTAACTGGCGGCCATGATCGAGCTGCATTTTCATCGCATATTTGCGGATGCGATAACGGCTATCCTGGCCATTCCCGAACACTCGCAGCTCGACAACCTGGTCGATACCCGACTGCAGAGACAGCAGGTCAACAATCTGCTCACGGATGTTGAAAAGACTGATCTCTAACGGCTTGTCGGCGGTAATGTAAGACCAGCTGTAACAAGCATTCCTAGCCGCGCTGCCTCTGAGGGTCAACTCAATACTGAAGCGAGTGGGCGTGCTGGACCGGCCAAATAGAAACAACCTGGCCCCGAGCAGGTCATCGACGCTGAAAGTGCGTTTAAGCTGCTCCCCATTACCATCAAAAGCCAAGCAACCTGAACTAGGGAATGGCAAGTCAATCTCCACCGGATCAGCCATCAAGTTCGGCATAATAGAAAGCCGGACCCGGATCGGCGGGAAGGCCTTGGCAGAAAGCCGAAGTTCGATGTGATCCTCGTGCCTTACCTGCTGTACTTGAAGGCTTTCGTCATCAATCTGAAGCAAGCAACGCTGCTGGCAATACACGAGGATGCTGCCCGCATCTGGAGTCTCACCACTACGCAGCTCAACACGAAAATCCGTCGGTAAAATACCCACTCTACGGCGTAGCAAGGTATCGCCGTCGCGGTTACGCACTGATATATGCTGGGTACCGAGCACATCCTGCAACTTGCCTGCGCCCGGCTGCTTACCCGCAATGTAGAGTTCACCGCCCCGCTGTTGCAACTCGCCCGCAGCTGCCGGCCACTGCACACGAGGCAGGCCGACAAAAGTCAACGAGGGTTTACTCGGCCATTCAGTCTGAACACCAGTCAATTCCGGCCCATTCACCATTCCGGTGACATGACCTATACGTATCCGGTAATACTCCTCCCCCTCAACCAAGACTTCCGCCTTGCCCTTCACCTTGACCGTACGCCGCGACAGCGCCGGAGGCATATCACTGAATATGGCCTCCCCACGGCTGTCAGGCGTTCTCAGGTTGCAACCGTCTGGCAATACCAGCAGTAACTCTTCACAAGCCGTATTGAATGAAGCCTGGCCGCATAGCCGCCAGCGCTCATTCACTAGCTCGAAACCCAGCGGTACCTCTCCCAGTGCCACCGCACTGCCATCGATTGGCAGGGTAGCGATCTGCCTACCTCCAGCCATGGCCACCAGGCTCAGAGAAATACTGCAATCCCGCCGTTTGCCGACGATCTCTCGCAGGCGCAAACGAATGCGCGCAACGCCGTTTTCTACCTGCGCATAGCCGGGTCCAAGACCAGCAATTACTTGCCCATTTTCTGCAATTGCAAGCTCAAAACGAGTAGTAGATGGCTGCGTCGTCAGACGAAATACCACCTCCTCCGGTAGAGATACCTGAACCTTGAGCACATCCGCCATCGATTCATGCCAGAAATGCTTGCAAGCCCATCCCGCTACCCTTGAGGCTCGCCTTTTACCCTCGCTGGTGGCAGTTTTTAGCAAGCCATTGAGCAGCTCGCTGCCGGTCTGGTTATCCAGCGGCAGAGGGAACAATTCACGCCACTTGGGGTTCATGGCATCCAGATGCGTGACTGGCTCATCGGCTTGCGTCAGTCCGTAGTTGCGGACCAGAGCTACGAGTTCATCGGCCATTCGCGCAATCAGTTCCACCGACGTACGCGAGGCAAACACCTGAGGAAGATTGAATTTATCCAGTTGCTGTTCCACCTGCTGAAGGGTATTGCCTCCCTGCAGATGCCACTGGTCGTAGTACTTTAATAAGCGGTCAAACAGCGTTTGGAAGCGGCTGTCACCCTCGCGCAATACCTGAAAGGGTAAGCCCCCCTCACTAAACAGAGACCCCAGAAAATCCCGGTGGCCAGCGTCGTAGAGATGAAGAGGACGCTTCCAGTACCCCTCAAGTCCTTTGGGAATAGACTTGCTCAGCTCTACCGGAGACAGGCGGAACCCCAAAGCTTTCCAGATGGGGTCCCAGGTCCAGGCATACTCGCTGCGGTACTCACGGCGGTACCATTCCGAGCCGAAAAGCACCAAACAGGCACAGGCCGCCGGGTCCTTTAACGCAACCTCGAAACCGTCCAATTCACGGAGCAAATGCTGCAGCTCGCTATACTCCTCAAGGCTGCAGTGGTAAGCGTAGAGTCCGCGCTGATCTGGGGTCGAAAGCCCTCGACTCTGGAGAAAGCGCCCCAGCCACGACGAGCACTTGATTACGGAGTACGGCATGAACACGCTCCCTGTTGGAACTACCTTCCAACTCTAAATCAATACACACATCAGATCAGCGGAACCCAATCCCCCTCGCCACACCCCGTCCGCAGAGAACTGATCATTCGTTCGACCGCCGCCCGCTCAACGTACTGGGGATTCCCGACCCGGTAGCGGTCTTGAAAATAGCTCAGCCCGCTGAGGGTCAGTCTGAAGCCCTCGGGGACACGCTCGATTCGGCCTGCGTCCAAGTGCTTCTGAAAATTCCCTAGGAATCGCTTCAATGGAAACGATTTGCCTCGATCCATTTCCGTGACCTCAAGAATCGCCGCCATGTAGGTCCACAGTTGACGGCCTCTAGGGGTTGTCTCCAGTTTGTAGAGCTGAGTCGAGCTATCCACCATGAATCCTTTCACTCCACCGCACAGCTATCAGCTAAGCCAGACTTGGTCAGGTATGGCACTTTGCCTGATGGTACCAAATTGGCTGCTGCTTCCAAATGCACATCCTGATCATCAAAAAAGATGTGCGGGTTGAACGCCCGGAGCACCTTGGCCTTGCCCACGCCGCCAAGGAAAAACGCCTCGTCCACGTAAATACCCCAGGCTCGCAAGGTATTGATCACGCGCATTTCCGATGGCGAATTACGTGCCGTGACGATGGCGATTCTGATGGGGGAATCCTTTCCGCCAGTGGGCAAACGTTCCTGTAAACGGGCCAGCTTTTTCAGCAAGCTGGCATAAGGCCCTTCCTCCATGGGCGTGTGCTGTAAGGCATCCTCCTGTGCCTGAAAGGCGTCCAGTCCCTGCGTCTTGTAAACCAACTCGCTCGCGTCGGAGAACAGCACCGCGTCACCGTCGAAGGCAATTCGCACCTGGCCCTCGGGAATTTGCGGGGCGTTGGCTGGCGGCGCCTTGAGGATCGCCGCCGCACAGCGCCTGGAGTCGATGACCTTCTGCGCGTCCTCAACATTGGTGGTGAGAAACAGGTCAACATCAAACGCATCCATGTAATCGGCCACCGACTCACCACCGGTAAAGGCCGAGCGGGTGATCGCCAATTGCTCGTGACGAATGGTCTTGAGCACACGGATGCCCGTATCCGGGCTATTGCGCGACATCACCACCACCTCGACCAACGGGGACGTATCCTCACCTTTCATATGCTGGTTGAGATCGAGCAGCGCCTTTACTAAGTGATAACCGGTGCCCGGCGCCAGCGGCTCGCCCTCACGGGCCTGCATAAAACGGCGATAGTTATCGATCACGCTTTCCGGGTCGGCCTCAAGCGCCGCCTTGAACATCTGGTCGGACTCGCTCATATCGAACAACGCCGTCGCAGAAATTCCCACCACCAGGGTTTCGCTCAAATCCAGCGCCATCACCTATGCTTCCCTTTGTGCTCAGTTCGGCCAGAGCGGCCATCTCACGCAGCCAGAAAACGAATTTCCGTGACCTCTTCATTGAGTAGTCCTGCCGCCTCTGGGTGGCTGGCGGCGTATTCCAACAAGCCGAGCTGATATTCAATGGCGGGAGCCGCTTGCTTGCGGAACTCCAGGAAAGACACGACGTTATTACCTTGGTCCTGGGTTAATTGCTCTACCCACTCCTGATTGGCGACAATCGCCTCGACAACTACCGTACTGATTTTCATCCAGTCCGCTTGCAGCTCTTGCAGTACCTCGATGGCGTACTTCTCGCCCGCCGTATGCTGCTGAACGTATGCCTGCATAAAGCCGAGATACATCATGCGTTGCTGCAGGTTCTGCAGCACTTCAAGGGAGTCGACAAAACCTTTGCCAGTGGCATTGGCTGCTGCCTGATTCAGCGTCAGCTTGGTAAGCTCATACTGCTCGCGCATGTTATTCACCTGACTCTTGAGCCCCTGCAGATCACCCTGTTCAGCAGACTGGCGAACCGTCCACAGCACTGCGCTGAAGCGCGCACTGTCACGCAGTTCTTCCCGGGCCTTGGCAGCACTGGCCATTTCGATCAGCACATCGAGCTTTTCCGACTGACGCTGCAACTGCTCGGAAATACCATTGAGCTTCTTGCAAACGATGGCAAAGCCGGCGACCGAAACCGCCAGATTGAGCCCGGACAATGCCAGATTCGCGTACTGCAGGCTTTGCAACACGCCCAAGGCTCCTTCCACGCCACTCAGCGTCTGCTGCAGCATAGCAAGCTGTTCGGCAGCCTGAGCTGCATCACCAGGGAACTGCAGATGCCCAACAATCTGCCCACCCTTGGGATGGCCGGCGGCATACCTGACGACGCCACCCCACACCTTAAAAAGCCCGGATTTAATGCCTTCGATAATCTCCGGGGCAGAACTGATCGCCCTGGCAAGAATTTCCGCGCTCATAAACACGCCCTCAAACGATTAGCAAAATCCTCGTGATCCGCAGCAACACCGCCAGCGCGAATTCGCGCGATGTGCATGACAATGGCCACCAGCCCTTGCAGCTCTGGGCGCTTCTTGTTGGTGAGCGCCCAAACACCTGCACTGACAGTGCCAATCGCCGTCAGCGGCAGTGCCGCCACCACGCCGGCCGCCGTCACTGAGCCGACAGCCGCCACCGAGCCCAATGCACCGCTCAGCAGGCTGCCGCCGGCAGCTCCCATACCCAACTTGCCCAATGGCCCCAGCACAGCTGTGAAGGATTTATTAAGACGTGCCCGACCAAACCACAAACCACCTCCGGCCTGGCTTTCCGACTCTGCGGACTCAGCCTGTTCAGCCAGCTTTTCCATCAGCTTGGCCAGCACCTGCTCTTCGATAACTACAGTGCTATCGGCCTTGCTGAATGCCACCTTCAGCTCGCCAGCCACATCGCGCACCACCTCGTCGTAACTGACCGGTTCGCCCCGGCGTAACAAGCTGGCCAGGCTGACACTGCCCAACGCGCGGATCTCGTACGCGATTTCATCAACCGCCTTGTACAGCTCGCCAGCAGCAAAGCAATGCGCAAGACGCTGCCGCGCCGAATCATCGCCAAGCAGGCGGTCATGGGCTTTATCCAGCAGGATCTCGCTGATGGCGACCAACTCATCCGGCGTTGCCAGCTGCAGCAATTCCTTCAGCCCGATATGCCTTCTGATCAGAGGCCGTTTTTCGTTATTGCTCATACATAGACCCTTTGCATGCCTGATCTAAGTGGTTGTCGTTCACTCATGACTCAGCCTGCTTCCGGCATAACCAACGGCAGGTCATGGCATCGTCGATGGGGGTGGCGCTAGTGGCGCGGTAGCCGCGGAAATGGGTGAGCTTGACGGACTTGAGGCGCATGGGGATTTCCTTATCTACAGCTGGCCGGAAAAGGCTTTTTGGCTGAGTGATTTGAACCCATCCAACAAACAAACACTTGATTGCTCCAGCGATGCAAGTGCTGTAGTCATTAACTCAATTTTTCTTTCGATTTTTTTCTGCAACTCAATCGGTGGAACTGGGATTTTCAGCTGTTTGAGATCAGTGAGATTAATCCCCTTAACTGCAGCCCCCTTTACAAAGCGCTGCATTTCCTGTTGCATTTTACGGTTTTCCAAGCAAGCATATAAATACAAAGAACTGCAGTTAGAATTTGTCGCCAAGCGCGCAGTATCTTGAGTGATATTGGCACCCTCCAGCTCCTTTGGCACAACAGCCAAGCGCCCGACATGACCACGAATAGATATGAGAACGTCCCCTGCCCTAAGGGATGATCTTTTATACTGCTGAGCAATTTCAATCGTGGTCCTACGAACTCGATCTACAAGAACAACGCCGTCTTTCATATCTACAACTCTGACATAGGGCACGCCACCTTCTATATCGTCACCAGGCATCAGAATTCCGTAGGTAATAGGGCGAGCAGGATCAATTAATTCAATTAAAGGTCGAACCTCCCAACCCTTCGGATTAGTCACCGGGTCGCCGAACATGTCCAAAAACACGGCGCGGAGGAAGTCGTCGGCGAGCTGAATGGCTAGCTGGCGTTTGCGGCGGATGGCGTCGGCCTTGTCGAGAATGGCGGCGATGCGCCTTTGTTCGGGCAGGGGTGGGAGGGGGATTGCAAACTCCTCAACGATTTTCTTGGACACTTCTTTAAATGTCGCGCCATTTCCAAGCGCCTGCAACCGCTCAGAGCTGCTTTTCATGCAGTAATACAGATACAGGCCATCTACATTCGAGCCAGGAACAAGACTCTTAAAGCCTTGATTCGTACACAAATCTCTACCAACAATTGCGATATTTCCAATCGGCGCACGGGAAGTTACCAACACGCTTCCCTTTGGAATTATGGATGTCGAGCAGCTCTTGAATCCAGCCTCAGAAATATACTCAGGCGCATCCTCTAGGGTTGGACAGGCCAAATCAGACACATCCTTGGGGGTCACCCACGGTACGTCAGGCGTGTCCCAATACTCTGGCACTTCGCGCCTGGGAGTAGCACCACCTACAACCTCACAACAATCTTTGAGCTTTACCAAAGGCCAACTCACAGCATCGCCTCCAGCTCACCCAAATCCGCCAGAATCTCCTGTTCCAGCCCTTTGAGCCGCTGTAAAATCACCTTCGGGTCTTCGTACGCTTCCTGCTGGTACTCCACTTCCTTGTAGCGGTTGATGGAGAGGTCGTACTTGTTGGCAGCGATATCCTTGGCCTGGACGACAAAAGCCTTTTGGCGCTTGTCACCGAACAGGATGTTGATGGTGCTGGCGCTGATATTGCTTTCGACCATCTGCCGGTATTTGTGCCATTGGGCAATGGCATCGGGCAGGTCGTTGCTGCCGTCGCCCTTCAGCTCGGTGCGCTTGTCATCCAGCGAGTAGCCGTCGGCCTTCAGGTCGTAGAACCACACACACTCGGTGGTGCCGCCCTTGGTGAAAATCAGGATGGCAGTGCTGACGCCGGCGTAGGGCTTGAACACACCGCTGGGCAAGCTGACAATGCCTTCAAGCTGGTTGTTGTCGAGCAGCTCCTGACGCAGTTGCTGGTGAGCCTTGGATGAGCCGAACAGCACGCCGTCCGGCACAATCACGGCGGCGCGGCCACCGAGCTTGAGCGAGCGGAGAATATGGGCAACGAACAGCAGCTCGGTCTTTTTTGTTTTCACCATGCCGAGCACGTCGGGGTTGGTGTTGGTTTCGTCCAAGCTGCCTTTGAACGGTGGGTTGGCCAGCACCACGTCGAAGAAGTCCTGCTCCTGACGCGGGTAGTGCTCTTTGATGGATTTGCTCAGCGAGTCCTGATAGCGAATGTTCGCGCCGTTCACGCCGTGGAGCATCATGTTCATGCTGGAGACGCGGAGCATTGTGGTGTCGAAGTCGAAGCCCCAGAACATTTCGCTGTTGATGTGCTGCCGGTAGGGTTCGAGCAGGTCACCGGAGTAATGCAGGTTGCCGTCTTCGTCGGTGAAGGTACCTTCCTGGCTGGAATAGACGCGGTTGAGGTACTCCATGGTGCGGGCGAGGAAACCGGCGGTGCCGCAGGACGGGTCGCAGATCACCTCGGTGGGCTGCGGGGCGATCAGCTCGATCATCGCGTCGATGATATGGCGCGGTGTACGGAACTGGCCGTTGATGCCGGCGGTGGTGAGCTTGCTCAGCAGGTATTCGTAGATATCGCCTTTCACGTCGCTCTGGGTCAGGGGCAGGTCGTTTACCATCTCCACGGCAGAGGTGAGCACAGACTCGTTCTTGATCTCCAGATCGGCGTCCTGCATATACTCGCTGATATGGCCGAGGCCTTCGCGCTCACCGCCCTCGCCTTCGGCACTGCCGAGTTGGGCGAAGAACGGATAGACCTTTTTCTTGAGGTGGCTGTGTAGTTCCTTCCCGCTCATGTTGCGAAAGTTCTTCCAGCGCAGCAGTTGGCCTTCCGGTGTATTAGGAAACAGACGGTCGAAGACCTTGCCGGTGCGGTTAGCCTTGCGCTCGGCCACGTCCTCCTGCATGTCGAGCATGCGAGCGAACATTAGGTAGCTGATCTGTTCGATCACAGTCAGCGGGTTGGTGATACCGCCAGTCCAGAATTTTTCCCAGAGTTTGTCGATATCGGTGCGAATCTTGCCGGTGAGCATCAGGCGTTCTCGTAGTCGGTTTCAGTGTCAGATTCAGCGAGCAGGTCTTGATCTTCGGTGCTGTCAGTGAGTACCTCAATGTTCTGCTCGGCAGGGATAAAATCTATTTCCAGCGCAGCTTTGTCGGCGAAATAGGCAGGCAACTGGGCTTTGATGGCAGGCGCCAGGTTCTTGAATTCGCCCACCTGTTTGACCAGGTTGCCCTTCCCGCTGACCAACTGGCCTTCGGCCTTAACATATGCTTCGGTGGCAGTTTCCAAGCCCTTTTTGATTTTCTCAAAGCTGGCCAAGAAGGTGTTGAGCTTTTTGAACACGCTCTCCGCCCGACTGGCCAGCGCGGCGGTGTGCTTGTTCTGATCCTCATAGCGCCAGAGCTGGCGCACGATATTTAGGCTGGTAAGCAGCGTGGTAGGTGTGGCCACCAGCACGTTGTTTTCGATGGCCTGCTGGAACAGGGTTTCGTCTGCCTTGAGTGCTTCGACGAAGGCCGACTCAATGGGGATGAACATGAATACCATGTCCGGAGAATTGAGCCCCGGCAGTTTGTAATAGTCGCGGTCAGCCAGTTCCTTGATGCGGCTGGCCACGGCCTGCACATGCTCTTTCAGGGCCTGCTTACGCTCTAAATCGTCTTCTGCGTTCACATAGCGGGTATAGGCGTTAAGCGAAACCTTGGCGTCGATGATCAGGTGCCTGGCCTGAGGCAGGTACACCACGGCGTCGGGGCGCTGGCGCCCCCACGCCGTGGTGATGCTGACTTCGCGCAGATAGTCCTTGCCCAACTGCAAGCCTGAGCGGTCGAGTACGTTCTCCAGCACCAGTTCGCCCCAGTTGCCCTGCAGCTTCTTTTGGCCACGCAGCGCGGTGGACAGCTCATGGGCTTCGGTGGTGATCTGCTGATTCAGCGTTTTCAGCTGCTCCAGTTCTTTGCGCAGCTCACCCTGCTGGGTGGTTTCGCGGTGGTGGATCTCCTGCACTTCACGCTTGAAGGTGTCGATGGACTGCTGGAACGGCGTCATCACAGCACTCAGGCTGAGCTTGCTGCTTTCCTGTAGAGCCTGCGTTTTCGCTTCGAGAATCTCGTTGGACAGCAGCTTGAATTGCTCGGTTAAGCTGGCTTTCTGCCGTTCGAAGTTGGCGAGCTCGCGGGCGTGGCTGGCCTCGCGCTCATCCAGTTCGGCCCTAAGCTTGGTTTCCTGGCGCTTGATCTCTGCCTGCTCGCCCTGCAGCCTTTCAATCTTTTCGCCTGCGGCCTTCATCTGCTCCTTCAGCTCTGCCAGCTGTGTCCGAGCATCCGTATTGGCAGCCTCAAAGCCTTTGGCTTTTTTGCCCTCTTCGGCCAGTGCCGACTTGAGACCACTGACCGATTCACGCTCTTGCTGAAGCAAGGTATTCGCCTGCTCCAGACGGCTCTGGTAGTCCTCAACTTTCGCGTTAAGGCTCCGAATTTCAGTCAACGCCGATTCATGCTGAATGACCGCTTCATGATGTTGTTTGGCAGACTGCTCCAGCTTGGCCTCCAGGGTTACATGACGACCCTTGGCTTCCTGCTGTTCCTGAGTCAGCCGCGTCACGCTGTCCAACGTGCTCTGCAGCTTGGTTTTCAGGGTGCTCTCGGCAACCTGGAGCTCATGCCCTTGTGCTTCCGCGGCTTTGAGCTGCTCACTCAACGCGGCGCTGCCGGCCACTGCTGTCGTTTGAGCCAGTTGGGCCTGCTTCAGCTCGGCCGCCAGCTGACTGAGTTGCCGGCCCTGACGCAATGCTGCCGCGAAATAACCCAGCAACGCGCAAGCCAGTGCGAGTACAACTGTGATGACGATGATATCGGTGGTCCATTGACTGGCTTGCATGTGCACTCCTAGTGACTGGTAGGCGGGTTGTCCCCGCGCAAGAAGGGCTTGAGCACGGATACCAGCACGCCCACATCGGCGGGGGCAAATACACCGTCGATGCCTTCGTGGGAAATGCTGGAAAACGGTGCGTCGTAGAGCTTTTCGATGACGATGCTGCCGTGCTGGGCAATGTAGCTTTTCAGCAGGTTCATGAAGCGTACCTGCTGGGCCGTGAGGCTGGGATGGGTATGCAGGAACTGGGCAAAATGCTGCTCAATGGCCTGTACATCCAGGCCTATCAGCTCGCGCACAGTCAACTGCAGCTCGCTGGCAGTGCGGCCATAGAACTCGTTCAGCACTTGCAGGCTGATGCCTGGGTGAGTGGTGAGGATGGTCGAGGTGAGCGAGTTGAGCTCCTGCTCGGCAATAGGCTCGCCCTTGTGGATTTTCTGCAGTGTCGGGTTGGCAGCCAGCATGCCGTCGAGGATGTCCTTGAGACGGTGCCGGTAGATCATCGCCTCGTTGGCCCCGGGAATCTTGATCTGACGTTCAGCCACCTGAACGCCGCTATCGGCGGTGCGAGTGCCGGGCGTGCTGTAGAGCACTCCCTCACCCGACTTGCGATATTTCATGATTCCGCGCAGTTCCTGCCGAGCTCGTTCCAGCTTGTCCACATTGGCGTTGAGCCAGAAGTCCGCGCTACGCACCTCCGTAATCAAGGCATCCTTCTGGCGCACGGCCTGAATATTGATGGCGAGCTTGTCGATCTCTTCCAACAAGGTGATCTTGCCATCCTCGAAACAACTGGCGTTTTCCACCAGACAGCGCTCGATAGCGGCGATCAGTTTGTCGAGCGCAGTGGCATGTTTGTCGCGCAGCACACGAGCCGACATCAGCGGGGCAATGGTATTTGCCAGCAGATGCTGGGTCTGGGCGTCGAACTTTTGCAACTGGTCGCCCTGCTGCAATTGGTGCACAGCCCGCAGCTCGCGCTTGACGGCAACGCTACTCTCCGGCAGGTCATTGATGTCGGCACGCAGCAGTTCAATGGCGGTATCAAAAGCGGCGGCATGGTTCTGTTTGAGAGCCGCCTGCGCCAGCTTCAGACGCGCTTCGAAGGTGGTTTGCAGGAGCGACTTGCCGTTCTTGTCTTCTGGCTCTTCGTACTCCTGCTCGAAGAAGTCAAAGTTGCCGTAGTGATCGAAGATGAGGAACTCGCTCTTGTGCTTGCCCTCACCAAACAGATTGGGGCACAGGCGTGTGCCGCGACCGATCATCTGCCAGAACTTCACCCAGGACTTCACCGGCTTAGCGAATACTAGGTTAACCACTTCGGGCACATCGATGCCGGTGTCGAGCATGTCTACCGAGATGGCGATGCGGAAGTCATTCTCCGGCTTTTTGAATTCTTTGATCAGCGTACCCACGTGCGGGATTTGGTTGTGGATGACCTTGCAGACCTTGCTGCCATACTGCGGGTAGAGCTTGCAGAAGAGTTCTTCCAAGTGCTCAGCATGGTCCTGACGTTGGGCAAAGACGATGGTCTTACCGACCAGTGACCCGGTCTCATCCTTGATGCCGTTGTCGATCAAGTTTTCCAGAATGAGGCGGTCAGTGTCTTCGCTGAAGATCCTGCGACCGATGTCCCTGCCGGCGATGGTGGTGCGCTTGGCCTCCTCCTCGCCGAGGTCCTCTTCAAGCTGACGTTGCTGTTCTTCGTTCAGATCTTTGTAGTGAATGCCGTCGCGTAGGAAATCGGTGGTAAGGTCCTTAACGCGGAACGGCACCAGGTACGGCGGATCATTGTTGATGGCTGCATCGAGACCGAACTCGAAGGTCGGGTCGGTCGTCTCGCAGTCGAACATGTCGAAGGTATTGCGGCTGATGAATTTCACCGGAGTGGCGGTGAGGCCTACCTGCAGGGCATCAAAGTAGTCGAACAGGTCGCGGTACTTGTTGTAGATGCTACGGTGGCTTTCGTCGGCAATGATCAGATCGAAGAAGCCCACATCAAGCTGGGCGAAGCGGCTCATCATGCCCGGATAGGTGGCGATGTAGACACGTGCGGTCTGATCGACCTTGTTGGTTTCACCGATCACGCAGCGCGGCTCGCTGGGTAAGTTCTGCTTGAAAGCATCATCAGCCTGGACGCGCAGCTCCTTGCGGTCACACAGGAACAGCACGCGCTTAGCCCAACCGGTGAGCAGTAGCAGCTCGGCCAAGGCGATGGACACACGAGTCTTACCAGTGCCGGTGGCCTGAATGATCAGCGCACGACGACGCTGCTGCTGGAAGTTAGCGGCAACCGTCTTGATCGCTTCGATCTGATAAGGGCGGTCAGCGATATTCAGATTCGGGTTATGACGCTCCAGCTCCGCTTTGCGGTATTGGCGCTGATAGATCAGATACTCGAGGCTGTCTTTGCTGTAGAGGCCGTACACCGGACGGTAGGTGTTGTATTGCGCGTCGTCCCAGATGAAGGTCTCGTAGCCGTTGCTGTAGAAAATCACCGGGCGCTGCATGCCCATGCGCTCGAAGCCATCGGCATACATCCGGGCCTGTTCGCGTCCGGCCTGCAGACTGACATTGCCGGATTTCTTGGCCTCGATCACAGCCAGCGGTTGGCCGTTGTCACCCCATAGCACGTAGTCAGCACGGCCCTTGCCAGAGACGTTATTGGGAAAGTCGACGTCCACTTCCTGGCCTACCTGCGAGGGATTACTGATATCCCAGCCCGCCTGAACCAGCATGGCATCGATCAGCAGAGCCCGGGTCTTGGCTTCGTTCCACTGCAGGCTGTCGGCAACTTTCTGACTCTGCTGCTGACGGCGCTGCTGATCCGGCTTAGCAGGCGGCTCCAGCTTATCAAGATTGCGGGTGCGCTCCTGCTCCAGCTTATCCATGACTCGCTGTAGCTCTTCCTGCTGCTGAGTGAGCTCCCTCTCGTAGTTGGAGACAGTCTTCTGCAGGCTGGCAAGAGTCGCAGTCGGGTCCTGCACCTCGGCAAAGGGCGAAATATCAGCCTGTGCGGTTCCGTAGTACTTGATAGCCATGTACATGGCCAGTTGATGGGCGGTCTTCAGTGCCAACTGCGCATTGCGCAGTTCACCTTCCGCACCGTGAGCGGTATCATTGCCCTGGATACGCAGGAAGTTAATCTGGTGAACCAGGGGCTTGCTGACGCAATCCGTGAACACCGAGTTTTTAACCAGTTCGTAAAAGGTTGACTGCGGCATACGCGGCAGCAGTTCTTCCTTGTAGATGCCTTTGGTCAGCTCCTCGGCAAAACTGCGCAAGCGCGTCAAGGCGCTGCCCGGATCAATATGAATCACGGCCTCGGCCAGGCCAGCTAGGTTTGCCAGCAACTCGTTGCCGGGACGAAGGAACTCGAAGTTGACTGATTTCATATAGGCGATTCTGTCCATAACCATCCTCTGAGCGAGGATCGTGCCAAGTTTCTATTCGACGTCGTACTTGCTCATCCAGTTTGTCAGCGTTTGCTGGCTTTTCAGCCCCAGCAGACTGGCTGCCCGGGTCTTATTGTGCCCGGTCACTTTCAGGGCCTGACGCAGATAGCGCTTTGCGGTATTTGCAATTATCCCTTGTAAATCAATAGGTTGAGAAAATCTCTCAAACTGTTCAGCGTGCCCATCTTGAGGTATCTGGAACAGCGCCTGCTCTATGTCTCCAGCCTCGATCAAATCGCCCCGGCACCACAGCGCTGCACGTAACAGGACCGATTGCAACTCACGAACATTACCGCGCCAAGGATGGCGAAGAATAAGATTCTTTGCCTCTGCGGAAATTTTCTTATCGCCTAGAGTGTCATCTTGCTTGGCGGTCTCCCCAAGCAAGGCGTCAGCCAGGAGCAACAGATCACCCTCTCGCTCGCGTAATGGCGGCAGGTGCAAAACGCCAACGGCGACTCGATAAAACAGATCCTCACGGAAACGCCGTTCCGCCACCGACTGCATGAGATTGCGGTGGGTAGCCGTAATCAGGCGTACATTGACCCGCACCTCCTGACTACTGCCCACTGGCGTAATCACTCCATCCTGCAGCACCCTCAGCAAACGCACCTGGGCGTCCGCCGTCAGTTCGCCGAACTCATCAAGGAACAGGGTTCCGCCATCCGCCTGCTGGAACACCCCAGCACGATTCTCCACCGCGCCGGTGAAAGCGCCTTTACGATGGCCAAACAAGGTAGAGTCGATCAGCTCAGATGGAATAGCCCCGCAATTAAGCGCGATGAAAGGCGCTGACGAACGCGGACCAGCATTATGGATGGCTCTGGCGAACAACTCTTTACCAGTGCCTGTCTCTCCATAGAGCAACACTGGGACCTGCTTCTGAGCCAGCACCTGCGCTTGCGATTTAAGCAGCAGCATGCGCTCGCTTTGCGTGATGATGCTGGCGAAAGCGGC
Source organism: Pseudomonas sp. VEM90 (assembly GCF_054611535.1). Taxonomy (NCBI): domain Bacteria; kingdom Pseudomonadati; phylum Pseudomonadota; class Gammaproteobacteria; order Pseudomonadales; family Pseudomonadaceae; genus Pseudomonas; species Pseudomonas sp. VEM90. The sequence continues at coordinate 126,209 of NZ_JBTRAR010000011.1, read as the reverse complement.
ATCAACCGGCGCCCGACTGTCGGCGAGGCGCAACAGCTTATCGGCACTGATGGAGTTAGCGGCCGGCACATACTCGGCCGCAATCTCAAATGGCACATCAACCTGCTGCACCCCCTGCTCCAGCGAGGACTGATAGAAAGTCACCGGGTAGCGGGTCTTGCCTAGGAGAATCCACACAGCCTGCATGGCCGGAGTGCCAGGGCTGAGGAGAATGGAAAGGTGATTGGAATGCAGGTGCAGGCGCGTCAGGTGCGCATTGGCAGCCTGGTAGATATCCCCGAAATGTACAGGGTTCGTCAGTGACTCATAACTGACGGTGACCGGCATACAGACCCGCTCACGGAGCCAGGCGACATAAGGCTCGACCAACTCAGACGGATAAGACGAAAGCAGTTCCGCGCGATCAAAGGATTGCGCTTTTAGCGTCGCCAGTACAGGCCCAGTTTCACTGCCCGACAACGCCTTCAGATCGTTCCCTCCGACCCAGCAGAGCAGCACCTTCTGCTTTGTAGACACGCCTTCCAATCCCCTAGGTCCTCTCGCGTCCAGATGCGCGGCTTGCTGGCATTGTGCCTTGTGGCAAAGATGCCGGAAAGTAAATCGTCGGGTTAGTTTCAATCACGCTACCGCCCTGGCTACGAAAGGTATGAAGATCATCCTGAGAACCGCTTAATGAACCGACTAGGTGATGCATAACCCGGAATATGTGCTGCAGCGATATCAGATCGCCCCTAAGAGGCTCGATCGAAGCCTGAGACGCGGCAGGTTGTGATGGGACCTGAATGGGGCGCGGTAGGGACGGTAGTTACCTGCCATCCCCGGCACTGATCCGTATGTGCGGAACTGACGGCAAGCCTGCAGGACGCTGAATGGCCGATCTACGCGTGCATAACACGCAACAAGTATTCAACAATTTTCCCGCTCGATACGTTGCTATCATCTTTCGAATCCTGCACTGCTCGGTTTTCTTGATCTGAAAAATATATCTCCTTCAGCCCCGGTAAATTCTGACGGCGTAAACGCGCAGGCATACAAGGCGCAGTAAATGCCAGTAGCAAGCAAAGGATCACTTTCTCGCGCAAGGCTCCACGTGGGCGATGGTCTCCAGACCTAGCCATGGCCTCGAACAATTTATGCATGAAGCACGACAGATGAAAAATGTCGTCTTCCCCCACTAAAGCCTGCGGATGAACGCCTATATTCACGTAGCAGGTGTAACGTATCTGGCTGTCGACTGGCGGCAGCGCGGGCCGAGGCCATATCAGTTCGCTCGCGGCCTGGAGCACATCGGGCTGTACGCCAGGCACAGTAAAGTTGAATCCTTCGCGCTCGCGGGCTTCCTCCCCTGAAGGCTGGCTGCGATGCAATACGATAGTGGGGGCTTTTTCTTTGCGCGGCGAATCATCTCGTAGCTCCACATCAACGTAAAAGCCGCGCAACTCCAAATCAACCAGGGCGTTGAGAATGATTTCAACCAGCTGCTGTCGGAAGTCCCTGTTCAGCTTGCCCTGGTGGTCGAAAATTACGCCTTGTATTTCTTTGACGTCCCAAAGAATACGATGCAAGTCTGGTGTCACAAGGCTGTACCAATCGCGCAACCATCCGGCATCCTCGGATACATTTTCGCAAAGCGCGGCACGTTGTCTAAGCGCAGCCAATTCAGCTTGCAGCTTTGCAATTTCGGCCTGGGCAGCCTTTAGTGAGTTCTGTGCCTGCTTGTCACGTGCTTTCACGGCTTTGGCGAGGCCATCACCGTCAGTAAGGTTCGAAAACCGGGTTTGCCCAGCAACGTCCCCATGGAAACGGGCTACAGGCACGCGCTCAATCGGCCCAAGCAACTGATCATGCCAAGCAGCAAAAGTGAGATCTTGTGCAGCGCCTGCGGGAACGCTGCCTTTAATCGCACGGTCGAGAACGCTTTCTTCGACCCCAGAAAAATCAGCCAGAACACCATATTTGATCAGCACATTCAGTTGCGCTTCTCTAACCTTCTTCTCCAACCCCACGCTCGCGCTCCTTTGCGTCAGCCCTACTTGCTAGCAGATTGTGCAAAGCATGCCCGCAGCACCGGCAAAGTGCTAGCATTCGAACGTCGGGAGGAAGAGTCGATAGACGGATAGCCTTGAATAGCGAGAGGCTCGGCATACCACCCTTCCCCCGCGACGCTCACTTCAATCGCGCCATAGCGTCTGCAAGCACTTGATCAGCGTTAGTGGACTCACGCTCAATGTTAACCAGCGCCGCTTCCGAAGTGCGTAACTCATTGCGCGCGCTCTGTGCATTCAGAACGCGACCAACACACTGAAGCGTGTCCTGATAGCCCTGCTCGATCCACGATGGAATTTTCTCGCCATCAAATCCTAGCAAGTCGCGAGCCCCCGCCAAAGGCCCATTCGCACGGGCCAAACTCTTGCTCGGGCGAATCTCCAAAATGGTGGCGTCAGGGAATCGCTGCCTGCTCCAAACTGATCCATCACTTAGATGCGTGACGATAACCAGGTTGCAACCCGCCTCTAACAAGGGCGTAATCGGCGTATTGCCTTGCATGGTTTGCCAGCCGCCCTGCCCTCCATCTGACCAGCTTCGCCCATCATGGCGACGTGATTTGAAAAGCAGCGGAAGCGCCGCCGAGGCCAGCAATATGCGTTTCTGTTCCTCCTCATCTGCAATCGACTGGACATGGAAAAACTTTGAATGTGGCGTGTCACCAAAGCCAAGTTCAGCACAAAGAGCACGCGCTATATCCTCGAGCCCTCCCAAGCTCTCGTAGAGAGAAACGTAAAGTGGCAGGCCGCGCTGCAGATCTTTGCTGACCAAAAACTCATCCATCAGTTGCTGCAACGGCTTGTCGTCTAGAAAGCCGTCTTCCCAGCCATTCAACCACTCGGGGAATTCGACATCAAAGCTCTGGGCTAACCTCTTGGCGCCATGAGCTGCAGCAAGAATGGCAGGCGCGCCGTTCATACGTAATCCTGCAGCTACCAGCAATGACACATAGCCCGGCATTTTCAAACTCAAAGGGGAGCTTTTACTCAAACGCCCCCACAATTCTTCCAGACGCTCTATGGCAACATCCAGCGAAGGCGCTGACGCAAGAATGCCGCCATTGAGTGCTCCGATACTTGCACCTGAAACAGCATCAATGCGAGTACCCAGCTCGCGCAAGGCTTTCAGCACACCAACTTGGTATGCACCTTTCGCTCCTCCACCCGACAGCACCAAGCCCACTTTCAAGGATGCATTCATGCTGAGGTCTCCAAGAACAATTCATTGACCAACCCTTCGGTCATACGCCGGGCAGAACCCAGCAGAGGCACTTGGAGGGGTAACTCGTCAGGCACCTGCGAAATTGCGTAAGTCATTGGCGAACGATCAGGACACGACCAATCACCCAGATAAGCAAGTGTCTCTTCGCTTACATTCCTTGGTCCGTCAGGCGAAGGCCTCGCCAGCCAGCGATTTCGGGTATCGATGCGCTCCCCTTGCCCCACCTGAGCATCTCGACTCAGCTGTATGATCGCCCGGTTGGCTAGATCCTCCAGCAGTTGCTGACGTTCAGTACCAGATATGGTTAGGCAATGATCGCCGAATGCCCCCCAGCGCAACTCTTCCAGCACCGCATAACAGCGGCCAGTGAGGCTAAGACCAGCGAACCGACCCGCGCCCCACTTGCCCATAACACTCTCAAGGTGTAACTGGGCACGCTGTGTACAATCGATTCTCGCAACATTTAGCTCTAAAGCACTGCATCGATCGCCAAGGTGCTGCGAAAGTCGCTCCAATGCATAGCGGGTATCAGCTGAATAGTTAGCGACCGTAGCTAAATCATGCTTCATTCCACTCACCCGCATCTGAACCTGATAGATCGCGCGGTTACTCTTGGCCAACGATTGAGTCAAGTCGACCAGCCACTCCAGTGCCCCTTCGACGCCGTCGGTGAGGCTTGCATTGATTTCCGCCTGGTTTTGGGATGCTTTGCCAGTAAACCCATCGTAAAGGCGGTCGAACATCCCAGTCCGAGTCGACATGTGCCTCTGGCGCTCGCGCACCACATCGATACCGTTGGCAAAGTCCACCACGAATTTTTCCGGCAGGCAGGTAAACAGACGAGTCACTTCGCCAATAAACTCATCGTTTTGCGCTTCGCTCATGCTGGCACCCCAGCCGGGCTCACATCTCGCAGCAGCTCCTCGCTGTCGCGCTTGATGGGCATGACCTCGCGTTTGTAACTAGAAAGCAAACCAGCCAATGCAATTTGCTCGTCTTGGCTGCGCTCCTGATCGCGAATACTCTGTTGCAAGTCGCTTCGAATGCTTTCGATGCTGCCTTTCAGTTGCTCGAAGAAGGTGTGAAGCCCTTCATTGAGCGGCTGAGCGATGGTGTCCGCAGCAGAGGCCTCCAGGTCTTTGAACAGATGCTCGATCGATGCGTCGATGGCTTGGCGTACCTTGTTGATATCGACTGCGTAATAGCCCTGCTTGACCGTGTACTCTTCCCAGCCCCAGTCAGAGGTACCGAACCAGCTACAAATGGTGCCCCATGCCCCTTTACTGCGGCGAGAGCGCGTGACGTTACGGTGCTTGCTATCCACGGAATCACGCAGAACCTCGCCAGCGGTGTACTTGAGAGTCAGCGGGGTTGTGTCAGGTATTTTCACATCGATGGAAAAACCGCTGCGATTGAGCCGCTCATTCAGGCCCGCGATAAGTTTGTTGGCTTCGGCTTCGATATCAACTGCGAAAGTGATGCGGAAATCCTTGAGGATTTCACCCATACGCCTTACCAGTTCGACTTCACCATCGCTAATGATACTATGCACCCCATCTTCGATTTTTTTCAGCAGCGCTTCAGCCTCAGACTGCTTATCGAAATTGATCACCGGGCTTTCTTCGTCGAATTCAAAATCGAAACCGTTGCGCGCGCGACGAGCCCGTTCGCCGCCCAACCAAGTGCTAAACGCTCCCTTGAGGAGCCCTGCCATGGTCGGTGCGAGCTGCTCTTGCATTCGGGCGACGGCTTGTTGCTGCTCTTGCCGCTTTCCCGCTTTGAACCCTTCGCCGACCTCATGCTTGATAGCCTCCGCCAATTCGGTGAAGGTCATGCTCATCTCGCACTTGATTTCCGTCAGCGCGTTCTGCGAAGACTCCTCGCTGTCCTGTTCCAGGCGATCAATCATTGCAATGTCATCGCGCAGCGACCCAATCTGCTCCTGAAGTTCTTCGGCGCTCTTGGCCAGCGCGGTATCACGCACTTCCAGGAAGCGTGCAAGGCGGGTCGCAGTGTCAACCAGTTTCGACGCAGCAGAGGACAACGCCATAACGGCTGCCTGCCGGTGGGCCTTGAAAATCACTTTCTCCAGCGGCTCGGCGAAATTTGATTTTTTCCAAAGATGACTGGCACCGCGCTGGACAAGTTCGGTATCTTGCAAGGCGTCTTCCCATTCCATGCCCAGCACCAACTGGCCGAAGTCTTCGACCCAGGCATTTTGGCCTCTATTGGCCTCAGGGAGCTTGCCGTGGTTGGCAATTTCCTGTTGGGCACGGCTGGCCAAATATCCCCAGCGCGAAGAGACTGGATAGACATCTGCTGCATCGAGCCTGCGATTCATCAATGACTCGGCCACGAAGGTACGTGTTTGGTCAGCACTGTCGCCGTTGCGGTCCCTTTGGTCGAACTTGTTCACCAACGCAAACAGTCGCCCTTCGGCAATATCGGCAATCTCATCCAGCTCCTTTCGCACCTGCTCATCGGCGTCAGACTTGAGCTGTGTGAAGTCCATGACAGCCAGCACAGCCGAAGCCTTCTTCAACTGTTCCTTGAGCATTTTGCGAAGATGCTGCTGGCCCGCCTCATTGGGGCCGGGTGTATCGAGCAATGCCAATTTACCCTGACCCGCGGCGTGGCCGAGATGAGAAAACTCGATGCGGATGACAGGGTAATCGTCGATACTCGAGTAACTGCCAAAGGGGAAGTCCACCCCCAGAAACGCCGCAAGCCGTACCAAATCGTTCAGGCTTTTGAGGAACCAGAAGATATTTTCCGACCCCTCATATAGCGCTTTGAAACTTCCCCGCTGATCAATCAGCTTCAGCAGGTCAAGCATGTCATCGGTACGCTCCAGATTCTGAAGCGCCGCGTCACCTCGGTCAGATGAGATTACTTTACCAAGCTGCACAATGAGGTCGTTGATCGGCTTGCAGTTTTTCAGCTCCAACACTGGCTCGACTTGGCCAGGGGTGTGCTCGATCAGAGTCGGCAACGCAGTCATCGGCCGGTTGCGGTTTGGCAGCACTTCATGTCCAACGATGGCATTGATTGTGGTCGATTTGCCGGCCTTCATGGTGCCGACCACGGCCAGGACCATCTTCAACTCGCCGACTTTGGCCAGCTCCCCTTCGAGGTAACCAATCTCTTGGGTGACATTCGCTTTGCTGAAGGTTTGATGCTCATCACCCTGATCATCAGACAGCACACCCTCGCCTTCCTGCACGTGATGCAGCAGGCCTAGCTCCAAGCTGAGAAGCCTACGAGCCTCATCACGTAGCAGATCTATCGATTGTTCCTGCATCAAAAACTCCTTGCGCGAGGCGCCATTGGCCCCCTAGTCATCCGTAAAACGCCTACCGCAGACAAGCGGCCTATCATCGTCACGCCGATAATATCAAAATGAAGGCAATCTACTGTTAACTCAAATTACGATTGCCAGTGGAGCAAACAAAGAACGGAATAACCCTGGCCACGCCAGCCCAGACATGGCGACAGCCCGCTATGCAAACGCCCTGAACGGTACGCTACTCAACCCATTGCCGCTGATCACTCCTCAACCGGCAGCAACGCCTCCAGCAACTCCAACTTGCGGCGCAACTGCACCACATGCTCTCGCTCCGCCCGCAACGCTGACCGTAGTTCGCGATACTCCATCTCCCAAATCTGCACCCAGCGCAGATCCCTCTGGCAGTGCTCCACCGTCTTACCAAGCTCACCGAGCTTTAACCCCTGCTGAATCAGCACCAGCAGGATGATCCCCATCGCCACCAATGCGCCTGTCGCGACCACTTCCGGCATAGTCATGCTCATGTCCTTTGCTGCCCCGAAGTATTTCGAAGACCTGCGAAAGGTATGTAATGAAAAACTACACGTCCACAATGTAGACTTATACAGGTAAAGTAATCGCGCACATGGAGAGGGTATGAAACGCAAGCAATCCATCGAACAGGTTCGCTGGGATCTGGCACTTCGCTATCGTTTAATCGAGACCGTTGCCTGGTGGGAAGGCCGGTTGACCACGGGCCACCTGATACAGAGCTTTGGTATCAGTCGCCAGCAGGCCTCCAAGGACATCAATACCTACATCACCGAGCATGCGCCCAAAAACTTGACATATGACAAGCAGCTCAAGGGCTATGTGCCGAGCAAGCTTTTCAAGCCGCTGTTCATCGACAACAGCGCCAGCGCCTATCTGCACCTGCTCTATCAGAACAATGAGCGCGCCCCGCACATCGACGGGCTGGCTCTGGCGTATGCGCACACCCGTGTACTGGAAGTGCCTGACCGCCCTATTCGGCCAGAGGTACTGCGCCCCTTGCTCAAGGCCTGCCGTGAAGGCCTACGCCTGGAAACCGAATACGTGTCCTTCAATACCCCCAATGTCGAGGTGCGCCTGATCGCCCCGCACACGCTGGTCTACACCGGCATGCGCTGGCACGTGCGGGCCTATTGCGAAAAGAACGGCCAATACCGCGACTTCGTCCTTAGCCGCCTGCGTGGGCAGCCAGACTTGCTGGACGCGTCGCCGAATACGCGCGAACAGGATGAAGACTGGAATGTCGAAGTGCCGGTCATCTTCGCGCCTGATGGGCGGTTGAACGAAGCCCAAAAGGCAATCATTGAAACCGACTTCGGCATGACAGACGGGCAATTGGTAGTGCCCAGCCGCAGGGCATTGGTGAAGTATGTGTTGCAGCGATACCATTTCGACCACCGCAACATGGCGATACTTCCCGAGGCCCAGCAACTGGTGGTGAGTAACCTCCAGGAACTGCAGCCGTGGTTGATGAAGTACTGAAATTTAGATCTCAGCAGCGTCAACCGAAATAAACTGCGTGACTGCGCCAACCTGCTCAACAAGCTAGTTCCGGTCATTATTCTGCTGATGCTGGATAACCCGAACACATTGTGGGGTGATACCTGTTATCCCGTAGTCGTTTAGCTCGGTGACAGCGCTTGGACCGAGGTCGCCCGAAAGCGGGCGACCTAGCTGGTCAACGATAGGCCGGGAATACTTGTCGCAGTATTCCAATCGCTATTCCAGCTTAAAATATAAACCGGAGTTACCTCAATTAATCAATGTGTTACTGAGCTAATTCAACTTACCCCGGCCCAAGCTGCAGCGCACCTACGTCCGAACACGCCAACCTGCTAGGCATCAAAGACTCTTCAAACGTAACCGCTGCGCTTAGCGTTTTCTGGCACGGTCGCCATAGCAAAGTGTGTAACTATCCCTCCCGCACCCCAAACGCATCGTACGCCGCTACCGGCAAGCTGATCCCCTCACAGACCGCACGAGCATAAGCTTGCTCTTTCCCCTTCCCCGGCAAGTAAACCCCCAAGGCTTCAAGCCGAGCCATCTGCTCGTCCAACCTTGAAGCAAAGCACTCATCCAGCAACCTGGGAGCAATACCAATCACCAGCATCCCAGCCCCAGGCGATTCGCTCCCAGCACGAAAATCGCCTGCATCCAGCGACCAATTGGCCCCCGTCACCCCCGCCGCAAGCACCTCAACCATCAACGCAATATTAGCCCCACGACCGCCCCCAAACGCCAGCAACGTCCCATGCAATGCCTCCCGCGCACTACACGTTTCATTGCCTTGCCCATCAACCGCCCAGCCTGCCGGTATCGCCTCCCCCGCTTCAGCGGCCCGCAGCAGGTTTACGTAAGCCGTGGCGCTGCTAGCTTGGTCAATCGCCAGTAACCGCCCCGTGTCACTGGCGGCGGCAAATGCGATGGGGTTGGTGGAGTACAGCGGTCGGCTCTGGCCGGCCACGGTGAGCAGCGGTGAGCCATTGGTGAACGCCAACGCGACCAGGCCCTCGCGCGCCAGCCGACGGGTGTAATAGCCCAACTCGCCGCAGGTGAACGCGTTGAACTGCGCAAACAGGGCGATACCCAGTTGATGCGCATTGCTGCACAGCGCTGGGAAGGCGCGATCGAACCCCAGTTGCGCGATGCCTCGGGCCGCGTTGCAGCGGATCATGGCCGGCGCGACCTGGGTCACGATGGGCTCGGCAGCCGTGGCGATTCGGCCGGTGGCAAAGCCGCTGAGGTAGTCAGGCAAATGGCCGAAACCGAGTTCGTGCTGGCCATGGGCCTGGGCTGATACGGTGGCGTTGGCAAGCGCCGTGGCCACGGCGTAGCTGGTGCCGTGGGCCAGGCAGAGTTGGCGCGCGAAGGTGGTGGCATCGGTCAGCGACAGGCGCTTTTCGGGTTTGTGGTCGTCCATGGGGGCTTCGGTGCTCTCGGAGTGTAGGTGTGCCGCAGCCTCAGAACCTGCAGGGGCGGTGTTAGCCGCGAATGAACGGTAGCGCGTAATTCTTGAAAGCTCGCGGTGCCTTCATTCGCGGCTAAAGCCGCTCCTACGGGATCTGATTGTCTTTACTGAATCATCCTGGGCTCACCCACTTTTGCAGCCTCGCGGTCCAGGCCAAACGAGGCGAGGATTTCTGCGATTTCGCCCGAGGCGTGCAAGGCCTGGATGTTCTTGCCCAGCGCCTCGCCCAGGGCTGCGTTGGCCTTGGTGTACGGGAAGGCGCTCTGCCCGGGCTCAAGCGTGGCCTTGACCCGTTGATCGGGCTCGGACACCTTGATGCTCTTGCCGGGGTAGCCGCCCTTCTGCTGCGAAGACACGGCCACCGCGAAGCTGTCCGCGCCCACCTGGATGCGCCTGGACGCCAGGTCCTGGGCCATGGCCACAGGGTTCGGGTAGAGCACCAGGTTATCGCCAAAGGCTTTCTTCAAATCGTCCACCCACAGGTAGCCTTGCACGGTGCCGATACGCTTGCCGTCCAGTTCGGAAATCTTCGTGTAACCCTCATCCGAAATGATGCCCATCACGTCCAGGTACAACGGTGCCGACAACCCCAACGCCTTGCTGCGCTCTGCCGTGCGATACCAATCACCGATGCCGACATCGGCGCGCTTTGCCACCACTGCCTGGACGACGGCTGCCGTGTCCACCACCATGGTTTTGACTTTCAGGCATTCGCGCTCGGCGATGCGCTTGATGATCTCGCCGTCCACGCCGCTCAACTGGTTGTTCGGCCCCGGTATCGAGTAAGGCGGGAAGACATACGCCGCCACGGTCAGCACACCCGGGGTGATGGTTTCAAACTGGTTCGCGGGGGTGCATTCGGCCAAGGCGTACGGGGCGCCGGCCAAGGTCGAGCACAAGAACATCCAACGGGTAAAACGCTTGAATGAGCGAGTCATGACGTCACCTTTGCAATAAGAGAGCAGCAGCCGAAATCGGCGCGAGTGGATTTGTTGTTATGGCTGGCTGGGGGCCAGTCTTCTTTCCAGCGCTGCCACACCCAGGGTCGCCGGGGCGCAGACAGCGGCATACATCAAACCGGCCAGTATCAGCACCGGCATGTACTCGAACGTGGAAGAGCCAATGGAGGACGCCCGGCTGACAATTTCTGGCAGGGCGATGGTGAAACACAGCGACGAGGCCTGGAACATCATGATCGAGAACCCCAGCAGCGATGGCAGCGCCACCCGCAAGGCCTGAGGCAGGATCACAAAGCGCAGCGCGTCGAACCGGTTGAGGCCGATCACTTCAGCGGCCTCGGTTTGCCCTGCGGCCACCGACTCGATGCCACCGCGAATGATTTCACTGGTGTAGGCCGCCGTGCAGTACGCCATGGCCAGCGCAGCAGCCCAGAACGAGGTCAGGGTCAGGTTGACGCTGGGCAGGCCAAAGTAGAAATACTGCAGAAGGATCAACGCCGGTGCGCCACGCCCCAGTTCCACCACCACCAAGGAGGGGTAACGCAACCAGCGGCTCGGCGCCGAAACGCCCAGTGCCAGCAACAGCCCCAGCACAACGCCCAGGCCCAGGCTCACGGCCGTGACCTGCATCGACAGCACAAAGCCCTTCCACAACTCCGGCAACCATTGCGCCCACATCGTCAGCAGTTCGCTCATCGGGCAATCCTCTGTTTCAACGTGGCCGACAGCCAACGAGAGAACAAGGCCACGGGCACGCTGAGCACCAGGTACACCACCGCCGCCGCGCTGTAGACGCTCAGGCCCTGAAAGGTTTGCTGTGAAACCTGGTAAGCCTGAAAGCTGATTTCACCAACGCCAATCGTCGAGGCCACGGCCGAATCCTTTAGCAGGCCTATGGCGTAGGTGGCTGAGGTGGGAATGGCGATACGCACCAACTGCGGCAACACCACATCGAAAAACCGTTGCGACGCCGACAGGTTGAGCACATAGGCGGCTTCGAACTGGCCGGCGGGAATTGCCGCGAACGCACCGCGGTACACCTCGGACATGTGCGCCGCCGTGATCAACCCCAGGCCAACCACCGCTGCGGTAAACGGCGACAGGCTGATATAGCCGCCACCGATGCCGAAGAAGATGAAGAACAGCCAGACAATCGGGGGGATTGAGCGCAGGATCAGCACCAGCATGGCAGCCAGAATGCTCAGCATCTTGAACCTGGACATGCGCAGGGCACAGATGGGAAACCCCAGCACTACGCCGACACAGAATGCGAGCACGGTAACGGCAATGGTCCAGGGTATGCCATTCAACAGCATCATCAGGATGTCTTTCATCAGCGATTCCTCACTGCCTGAAGGAACTGGATCACCCGTTCATGCTCGGGCTCGCGCATCACTCGCTGGCTCGGCCCGTGTTCGATGATGCGCCCGTCAGCCATGACCACCACCCGGTCGGACACGGTTTCGGCGAAGTGCATCTCGTGAGTCACGACAATCATCGACATACCTTCGCCGGCCAGCTCTTTCATCACCGCCAGCACCTCCAGGCCCAGCTCGGGGTCCAGCGCCGAGGTCGGCTCATCGAACAGCATCAGCTCAGGGTCCAGTGCCAGGGCGCGGGCGATGGCGATCCGTTGCTGCTGGCCACCAGAGCAGCGCGCCGGATAATGCTGGGCCTTGTCAGCCAGCCCAACGCGTTCGAGCAGTTGCAAGGAGCGGGCGTCGGCTTCCTTGGCGCTGCGGCCCAAGGTGCGGATTTGCGCCAGGCTGACGTTGCGCAGCACCGTCAGATGCGGGAACAGGTTGAACGACTGGAACACCATGCCAATGCGCCGGCGCAACTTCAGCAGCTCTGTACGGGGCAACGCCTTGCCAGCTTCAATGTGCACGCCATCCATGCTGACCCGCCCCTTGGTCGGCGGCTCCAGTTGGTTGATGCAGCGCAACAAGGTACTTTTGCCCGACCCACTGGGGCCGATAATGGCCACCACCTCGCCCTTGTTCATTTCAAAACACACGTCGTGCAAGACGGGGTAAGGGCCAAACTGTTTATGAATGCCCTCCAGGCGCAAGAACGGTTCGGCGCTGGTCACCGAGCGCGGCGCCAAGGTGGGTGCGGTTTCGATCACAGTCATGCTGCTCATGGTTTTGCTCCAGCTATCGATCGCCGTCGACCAAGGGTGTGCGCGAGAGTTTGATAGGCCCGTTGGCGCTGATCAGCACCTGTTCTTCGAGCTTCACCCCTTCCCCACCGCCTTGTTCACCGATGTAACTTTCCACCGACACCACCATGTTTTCCTCGAACAGGCCGTCGTACCCCCACTCGGCGAAATCCACGGCGTAGGCGACGCTGGGGTACTCGTCCACCAGCCCGACACCGTGCAGCATCATCATGTAGCGGTTGTGCTCGAAGCGCTGGGGCACCGGCCAGCAGCGTTCGGCGAACTCGCGAAAGGACAGGCCCGGGCGCAGCAGTTCGACGTTGTGGTTGATCTGCTGTGAGGCGATGTCCAGCAAGTCGCGTTGGGCCATGGTCGGCGCCTTGCCGGGGCAGATGAAGCTGCGCGAGATGTCTGAAAGGTAACCACCGGGCCCGACCATGTCGGTGTCGAAACAGACCATCTCACCTGCCTTGATGACCTTGTCAGTGGCGTCCTGAAACCACGGATTGGTGCGCGGCCCGGAGCTGAGCAGGCGGCTTTCGGCCCACTCTCCGCCGTGCGCGACGTTGGTGCCGTGCATGATGCTCCACAGCTGGTTTTCAGTAACCCCCGGCACCAGGCTTGTGCGCATCCGGGCAATGGCCAGATCGCACACGCCCATGGACACCCGGTGGCTGGCCACTTCTTCAGCCGATTTGATCAAGCGCGCCTGCTCCATCAATGGCTGCGCATCGAACAGCTCAATGCCCTGGTGTGTCAGGCGCTGCGCGCCCCAAGGGTCGCAGCGGTCGACCGCCAGGCGGCGATTGCCGCCACCGTGGCGGGCCATCAGGTCCGCCACCTCCTGTGCCCAGCGCTCGGCTTTTTCCTGCACGCGGGGGCCGGCGAGAAAATACAGCCAGGGAATCGCCGGGCGAATTTCATCGATGGTTTCCACGTGCTCGCTGTTGTGCCGGCTGCTGGTGAACTCGAACAGCACCACCGGGCCGTCGGTGGCGACGAACACATAGCGGCTGGGCGAGTGCATCACCCACAAACCAAGGTTATTGGTGTCGGTGGCATAGCGAATATTGATCGGATCGGCCAACAGAATGCCGGCGTAATCCTGGGCGCGCAGTTGCTCGCGAATGCGCTCCAGGCGGTAATGGCGCAAGGCTTTGCGGTCGATGGCGGCATACGCATCGAGTAACGCCGTGTCGACCGGCGCGATCGCATGTTCAGTGACCTTGGCATCGCTGCGAAAGCGCAGGTCGCGTTCGGTTAACGCCGTGAGCAGCTCAATGGAATCAGAACCCGTTTGCATGTAACAACCTCCGCTGAGTCAAACCAACTTTCGGGGCAGTAACTAAAAGGTTTCTAAATCTGGTGACGGCTGTCTTTATTGTTGTGGGCGGCGCAGGGCAGCTAGAGGTCCTTGACCAGCCGCAGGGCATCGTAGATGGCCGCATGGGTATTGCGCGACGCCACTGCATCACCAATGCGGAACAGCTGGAAGCGCCCTTCGGGGTTGCTGACAACGGTTTGCGGCTTGCCGACAATCAGGTCCATGTACTCCAAGGCACCTTCGTTGCTGGCAAGGGGTTTGAGGTCGAAATACAGTTCGTCCAGCGGACGGGTGCCGTGGTTGACCACCACCTGATCCACCAGGCGCGTTTTGGTCAGGTCGCTGTAATCGGTGCCGATCGTGGCCAGCAATTGGTCGCCTTGTTTCTCCACGGCCTTGAGCCGGTAGGTGACGGTAAAAGTGGTGTCCAGTTGCTGTAACGCACGCATGTAGGGAACCAGGTTCATGCCCATGACTTCTGGCGCGAACGAGCGGTCGGGGGTCATGATTTCAGTCTTGGCGCCACTGCGGGCTACGAATTCAGCGGCTTGCAAACCAGCGTGGTCGCCCGCGTCGTCGTACACCAGCACATTGCGCCCAGGCTTCACGTCGCCGGAAATGATGTCCCAGCTTGAAACCAGAAACTGATTGCCGTGCTCCAGCACTTCGGTGTGCGGCATGCCCCCGGTCGCCACGATCACCACGTCGGCGTTTTCATCGAGCACAATCGCGGTGTCTGCCCAGGTATTGAAGTGGAACCTCACACCAAGGCGCTCGCATTGCGCCATGCGCCAGTCGATGATGCTGATCATTTCCTTGCGCCGTTCGGACTGTGCGGTCAGGCGAATCTGCCCGCCGGGTTTGTCCGCCAGCTCGTACACCACCACCTCGTGGCCGCGCTCGCCTGCCACACGTGCCGCCTCCAGGCCACCAGGGCCGGCGCCGACAATCACCACTTTGCGCTTCTGCACAGCCTTGGGTATTTCATGAGGCATGGTGGTTTCACGCCCGGTCGCGGCGTTGTGGATGCAATAGGCCGCGCCTGCGTTGTAGATGCGGTCCAGGCAATAGTTGGCGCCTACGCAAGGGCGGATATCGTCCTCACGGCCTTCGATGATCTTGCGCACGATGTGCGGGTCGGTCATGTGCGCGCGGGTCATGCCGACCATGTCCACCAACCCCGAGGCAATGGCATGACGCGCCGTGGCCACGTCTGGAATTTTTGCTGCATGGAAGGTTGGGAAGCCGGTCAGCGTCTTGATTTCGCCGGCAAAGTCCAGGTGCGGGGCATTGCGCATGCCCTGGATCGGGATGATGTCGGTCAGCCCGGCGTCGGTGGCGATGTTGCCGCGAATCACATTGAGGAAGTCGATCATGCCACTGTCTTTCAACAGTTGAGAGATCTGCAAGCCCTCCTCTTTTTGCAGGCCACCGGCGAGCACTTCGTCCCCGGTGTAGCGAATGCCGACAATAAATTCCGGGCCCACGCGTTTGCGAATGGCCGTGAGCACATCGAAGGTGAAGCGCAGGCGGTTTTGCAGCGAGCCGCCGTACGGCCCTTCCAGCTCGTTGGTCAGTGGCGACCAGAACTGGTCCATCAAGTGACCGTAGGCTTGCAGCTCGATGCCATCCAGGCCGGCGGCCTTCATGCGTTCGGCGGCATCGGCATAGTCGCGAATGATGCGGTCGATGTCCCACTGTTCAAGCTGCTTGGGGAAGGCGCGGTGTGCGGGTTCCTGATTGTGGGAGGGCGACACCACCGGTAGCCAGTCGCCTTTGTCCCAGCGGGTACGCCGGCCCAGGTGAGTGAGCTGGATCATCACCGCTGCACCATGTTCGTGGCACTCGTCGGTGAGGTCTTTCATCCAGCCGACCACTTCGTCCTTGTAGGCCAGAATGTTGTTGAACACGGGTGGGCTGTCACGGGAGATTGCGGCGGAGCCTGCGGTCATGGTCATGGCTACGCCGGCTTTGGCACGTTCAACGTGGTAGGCCCGGTAGAGCTTTTTCGGCATCCCGTCTTCCGGGTAGGCCGGCTCGTGGGAAGTGGTGATGATGCGGTTGCGCAGGGTCAAATGCTTGAGGCGATAAGGCTGAAGTAGCGGATCGTTTTTCATATCGGTCTCGCAAACAGGTCATCAGGCACGCCGACAATATGCCCCTGTGTACATAGGTGTCAATACTCTTGACGATGGTGTACAGTTACCACAAAGCGCACATTGAAAAGGGAAGAAATGCCCATGAAAGGAACCACCTCAAAGGCGGAAGCAGCAGGCCGAGGCTCACTGGAAGGCTGGCTTAATGCGGCCTATGAAAGCCTGACCGAGTCAGGTGTGGATGCCGTGCGAGTGATGCCGCTGGCCAAGAAACTGAATTTGTCGCGCACCAGCTTCTACTGGTTTTTTGAAGACCGCGATGCCTTGCTCGTGGCCTTGATCGAGCAATGGAAAAACAAGAACACCTTCAACCTGGTGACCAAATCCCAGGCCTATGCCGAGTCCATCACCGAGGCGATTCTCAACGTCTTCGACTGCTGGCTGAACAGCGAATTGTTCGACTCGCAATTCGAGTTCGCCATGCGCAGTTGGGCGCTGCAGTCGCCGGAAGTGGCGCAGGAAATCGGCCAGGCAGACGCGCAACGCGTCGAGGCATTGCGGCAGATGTTCGACCGCTTCGGCTTTGAACACGATGCTGCGATTACCCGCGCCCGTTCCATCTACCTGACGCAAATCGGCTACATCAGCATGAAAACCCGGGAGCCCCTGGCCCAGCGCATGCGCTACATTCCCGAGTACCTGAAGATATTCACCGGCAGGGAGCCGGAAGCCCGTGAGCTGGAGCGCTTTTATCAGCGCAACGGTTTTAGCGGGGCCGATTTGAAGGTCTAAAAACACCGACTCACAAGTGAGCCTCTTTGAAGATGCGGGGGTTCATAGCAAGCTTCAGGATCTTGCGCACCTGTAGGCACGGGTTTACCCACGAACAGGGGCGCAACCCGTGCCATCCCCTGGCCGCCTTACCAGCTGTAACTCAACTTCGCCGTCACCTCACGCCCCGGGTTGTAGTAATTCGCCGTCCCCGACCCCACCACATGCTGCTCATCGAACAGGTTGCTCACATTCAGCGCCAGGTCGGTCCCTTTGGCGATCTTGTAGTTCAGCGCCGCATCGAACAACGTGGTCCCATCGCTCTTCTTGGTATTGGCAGCATCCATGTAGTACGCCCCCACATACCGCGCGCCCAGGCCGACGCTCACGTCAGTGCCAGGTATGTCGTAGTAGCTCCACAACGATGCGGTGTGTTTGGGCGCCGTGGTGAACTCATTGCCCTTCAAGGAAGAGCCGTCATACAGCGACCCGCGCAGCACCTCGGACTCCATGTAGGAGTAAGCACCAATCACGCTGATGTCCTGCGTGACTTGTGCCTTGGCTTCCAGGTCAAGTCCACGCACGCGTGACTCGCCCACCGTCTGCTGCTCGATGATGCCGCTTGGCAACACCACGGCAATGGTGACGTTCTCCTGGGTCAGGTCATAAACAGCGGCGGAGAAGAGTGCGTCCATGCCCATGGGCGAGTACTTGATGCCCACTTCGTATTGCTTGCCGGTCTGCGGGGTAACGCCTACTTGCGGGGGCGAGACGGACTCCACCATGCTCACGTAGGTAGACACTTCATCGTTGACGATATAGGTCAGTGCCGCGCGGTAGGAGGTTTCGGAGAAGTTGTCCTTTTCCGTCTGCTCGCCACCGATGTATTCCTTGCTCGACAGGTCCATCGAGTCGTTACGCACGCCTGCGGTCGCGATGACGCGGTCAAAGAACGACAGGTTCTGCTGCAGGAAAACCGCCTTGGTGGTGGCGTCATTCTTTTTGCGGGTATAGGGCGTGATGCCGCCAGGCACGCCAGTAAATACCGGGTTGGCGATGTCGATGGAGGGCGCCAGGCCGTAGACCGAGCTCTGTTTGGTCGTCGAGTCGAGGTACTCGACGCCCACCAGCGTGCTGCTGTCGATGTGCTCGAACTGGGCATCGTACTGCAGCATCAAGTTGCCATTGAGCTGATCGGCATCGCTGTCGGTGCCGAAGACGTAGCGTGGAATGGTGGTACCAACACGCGAGGCATTGTCGCTCAGGTAAGCGTAGCCAAAGTCATCGGTCAGCTCGCTGTAGCGCAGGTTGCTGCGCAGCACGAAGCCGTTGTCGAAGTCGTGGGTGATGTTGCCGCTGAGGCTGGTGCGCTCGACATCGTGGAAGTTGTAGCCGGGCTCGCCGTAGAAGTCGCTGCGGTCGTATTCCTTGTCCAGCGGGTAGCCACCGCTGTTCGGCGAGCTGTTGGTCTTCAGGTAATCCAGCACCACCGTGGCCGAGGTGAAGTCGGTCGGCGCCCAGGTCAGGCCGCCCATGACGAAGCGGTTGTCGTCCTGGGAGTGGTCGTACTCGCGGTCGCTGTTCTGCATCTTGGCCGTGAAGCGGCCGGCCAGGGTGTGTTCGTCGTTCAGCGCATCGCCTACATCGATCCCGGTTTCGGCATGGTCATAGGAGCCGTAGGTCACGTAGCCTTGGCCAAACTTCTCGAAGCGCGGTTGCTTGGTCACGAAGTTGACCGAGCCACCCGGGTCTGCCGGGCCGAACAGGGTGGAGTTGGCACCCCGCAGAATTTCGATACGCTCGTAGGCGTAAGGGTCTTCGCGCACACCGCGCATCGAGCTGAGGGTCAGTCCGTCTCGGTAGGTGGTGGCCTGGAAGCCGCGGATCAGGAAGTAGTCGTTGCGGTCGTCCGAACCGTAGTAGTCGCTGACCACGCCGGGGGTGTACTGCAGCGCCTCTTCGGTGGTGCTGACGCTGCGCTGCTGCATTTCCTTGTTGGTCACCACCGACACGGACGCGGGCGTGTTGAGGATGCTGGTCGCCACCTTGCCACCTACCCACAGCTCCTTGGCAACCACCGAGTTGGCGTCATCGTCGGCGCTGGCCTTGACCTTGGCATTGATGATGACTGGCGCCAGGCGGTAGTCCTCGGTCGCGCCCAGCTCCAGCGGGCCGGCAGGCTTTGGTTGTGGAATCACCAGGTAGGCGTTGGGGCCTTGCTGCTCGACTTTTAATTCGGTGCCTTGCAACAGCGACGACAACGCTGCCGACGTTTCCAGGTTGCCCTGTACGCCCTGGGTGCTGCGGTTAGCTGCGTTTTGGGCATCGAAGGACAGGCTGATACCCGCCTGGCGAGCAAAGCGGTCGAGCGCCGGTGCCAAAGGACCACCCTGAATGTTCCACTGCTGCAGCTGGTTGTTGTGCTCAGCGTTTACGGGTTGTGCAAGCGATGGCAGCGCGTAGCTGCTGACAACCATACCCAAAAACGCGCCGCGCACGGCACGGCTCAATGGATGGTGCTGTGGAACCGGGGTCAAACTCATTTTCTCGCTCCGTAGAGTGTCGGCGGGCTGGCCTGTATTCCGGCCTTCTCTACAAGCCGAACGAGAATGAGAAAACACCTCATTTATTTTTCGGGTAGCTGGAGGCACCACACCGCGGGCGCCTCCAGCACTTAAACCTTATTCACTTTCGCGGCTCGCAAACGGGTCAAACTCGGGGTCGTTCAACTTCAGGATGTGGTTCTTGATGGCACAACCGGCCAGATCGATGTATTCCGCATAGAAGTCTTTACCCAGTTGCCGCAGCGGTGAGCCCTCCAATGAGTCAGCGACAGCTTCTACCGTTACGATCCCGAATTGTTCAGCGATGATTTCCACACTGCGCACACGCATTTCAGGGTGGTCATAGGGCTTCTGGTACCAGGTCGCGATCTGATACTGGATATCGTCTCTTTCCAGCGCCTGATACAGATGGCTGGCAAACGCGATGCTGGTTTCGCGAATCAGGCCCGGGTCGATATCGAGCTTTTCAAGTAGCGTTTCAGTGGGTTGGTAGGCAACATAAAGCAGGTCGGCGATGGTGTAGCCCGGCATCGGCGGGAAAACGCCTGGCGGTAGTTGGTCCGCCGGGATTGATAGCTGGTCGGAATAGTCGTCGTTGTGCACGGGAAGCTCCTTGCCTCGGTATAGTTTTACTGGCCAGCGCCAGCATCATCCACGCGCCATTGCTGGCGCGCAGTGAAATGACATTTTCCGGTTGTATTAGTTGCGCGCAAGGGTGAAATAACTGCGGTCAGCCACCTACTCATCCGAGTGCGGTTTCAAAGCGGTTTTGCCGGTGTGGATACATGCCTTTTACAGGGGTTGGCTTTGAGCCAGTAGCGTTTCCTGCGTAGCGGGCAGCGGGCGGCTCAGCAGCACGCCAACCACCACCGCGAACACCAGCGCTGCAAGGCCCGCAACCTGCAACACGGCCTCGAAGCCACCCATGAACGCCTGGCGGGCCAAGGGTGCCACCGCTTCACGCAAGCCCGGATCAAGCAGCGCCAGGGCCGCCTGCAGGTCGCCCGCCGCTACCCGCGTGGCCATCGCAGCAACTTGGCCCACTTGCGATGGCGCTACGGCAACCAGGGCTTCGTGAAGCAATTGCCCGCTGCGGGCGGCCAGTACGCCGCCCAGTAAACCGATAGCCAGGACGATGGCCCCGAAGCGCGTAGTTGTACTCAACCCGGAAGCCATCCCGGTACGCTGGCGTGGCACACAAGCCATGATGTTTTTCTGGGTGTCGCCATTTAGCAGCCCGGCACCCGCCCCCAGCACCAGGCTGGCCAGGGCAAAGGCTGCATAGCCGCCAAACCCGGCGGCCCAGGCACATAGCAGGTTGCCCACCCCCACCAGCACTAGGCCAAGGGCGAATACCTGCGCCGGGCTCAAGTGCGCCGCCAGGCGCATGCCCAAGCGCGGTGCCAGCAACATGGCCACGGCAAACGGCAGCATGCCGGCCCCGGCTGCCAATGCGGACAGTTGCAGGCCGTTTTGCAGGTACAGCGGCAGCAAAGTCATCATCACCTGGGCGCAGGCGGCGTAGGCGAACATGCCCAGCAAAGCACCCACGAACCGCCCGCTGCGCATCAGCTGAAGGTCGATCATCGGCCGTTCCTGGTTGCGTTCGACCATGATAAACAGGCCAAACAGGAAGGCACTGATTAGCAGCCGGCCCAGGGTTTGAGCACTGCCCCAGCCCACCTGGTTGGCATCGATCATCGCCCAGATCAGATAGCCCAGGGCACCCGCAAAAGTCAGGCTGCCCCATGGGTCAAGCCGGGCCGCCGCGCTGTCGCGGGACTCCTCTACACTGCGCAGCACCATCACTGCCAGCAACGCCACCAACGGCAGGTTGATGTAGAAGATCCAGCGCCAGCCCAGGGTACTGGCGATCACCCCGCCGAGCAGCGGCGCAAAGGTGATGGTGGCGCCCATGCAGGCACCCCAGAAGGCCCAGGCGCGCATGCGTTCCTGCGGCTGGTGGAAGCGGTTGCCGATGGCGGCCAGTGCCGAGGTCAACAACAGGGACGCGCCGATGCCCTTGGCGGCCCTGGCCAGGTCGAGCAATAGCAGGCTGGGCGCCGCGCCGCAGGCTAGCGAGGCAAGGCCGAACAGGGCCAGGCCGAGCAGCAGCATGCGCCGGCGGCCAAAGCGGTCGGCGAGGCTGCCGGCGGGCAGCAGACAAGCGGCGAAGGCCAGCAGGTAGGCACTGACCACCCATTCGATATCGGCAAACGAGCCAGACAGGTCGCGGGCGATACTGGGCAGGCTGACCGCGACAATGTTGGTGTCGAGGATGATCAGGGCGCAGACCAGGGAGGCGGTAAGCAGGGTAAAGCGTGCAGAGGGCATGGTGGGGCTCCAGAAGCTGAGCTGGTTGGTTTGAAGTGCCTTTAACCTGCAGGATCGCCGGGACCGCTGCGCGCTCCAGATATTGCATAGCCCTCGAATGTTGAGCGGTCCCTGCAATTGCACAGGCAGGCTTTGCCGCCAAGCCAACAGCCTTGTAGTGTTGGCCTTACCATACCGCCGCCTGCGCCAAGGCTTGTTAGCCCCGGCGGCCCGCGTCATTACCCTGCAGGTAACACCTGATGGAAATCCGCCATTTCCGCTATTTTCTCTGCGTTGCCCGCCACGGCCATTTCACCCGGGCCGCCGAGCAGTTGGGCATCGCCCCGCCCACCCTCAGCCGGCAGATCCAGGACATGGAACGCGAGCTAGGTGTGCGCTTGTTCGAGCGCAGCCAGCGCGAGGTCAACCTCACCGCCGCCGGCCAGGCGCTGTTGATTGAGGCCGAACAGGCCGTGCGCCAGTTCGACGCCGCACAGCTGGGTGCACAACGCGCAGCCCGTGGCGAAAGCGGGCGTATCGAACTGGGCTACGTGGCTTCGGCCGCCTACTCGGGCATGCTCCAGCAGCAAGTCAGCCGCTACAGCGAAACCTGCCCTGGCGTGCGCCTGAATATCCGTGAACTGCCCATGGCCGAACTACCCGGCATGGTCCGCGACGGCTTACTAGACCTTGCCTACGTGCGCTCACCGATGGAGTTTCCTGACCAGCTGGAAGCCATCGCCTTGCACCAGGAAGGTTTCGTTCTCGCCCTGCCCGCCAGCTCGCGGATCAACGAAGTGCCGCAGATCCCGGCCTCGCGCCTGGCCAATGAAACCTTCATTCTGCCCGAGCAGATTTCCGGCACGCTGGAAGTGGCGGCGCAAGGTGGCTTCGTCCCGATGCTTGGCCCACAACCCGGCAGCCTGGTGGCCGTGATTACCTTGGTATCACTTGGGCAAGGCATTGCAGTAGTCCCGGAATCGGTGGTGCAGCGCATCAACCTGCCGCAGGTGAATTACCGGCGGGTCGTCGATTGCCAGGCTAGCTCGTGGCTGAGCCTGGTTCACCGACGCTTCGAGAAAGCGCCGGCTGTGATGCGATATGTGCAAAGCGTGATGGGCGGCACTTGATGGCCGCTCAAGTACGCTGATCTTCTGCAGGAACTGTTTGAGCATATCTATCAGTACACCTTGCAGATCCGCTTCGACATGGCCCCCCCGGTAGGCCCAGGAATTCGACCACGTAGGCATCTTCCGCCAGACAAGTGTAAAAAAAACAAAGGGCACCCATCCTCGGGTGCCCTTTGCCTTACAGCCAGGTGAAATGAATCACCCCATCGATCGCGCGCCCACCGGTTGCGCATGGCCCCTCGCCGTCACGATCCCCAGGAAGGAAATCACGATCGCCAGGCCCAATGTCGAGCTCACTTCCGCCCGATGCTCAGGCGTGTACATCATCACCGCCAGCGCCCCGGCAATGAAAATGATCACCGCCCAGGTCAGGTACGGGAACAGCCACATGCGGAACTTCAGTTCGGTGTTCTCGCGCTCCAGACGGCGGCGCATGCGCAGCTGGGAGATGGCGATAACCATGTACACCAACAGGGCGATGGCGCCGGAGCTGGCCAGCAGGAACTCGAACACACCCTTCGGTGCGAAGTAGTTGAGGACCGCGATGGCCGCACCGATCAGGGTGCTGCCGAACACTGCAGCACGCGGTACGCCGACCTTGGAGGTCTTGTTGAGGAAGGCCGGGGCGTCACCGCGCTTGGCCAGCGAGAACATCATCCGCGAAGCGATGTAGATCGACGAGTTCATGCAGCTGGTAACGGCTACCAGAACCACCAGGTCGACCATGAATGCCGCGTTGGGGATGTTCATGATTTCCAGCGCACGCTGGTACGAACCCACCACTGCCAGTTGCGGGTCGTTCCACGGCACCACCGAAATGATCACGAAGATCGACAGGATGTAGAAGGTGCTGATACGCCAGATCACCGAGCGAGTGGCCTTGGCAATGTTGCGCGACGGGTCGCTGGACTCGGACGCGGCGATGGTCACCGCCTCGGTGCCGATGAAGCTGAACATCACGGTGATGAACGCCCCCACCACTGCCGACCAGCCATTCGGTGCAAAGCCGCCGTACTCGGCAACCAAGCTGCTAAGGCCACTGACCTCGCGGTTGGGCAGCCAGCCCATCAGCGCGGCAAAGCCCAGGCCGATGAAGCCCAGAATGGCGGTGACTTTGAGGATGGCGAACCAGAACTCGAACTCGCCGTACTTGGCCACGCTGAACAGGTTGGTACCGGCCAGCAGCAACACCGAAGCCAGGGCGAAGATCCAGCTGTCCACCTGCGGGAACCAGGCGTTCAGCACATGCCCGGCGGCCAATGCTTCGATAGGAATGACCAGTACCCAGAACCACCAGTACAACCAGCCGATGGTATAGCCGGCCCAGCGGCCAATGGCCTGGTCGGCATAGGTGGAAAACGATCCGGTGTCGGGGTGTGCCACGGCCATTTCGCCGAGCATGCGCATGACCAGTACCACCAAGGTTCCGGCCACGAAATAGGAAATTATGGTTGCTGGCCCGGCTGCCGCGATGGCATGGCCAGAACCTACGAAAAGTCCGGCGCCGATGATGCCGGCGATGGACAGCATCGTTACGTGACGTGGCTTGAAACCTTGTGCAAGGTTGCCATCAGATCCCACGGTGTTCATTGATGTTGTTCTCTTTTTGCTGACACAAGGAAGGACGGGCAGGCGTAGGCGAAAAATATCTCCTTTGAAATCAATAAGTCGACACATTACTCGCGCTCTGTTGTTGATCTTTGGAGCGCTTCACAGAGCAACGTGTCAGTGCAGGGCGGGCTTCATTTAATCCCCGCATGGCTGTGGGGAATTACACGAGAACGCCCCGGAACTGTTCGATCACGACAGGGCATTTCCATCAACGCCAAATGTCGCGAATGGCATGTCCGATCGCGCCATGGGCCCAAATGGAGCTTTTGTTTTTCATATGAATGTGTGTTGTCTGTGCCGGCCCTTTCGCGGGTGAACCCGCTCCTACGACGGTACGTGGCGACGGTACCGATTGGTGGATGCGGTGGCGGGTGCGGCGGTGAATGACTGGGGGGATTGGCCGGCAGGTCCGGCCCTTTCGCGGGTGAACCCGCTCCTACGACGGGAGGTGGCGACGGTACCGATTGATGAATGCGGTGGCGGGTGCGGCGGTGAATGACTGGGGGGATTGGCCGGCAGGTCGGGCCTATTCGCGGGTGAACCCGCTCCTACAACGGAACCTGGCGATGCCACCGATTGAGGAATGCGGTGGCGGGTGCGGCGGTGAATGACTGGGGGGATTGGCCGGCAGGTCGGGCCTATTCGCGGGTGAACCCGCTCCTACGATGGTGCGTGGCGACATCGCCGATTGATGAATGCGGTGGCGGCTGCGGTGGTGAATGAATGGGGGGATTGGCCGGCAGGTCCGGCCCTTTCGCGGGTGAACCCGCTCCTACGACGGCGTGGCAACACCACCGGTTGATGTAGGAGCGGGCTTGCCCGCGAAGAGGCCAGCAGCCTCAACGCACCAGGCAAGGCCGTTTGTTATCGAAGCGCCAACCCGGAATCAGGAACTGCATCGCCACGCTGTCATCCCGCGCCCCCAGCCCCATGTTGCGGTAACACTCATGGGCCTTGGCCAGCTGGTCTTCATCCAGTTCCACGCCCAGGCCCGGCCGCGCCGGCACCCGCACATGCCCGTCGACAATGCGCAGCGGCTCACGGGTCAGGCGCTGGCCATCCTGCCAGATCCAGTGCGTATCGATCGCCGTGATTTCACCCGGCGCCGCAGCCGCCACCTGGGTGAACATCGCCAGCGAAATGTCGAAGTGGTTGTTCGAGTGCGATCCCCACGTCAGGCCCCAGTCATTGCACATCTGCGCCACTCTTACCGAACCCTGCAAGGTCCAGAAGTGCGGATCGGCCAGCGGAATGTCCACCGACTGCAACTGAATGGCATGGCCCATCTGTCGCCAGTCGGTGGCAATCATGTTGGTCGCGGTAGGCAGGCCGGTGGCGCGGCGGAACTCGGCCATCACCTCGCGGCCCGAGTAACCGTTCTCGGCACCGCACGGGTCTTCGGCGTAGGCCAGTACATCGTGCTTGTCGCGGCACAGGGCGATGGCCTCCTTCAGCGACCACGCGCCATTGGGGTCGAGCGTGATGCGCGCTTCGGGGAAGCGTTCGGCCAGCGCTGTCACAGCCTCCATCTCTTCTTCACCGCGCAGCACACCGCCCTTGAGCTTGAAGTCGCTGAAGCCATAGCGCGCCTTGGCGGCCTCGGCCAGCCGCACCACTGCTTCCGGGGTCAGGGCCTTTTCGTGGCGCAGGCGGAACCAGTCGTCATCGCTGTCGGCTTCGTTGCGATAAGCCAGGTCAGTCTGCTGGCGGTCGCCGATGTAGAACAGGTAGCCGAGCATCTTCACCGCATCCCGTTGCTGCCCCTCGCCCAGCAGTGCCGCCATCGGCACGTTCAGGTGCTGGCCAAACAGGTCGAGCAACGCCGACTCGATGGCCGTCACCGCATGCACGGTGATGCGCAGGTCGAAGGTCTGCAGGCCACGGCCTGCCGAGTCGCGGTTGGCGAAGGTCTGGCGCATGGCATTGAGCACACGCTGGTAATGGCCGATCGGCTGGCCGACCACCAGGCTGCGGGCGTCCTCCAGGGTCTGGCGAATGTTCTCGCCGCCGGGCACTTCGCCCAGGCCGGTATTGCCGGCGCTGTCGCGCAGCACCACCACGTTGCGGGTGAAGTACGGGCCATGGGCGCCACTGAGGTTGAGCAGCATGCTGTCATGGCCGGCCACGGGGACCACGCGCAGGTCGGTGACCACCGGGGTGCTGGTGTGAAGGGTCTGCATATTCATGAGGGTTGTCTCGCAGTCATCAGTGGGTCTGGCCCAGGGCCGAAGGGGCCTTGAGGTCATCGGAAGGGACGCCCTTGGGGCGAATGCGTACGAAGAAGATGGCAATCGCCGCCAGCACCGAGGTCACTGCCAGGCCGTACAGCCCGCCCTGGATCGAGCCAGTCTGCTGCTCCAGCAAGCCGAAGGTGGTGGGGGCAACGAAGCCGCCGAGGTTGCCGACCGAGTTGATCAAGGCAATCACCGCCGCAGCGATGCGGGCGTCCAGGTAGCCTTGGGGGATTGGCCAGAACAGTGACGACGCTGACTTGAAGCCGATCGCGGCGAAGCACACGGCGACGAAGGCGAACACTGGCCCACCCGTAGTGGACATGAACATGCCCGTGGCAGCGACCAGCAGCGCGCCCGCCACCCAGGCCTGCTGGAACTTCCAGCGAGCGGAACCGGCGGCGAAGGCGTACATGGCCAGGATCGAGATCAGCCAAGGGATCGAGTTGAAGAAACCGACCTGCATGTCACTGAGGTCGCCCATACGCTTGATGATGCTAGGCAGCCAGAAGGTCGCAGCGTAGATGGTCAGCTGGATACAGAAGTAGATCAGGCAGAACAGCACGATCTGGCGGTCCTTGAGCAGGCGCCAAGCCGACGGCCTGACCGCGCCGATGGCCTCACGCGCTTGCTGCTCGCGGTCGAAGGTGGCGACCAGCGCGTCCTGCTCGGCCTTGCTCAGCCACTTGGCGTCCTGCGGCCTGGAGTCGAGCCAGAAGAATACGAAGAAGCACAGTGCTACCGAGGCCATGCCTTCGATGAACAGCATCCACTGCCAGCCATGCAGGCCCAGGCCCTGGATTTGCATCAACGCCCCGGCCAGCGGCCCGGAAATCAGCGATGCCAGTGCAGAACCGCTGAGGAAGATAGCAATGGCCTTGCCGCGCTCTGCCGCTGGCAGCCAGCGGGTGAAGTAGTAGATCACGCCAGGAAAGAAACCTGCTTCGGCCACCCCGAGCAGAAAACGCAACACGTAGAACTGGGTTTCGTTCTGCACGAAGGCCATGGCCGTGGCCACCAGCCCCCAGGTGAACATGATGCGGGTGAGCCACAGCCGGGCACCGACCTTTTGCAGCAGCATGTTCGAAGGTACTTCGAACAGCGCGTAACCGATGAAGAACAGCCCGGCACCAAAGCCAAAGGCCGCAGCGCTGATGCCCAGGTCGCTTTCCAGGTGCGGGCGGACGAAGCCAATGTTGACGCGGTCGAGGTAGTTGACGATGAACATGATGACGAACAGCGGCAGGACGTGGCGCTTGACCTTGGCCACGGCACTGGCCAACGCGTCGCCTTCATGCCGGGCAGACGGAGCGAGGGTGTCGTTCACTTGCGGATCTCCCACTAATTGTTTTTGTGCGGGTCGGGTTGTCTGACATGGCAGTGGGGAGGAGCTTATGCGCAGCGAAGTTGTACGACAAGATCATTAACGTCGGCAAAATAGCAATATACAAGCTGTCACAATGCTAATTTGATCCGAACGTGCAAAAACAGATCAATTACATGCTGAATTGGATGCGCGAAAAATCGGCAAAAAATTTTTCTATCGATTAACTTATCGTACAAGCAATCAAGAAGCGAATCACACATGGAACCCGAACACGCGCGCAAACGCGGCCATAGCCGTGCCCATGACCTGGTTTCCAGCCTGACCCAGCAAATTCTGCTGGGCACCTTCAAACCAGGCGACAAACTGCCTTCGGAAAACACCCTAGTGCGCGAGCACGGGGTCAGCCGCACGGTGGTTCGCGAAGCCTTGTCGAAGCTGCAAGCCTCTGGGCTGGTGGAGCCGCGCCACGGGATCGGTACGTTCGTGATGGAGCGCCAGGCCCAGGCCGGCCTGCGCGTTGCGGCGGAGAGCGCGGCGAATGTGCGCGATCTGCTGGAGCTGCGTATTGGCCTTGAGGGCCAGGCTGCCGCACTGGCCGCGCTGCGTCGTGACGAGGCGCAACTGGCGCGCATGCGCCAGGCACTGGATGACTATCAGGACCTGGCCGCTGCTGGCGACAGCTGCATCGAAGCCGACCGGCGCTTTCACCTGCTGATTGCCGAGGCCACCGGCAATCTGTATTTCACCGAGATGCTGCTGCAACTGGGCAATGGTCTGATCCCGCGCAACCGCATGGCCAAGGCCGAGCGCGCGGGGGCCAAGCTGGCGCGGCAAGCGTACCTGGCCAACCTGGAGCATGAGGCGATCCTCAATGCCATCCGCCGACAAGACCCGGATGCGGCGCGGGCGGCGGTGTGCCTGCACCTGTCCAACAGCCGCGACCGGCTATTGCCGGACTGACTGTCAGGCAGTGCAAGACAAGCATATTGGCGTGCAGGGTGGCCGTTACACCCAGCTACCCTGCCCTCACTTCACCAGGTCAGGCAGATCTTGCCGAAATGCCGGTTGCTCTCCTGGTAACGGAACGCCTCGACGATCTGTTCCAACTCGAAATGCTTGTCCACCACAGGCCGCAGGCCGTTGGCGTCGATCGCCCGCACCATCGCCTGCTGCTGCGCTCGGCTGCCGACCAGCACCCCTTGCAGCCGAATCTGCCGCACCAACGCCTGTACCAGCGGCAACTGCCCGGCCACCCCGGTAAGGATGCCGATCAGCGAAACATGCCCGCCAATGCGCGCGGCAATCATCGACTGCTCCAGCGTCGCCGGGCCGCCCACTTCAATCACATGGTCGACACCGCGGTTGCCAGTCAGCTCGCGCACCTTCTCACCCCAGGCCGGGGTGCTCCTGTAGTTGATCAGGTGGTCGGCACCCAGAGCCTTCAGGCGCTCCAGCTTGGCATCGCTGGACGAGGTGGCGATCACGGTCGCGCCCGCCAGCTTGGCGAACTGCAGGGCGAAAATCGACACACCGCCGGTACCCTGCACCAGCACCGTGTCGCCGGGTTTGAGGTGATCATCGCTCATCAGCGCGCGCCAGGCGGTAAGGCCGGCGGTGGTCAGGGTGGCAGCCTCGGCATGGCTGAAACCCTGGGGTGCCAAGGTGAAGGCGCTGGCGCGGGCAGTCACCTGCTCACGGGCGTAGCCGTCGATGCCGTCGCCGGGCACCCGGGCAAAGCCCTCGACATTGGCCTGGCCATCGAGCCAGTCGGGGAAGAAGGTGCTGACCACATTGTCGCCGACCTGGAACTCAGTGACGCCAGCCCCCACCGCAACCACCTCGCCGGCGCCATCGGCCATGGGGATGCGTCGCTCGCTCGGGCCCCACATGCCGCTGACCACGGCGAAATCGTGGTAGTTGAGGGAACTGGCGTGCAGGCGCACGGTAATCTCGTCGGCCTGGGGGGCCTGGGCCTCGCAGGTGCCGACCTCGACTTTGTCGTAGCCGCCGCCGGGTTGTACGTAGATGGCCTTGCTGCTCATGGGTGGGTCTCCGTATCAGAGCAAAGAATGGGGTTCAGCATAGACAGATCCGGCCCTTTCGCGGGCACGCCCGCCCTGACAGGGGCACCACAGGACCCGAGACGTGCGCAATACCTGTGGGAGCGGGCGTGCCCGCGAAGAGGCCCGCATGGCCAACACACGCATCAGCCCAGCATCACCTTCAACGCCCGGCAATCCGCCGCATGCCAATCCACCAGCTCTGGCCAGGGGTTGTCCGGCAGGTTCACCAGCACCGTGCGTGCTCCCGCAGCCCGCCCACAGTCCAGGTCAAAGCGGTAATCCCCCACCATCACCAGTTCGCTCGGTGTCACGCCCCAGGCGCTGGCAATCTTCAGCAGCCCATCCGGGCTCGGCTTGGGCGCAGCCTCGTCACGCCCAAGAATATGTTCCACCGGGAAGCAGTCCGCCAGGCCGATGGCCTCCAGCGTTACATGCGCAAGCTCACGCGCATTGCGGGTCAGAATACCTAGCCGGCATCCGCGCTCGGCCAACTCGCGCACCAGTTCCACCGCCCCGGTGGCCGCCGTGGAGGCCGTTGCCAGGTCCCTTTCGTGTTCCAGCAACCAGGCATGCTTGGCCGCCGCTTCCGCCGCCGGCAAGGCCGCCAGGTGAGTGAGGATGTCGTGCTCGGCCGGGATGTCCAGCGCCACCCGAATGGCGGCGAAGTCGTGCACGGCCACGGTCAGGGTGCCGTCCATGTCGAACACCCAGTTGCGCACCTCGCCCAGGCTCATGCCCAGTCCTTGCGATGGCGAATCAGGCCTTCCTGGCTCGACGATGCCACCAGTTGCCCGGCCTGGTTGAAAATGCTGCCGCGGCAGAAACCACGGGAATTGCCGGCCCAGGGGCTATCGGTGGCGTACAGTAGCCACTCGTCGGCGCGCAGGTTGCCGTGAAACCACAACGAATGGTCGAGGCTGGCGATCTGCATGTCGCGCTGCCATACCGATTTGCCATGGGGCAGCAACGCCGTGGTCAGCAGGCCGAAGTCCGAGGCGTAGGCCAGCATGTACTTGTGCAGGGCAGGCACGTCAGGCAGGTTGCCGTCGGCGCGGAACCAGGCGTATTTCACCGGGTCGCCCGGCTTGGGGTTGAACGGGTCGCGCTCGGTGACCGGGCGGATCTCGATCGGCTTGGCGCACAGCACCTTGTCGCGGATGCGCTCAGGCAACTGGTCAGCCATGGCACGGGCCAGTTCCACCTCGGTAGGCAGGTTTTCCGGGCCGACCACGTCAGGCATCTGCGCCTGGTGCTCGAAGCCTTCCTCGTCGTACTGGAACGACGCGCTGCAGGTGAAGATGGTCTGGCCCTTCTGGATCGCCGTCACCCGCCGTGTACTGAAGCTGCCGCCATCGCGCACCCGGTCCACCGAGTACACCACTGGAAGGCTGGCATCGCCCGGGCGCAGGAAGTAGCCGTGCAACGAATGCACATGGCGCGCGTCCTCGACGGTCTGACTGGCAGCCGACAACGACTGGCCCAGCACCTGCCCACCGTAAAGCTGGCGGAAGCCCAGGTCCTGGCTACGTCCACGGAACAGGTTCTCCTCGATGGATTCGAGGCTCAACAGGTCGACCAGGTCGTCCAACACATGACTCATCGGGGGATCTCCGTAGGAGCGAGCCTAGCTCGCGATGCGCCGCCCGAGCGGCGCTCGATTTCACAGGCGCTGAACGTGTTACGGGCAAGCGCCTTCCAAGATGGGCAAATGATACAGCGTTTGTCATTCGCGCCGGGCATGGCCGTGCATTCAGGCGCGCAGGGTGCGCTCCCAGTGCGCGCGGTCAATGCGGTACAGCACATGCGGGCGCAGTGGGTGGCCAATGGGCAGGCGGGGGTGCTCGAAACTGCCGTGTGGGTCCTGCTGCATGCCAATGGCCTGCATGACCTTCTGCGACGGCAGGTTGCATTCGCTAGTGAATGACACGACCTCCTCCAGGCGCAATTGGGCAAAAGCACAACGCAGGCAGGTCCACGCCGCTTCGCTGGCAAAGCCAAGGCCCCAGTGGCGGCGGGCCAAGCGCCAGCCAATCTCTACGGCGGGGGTGAAATCGGCGTCAAAGCCCACGTGCATCAAGCCGGTCATGCCGATGAACGCGCCGCTGTCCTTGCGCTCCAGGGCCCACAAACCAAAACCGTATTCATTGAAGTGCCCACGCACCCGGCCGATCAACGCAGCGGCCTCAAGACGCGTCAACGGCGCCGGAAAGTAACGCATTACCTGCGGGTCGGCGCACAGCGCGGCGAACTCGCGCAGGTCGTCGTCATGCCATTGGCGCAGCACCAGCCGTGCGCTTTCCAGTTCAAGAATAGGGGTCATCGGGCCTGCTCCGGTTTTGCCGTGTTGCAGTTTACAGCGTAGGCGCGGGCGCGGGTTTCACCCAGCCGGTAGTAGCCGAATGCAATTTTCACACGCCCTTCACCGGCCCCCGACAGGCCACTTGGCAGGATGCCGCCATCCCTGCCGTGCCAAGCACGGCCATGCCAACGGAGCCACGCATGCAATTGAGCAATACCCTGGGGCACTCCGCCATTCACGCCCGGCGCAAGCGACGCCTGACCCGCAAAGCCCTCGGAGCCGCCCTGGGCCTGTGCATGGTCGTGGCGGCGTTGACCACCTGGCTGGCGACGAGGACGCATATCGTGGACCTTGGCAACGAGCAACAACTGAGTGACAGCGGCCTGCTGCAGGACTGGGCCGACGGTGCGGTGATCGTGATGATCCGCCACGCCGAACGCTGCGACAGCGCCCCCGGCCCCTGCCTGGACGACCCCACGGGGATCACCCTGAGCGGTAGCCAGGCTGCCGCCCGCGTTGGCCAGGGGCTGCACCGGCTGGGCCTGAACAACGCCGACTTGCTCACCAGCCCGAAACGGCGCACCCGGCAAACCGCGCACTTCATCCTCGGCCAGGCGGTGGCCAGCGAAGACTGGCTGGAAAGCTGCGACAGCCAGTTCGCCAACGAAGCGCTTGCACACAAACGCGCGGGCCACAACCTGGTGCTGGTGACTCACAACGGCTGCATCGACCACTTTGCCCGCCAGCAGCACGTTGCCGGCGGCGAACGTCAAAGCAACTATGCCAGCGCCCTGTTCGTATCGGTGGATGGCAATGGCAAGGCACGCATCCTGGGGCGCCTGAACGAACCGGACTGGCAACGCGTATTGGCCAGCACAGGAAAATAGCCCTCAAACGTAAACGCCATCTCTGTGGGAGCGGCCTTGTGTCGCGATTGGGCTGCGCAGCAGCCCCAGCAATGTGTGCATCTGCGCTGAAATTTTGGGGCTGCTGCGCAGCCCAATCGCGACACAAGGCCGCTCCCACAAAGGGCCGGTACCGGCGCAAGAAACAGGTACTCCCATTACAGTCACCCGTCATGGCAAGATCAGCACTGGCCCTGATTACGACCTCAACCATGCCGTTGCCGCTGATCTACCACGAAGATTACAGCCCGGAGTTCCCCGCCGAACACCGCTTCCCAATGGACAAGTTCCGACTGCTGCACGACCACCTGGTCGGCAGCGGGCTGACCACCGACCAGGCCCTGCTGCGCCCGGACATCTGCCCCAACGACATCCTCGCCCTGGCCCATGACCGCAGCTACATCGAGCGCTACATGAACGGCGAGCTGTCGCGCGAGGACCAGCGCCGCCTCGGCCTGCCCTGGAGCGAGGCCCTGGCCCGGCGTACCGTGCGCGCCGTCGGCGGCTCACTGCTGACTGCCGAGATGGCGCTGCAGCACGGCATCGCCTGCCACCTCGCCGGTGGCACCCATCACGCCCATTACGACCACCCCGCCGGCTTCTGCATTTTCAACGACCTGGCGGTCATCAGCCGCTACCTGCTGGAAGCAGGCCGGGTACACCGGGTGCTGATCTTCGACTGCGACGTGCACCAGGGTGACGGCACCGCGCGCATCCTGCACGACACGCCCGAGGCCATCACCGTGTCGCTGCACTGCGAACAGAACTTCCCCGCCCGCAAGGCACAAAGCGACTGGGACATCCCTCTGCCCCGAGGCATGGGCGACGCGGCCTACCTGAAGGTGGTGGACGACGCCCTCAACTACCTGCTGCCGCTTTATCAACCCGACCTGGTGTTGTATGACGCCGGTGTCGATGTGCACAAGGACGACGCCCTGGGCTACCTGCAACTGACCGACGCAGGCGTTGCCGCCCGTGACGAAGCCGTGCTGCGCCATTGCCTGGGCCGCGATATCTCGGTGGTGGGCGTGATCGGTGGAGGCTACAGCAAGGACCGCACGGCCCTGGCCAAACGCCACGGCATCCTTCACCACAGCGCCGCACGTGTCATGGGTTGTTCACAATGACTGTGGAACCGCTTGTGGATAACCTGCGCGAAAGGCGCTGTAGCCCTTTGCTGGCAAGGCCTGCGTGACGCTGGCTATTTTTTGACCAGTGCTTCCGTGGGCAGCGCTGCGGTAGAATGCGCCTCTTTTCCACAGCCTGCTGCCCACCATGCCCGATCTGAACCCCGCATCCCCTCCTCCCGCTGTCGTCATCGGTGGCGGCCCCGCCGGCCTGATGGCTGCCGAAGCACTGGCCAATGCAGGCCTGGCGGTCGAGGTGTTCGATGCCATGCCTTCGGTTGGGCGCAAGTTCCTGCTGGCGGGTGTCGGCGGCATGAACATCACCCATTCCGAGCCCTACCCGGCGTTCGTGGCCCGCTATGCCGAACGCCAGGGCGAAATCGAGGCCCTGCTACGCGACTTCGATGCTGACGCGTTGCGCCAGTGGATTCATGGTTTGGGCATCGAAACCTTCGTCGGCACCTCGGGCCGGGTATTCCCCACCGACATGAAAGCCGCACCGTTGCTGCGTGCCTGGCTCAAGCGCCTGCGCGACAGCGGGGTAGTTATCCACACCCGCCATCGCTGGTTGGGCTGGAACACCGATGGCAGCTTGCGAATTGCTTATCCACAGGGCGAACGGCAGGTGAAAGCCTCGGTCGTGGTGCTGGCGCTGGGTGGCGCCAGCTGGGCGCGCCTGGGTTCTGACGGCAGCTGGCAACCGCTGCTGGCAGAACGGGCTGTGGATATCTCGCCTTTGCAGCCGAGCAACTGCGGTTTTGAAGTAGAGGGCTGGAGCGCGCTGCTCAAGGACAAGTTCGCGGGCGCACCGCTGAAGAACATCGCCCTCAGTGTCCCGGGCAGCACACCGCGCAAGGGCGAGTTCATCCTCACCGCTCAAGGTGTGGAAGGCAGCCTGGTGTATGCCTGGTCGGCACCGGTACGCGAGGCCATCCACCGGGAAGGCCGTGGGGTGTTGTTGCTCGACCTGCTGCCGGACAAGCCTGTGGACAAGATTGTCCAGGCACTGGCCAAACCACGCGGTTCACGCTCCATGGCCAAGCACCTGCACAGCCAGCTGGGGATTGATGGGGTCAAGGCAGCACTGCTGCGCGAGCTGACGGATCCGGCGACCTTTGCCGACGTTGATGCCTTGGCTCGAGCCATCAAGGCATTGCCCATCACCCTGGTACGCACGCGGCCGCTGGATGAGGCGATCAGCAGTGCCGGCGGGGTCCGCTTCGAGGGGCTGGATGAGGGATTGATGGTAAAGGGCATGCCGGGGGTATTCTGTGCCGGCGAGATGCTGGACTGGGAGGCGCCAACCGGGGGGTATCTGCTCACGGCGTGCTTTGCCAGTGGCTTGCGCGCTGGGCGGGCAGCGGCGGATTGGGTGCGGGCTTCCTGACAGCTTGCCGGGGCTGCTTCCACAAGTACTGCATCAATCCAGATTGCGCAGCCCATGTGGGAGCAACTGTCTTGCTCAATTTCTGAAAGCTGGCGCGATCCGTGTGGGAGCGCCCTGGCGTCGCGAAAGGGCCGCAAAGCGGCCCCAAAACCTCAAGGCTTACGCTTGCGCGGCCCACCATTGAAGCTCGGCACCTTGCGAACAGCCTTCACCGCCGGTTCCGCGCTGCCGGCTTCAGTGCTGTCCATCCAGCGCCCCAGCCCGCGCTTGGCGCTGTTTTCTTTCGGCTTCTTGGGCTTCTTCGGTTTCTTGATAACCTGCCCGCTGGCATCGGTCATCGGCACCCGGTGCTCAGGGATGAAATCCGGCTCTTCGTGACGCGGCAGGGTCTGCCGGGTCAGCACCTCGATCGCCGCCAGCAGTTGCACTTCATCCGCACACACCAGCGAAATCGCCTCGCCCTTGTTGCCCGCCCGCCCGGTACGCCCGATGCGGTGCACGTAGTCTTCGGCAACGATCGGCAGGTCGAGGTTGACGACCAGCGGCAAGTCATCGATATCCAGGCCACGGGCCGCCACATCGGTCGCCACCAGCACTTGCACCTCACGGGCCTTGAAGCTGTCCAGCGCACGCTGCCGGGTCGCCTGTGGGCGATCACCGTGGATGCCGTCGGCATTCACGCCTTCGGCCAGCAAGCGCTCCACCAGCTGATCGACGCCATTGCGGGTCTTGGCGAACACCAGCACCTGCTTCCAGCGCTGTTTGCGCAGCAGGTGGCAGAACAGGTCGGCCTTGCGCTTCTTGTCCACAGGCACCAGCCACTGCTTGACGCTGGTGGCCGTGGCGTTGCGCGGGCTCACTTCGATACTGAGCGGGTCATTCAGCGCAAGCCCCGCCAGCATGCGAATCTGATCAGAGAAAGTGGCGGAAAACAGCAGCGTCTGGCGCTTGCGCGGCAGTGCCGCATACACCGACTGCAGCTCTTCGGCAAAGCCCAGGTCAAGCATGCGGTCGGCTTCATCCAGCACCAGGGTCTGTACCTGGTTGAACTTCACGGCGTTCTGCCGGAACAGGTCGAGCAAGCGGCCAGGTGTAGCCACCAGCAGGTCGACACCACGACGCAGGCGCATCATCTGCGGGTTGATACTGACCCCGCCATACACCGCGTAAGTACTCAGCGGCAGGTTCTCGGCGTATTCGCGCACGTTGTTGTGCACCTGCTCGGCCAGCTCGCGGGTGGGTACCAGCACCAAGGCGCGGATCGAATTACTGGCCACCTTCTCGCCCTCCAGCGCCAGGCGCTGCAGCACAGGCAGGGCGAAGCCTGCGGTCTTGCCGGTACCGGTCTGGGCTGCGGCCATCAGGTCGCGGCCGGCCAGCACGGCGGGGATGGCTTTGGCCTGCACTGGGGTCGGGGTGGTGTAGTCCAGTTGCTGCAGCGTGCGCAGCAGCGGTTCGATCAGGCCGAGTTTGGCGAAATTCATGGCAATACCGTCAGGGGGTTCAGCGAAGGCGGCAAGTTTACCGCATCGCCCCTGCCTACTTGCAGATTTCACCTTTCAACGGTGGCACAGTTACGGGCGCCTTGCGCCACTGTGGCAGGCCAATCAGCACCACCGCGCCGATGATCACTGCCATCGCCACGCACTCTTCAGCGCCAATCTGCTCACCGGCAAAGACGATACCCAGCAGCACCGCCACCGCCGGGTTGACGTAGGCGTAGCTGGTGGCCGCTGCCGGGCGCACGTGCTTGAGCAAGTACATGTAGGCACTGAACGCCAGGATCGAACCGAAGAACACCAGGTAGGCCAGCGCCCCCCAGCCAGCAGCGGTCGGCAGTTGTGTCATGCGTTCGCCCGACAGCACACTGCCCAGCAACAGCACCGCACCCCCGACCAGCATTTCCGCTGCGCTGGCCATCGGCCCCTGGGGCAGCGGCAAGGTCTTGCTCCACACCGAGCCGAATGCCCAGGACGCCGCCGCGAAGATGATCAGCGCCGCACCTATCGGGCTTGCCTGCAGGTTGGAACCCAGGTTCAGCATGCCGATGCCCACCAGCCCAAGGGCGATCCCCGCCCATTCCAGCTTCGAATTGCGGTGCCCGAACAACAGGCCGAACAGCAAGGTGAACAGCGGCACCGTCGCCACTGCCAAAGCCGCCACGCCCGAAGCCACACCCGCATGCTCGGCCACGGTCACCCCGCCGTTGCCACAACTGAGCAGCAAGAAACCGATCGCCCCTGCCGCCCGCCATTGCGGCCAGGTAGGTGCCGGCACGCCGCGCCAACTCAGGAAGCCGTATAGCAGCCCCCCGGCGATCAGGAAGCGCACCCCGGCCATGAGCATCGGAGGCCAGCTCTCGACGCCGATGCGAATGAACAGGTAAGTGGAACCCCAGACCAGATAAAGGGCCAGGAAGGCGCCAATCAGCAACAGCGGGAAACGACGGGAGGCAGGCATGGGGAAAACTCGAAATCCATTTACGGGTGGCTCAGTTTAACGGCCTGCCTGAGTGAAGGTACGTTACAGAACGGGTGCAAATGAGCGGCACAATTCTGGTGCGTGCGGCGCAGGCGACACCCCAGACGATCACCTGCTAGCCCTGACGATACTTGGCCAGCGCTTCGCGCACCTTCGCAGCCGGGGTTTTCTGCAGCCGGCAAAGCAGCTCGTGCGACAGTTGCTGAACCCCGTGGTCCTGGTGCAACACACCCGCCAGATGCTGCAGCAGGTTGGCGGCCATTTCGGCATCGGCCATGGCCCGGTGCGCGGTGCCCGTGTCAGGCAACCCAGCCCAGCGTGTCAAAGTGCCCAGCTTGTGGTTGGGCGCGGTGGGCAGCAGGCGCCGTGACAGCAACAGGGAACACGCGAAGGGCTGGCTGCGGCTGCGGCCAATACGGCCCAGCTCATAGTCCCAGAACTTCTGGTCGAAAGCAGCGTTGTGCGCCAACAGTGGGGTGCTACCGACGAACTCGGCCACCTCGTTCATCACTTTGTCCACCGGCGGCGCACTACGCAGCATGGCGGTGGTGATGCCGGTCAGCCCTGCGACGAAGGCCGGCACCGGCACACCGGCGTTCATCAGGCTCTGGTAGCGCTCGACAATGCGCCCACCCTCGAGCATTACCACCGCCACCTCGGTGGCACGGCAGCCGGTACCGGGGGAAATGCCGGTGGTTTCAAAGTCGATGACAGCGATACGTTCCATGAAAAGACCTTAGTGTTTGAGCAACAGCGCGCCTTCGATGGGCACGTAGCGGGTGGCAGCACGGATCAGTGACAACGCCGTCAGGCCCGGCACGCCATACACCACCGCTTCGGTGCCATGGCGCTGGATTACCCGCTCCAGCAGCAGGTCGAAGTCACCGTCGCCGGAGGCCAGCACCACCTGGTCGACCCGGCTGGCCGCGTCGATCACATCCAGGGTAATGCCCACATCCCAGTCGCCTTTGGCCGAGCCATCGCTGCGCTGGATGAACGGTTTGAGGCGCACATCGAAACCGAGGTTGCGCAAGATCTGCTGGAACTGCTGCTGTTTGCTGTCGCCACGGTCGATGGCATAGGCCACGGCCTCGACGATCTGGCCTTCGCGGCTGACGTCAGCCCACAGGGCGGTGTAGTTGAAGTGGCAGCCGTGGGCCTGGCGTACGGTGTAGTAGAGGTTCTGCACATCGGCGAACAGCGCGATCTTTTTCACCTGGGAACCTCATTTTTGGCCTGGAGTGCTGGGGGGGCTGCTGCGCAGCCCTTCGCGGGCACGCCCGCTCCCACAGGTATCGCGCGTACATGTGGGAGCGGGCGTGCCCGCGAAGGGGCGCAAAGCGCCCCCGGAAATGCCAGCAGTATGCCAGACCTGTCAGACGAACGAGTCGTCGTCCGAGAAGAACCCGCCATCATCGCTGCCGTAATCACTGTCGGCGTAACCGCCCTGGTCACTGCCCCAGCCACCGTTGTCAGCCACTTGCTGCTGCCCGCCCTGGTCGCTCCAGCCGCCACTGTCGCTGGCTGGCACCGGCTCTTCCTTGATGACCTCGACCACTTCCTCCGGTTGCGAGTTGTGGTTGAACAGGCTGCTGATACCCTGCGCCAGCAACACACCACCGGCCACACCGGCGGCAGTCTGCATGGCTCCACCAAGGAAGCTGCTGGCCCCACTGCGCGCAGGCGCGGCGCCATAGCCAGGCTGCGGCGCCTGAGGCCGGGTGAAACCAGGTGCCGACGGCTCGCGCCAGCCACCACCGGACGCTACTGGGGGCGCCGAAGGACGCTGTGGCTGCACCGCCGGGGCCGCGTTGCGCCCACCCGAACCAAAGATGCCGGACAAGAAGCCACCCCCGCCATTGCTCGGCGCACTGCTGGCGGCTTGTGCCGCCTGAGCCTGGGCACGTGCCTGTTGCAGCTCGGCTTGCAGCTGCTTGTTCTGTTCGTCGAGGCGCTTGATCGCGGCCTCCTGCACCAGAATCGCCTGGGTCATGTAGTAAGGCGCCGCCGGTTGCTGACGCACGTGCTGCTCGATACACGCCTGGGCTTGCGCGTCACGCGGCTGGCTCGGGTCTTCGGCTTGCTTGAGACGGCCGAACAGGCCGTCGATCAGGGTTTGTTCTTCAGTGTTCATGGGGCGACCTCGTGGGGTAGCGGGACAACGGACAGCGTCAAAGATGGGGCGTACAGGCGCGGGATTCAATCACTGCTGCGGTGAAACTTTTTTCAGCAAGTGACAGCCCCAGGCCTGCTTTGGGCTAAAGTTAGGCCCCTGTTTTTACTGCCATGCGATGTTGACTGATGAATCCGCTGAGCGTTCTGCGCGACTCCCTGTACTTCTTCCGCCGTCACCTGCCAAACATCCTCCAGCTGTGCCTGCCGCTGGTGGTCGTGGAAGCCCTGCTCACCCAGTTGCTGGACCGACAGCTGGGCGACCAGGCATCACCGGCCTACGGCATGCTGGTCAGCCTGTTGTTCTACCCGTTGTACAGCGCAGCCCTGATCCTGTACCTGGACACGCGCAGCAACGGCCAGGAAATCGCCAAGCGCGACCTGTTCGCCCGCGCCCTGCAGTTGTGGCCACAACTGGCCCTGCTGATCCTGATCAGCTCGCTGCTGATCATGGCCGGCCTTGCGCTGTTCATCTTCCCGGGGGTGTGGATCATGATCAACCTGGTGTTCGCCGAGTACCTGCTGGTACTGCGCGGCCGGCCGGTGGTGCAGGCGATGCGCGAAAGCGCAAGCATGACCACCGGGCACTTCATGCGCATCATGATCTGCGTTCTAGGCGTGCTGGCGCCGATCTGGCTGATCGACGGGCTGCTGTTGATGGCCTTCCCCGAGCCATCACCAGGGATGGAACTGGCCATGGACAGCCTCAGCGGCTTCCTGCAGTTGTTCAGCACCGTGGTGCTGTATCGCCTGTTCATGTTGCTGGAAGGTGAAGCCAGCACCTGAGGCCACCGGGGAATGTTTTCGATCTGCCGGCTGCCCAGCCTTGGCGCCAGAGTGCACACCCTCAACGCCATTCAAGGAGTGCACCATGAACGAAACCATCAAGGCAGGGTACGCCCGGTCATTTCGCGGCCAACTGTACATGCGCGCCGTCGACCGAGACATCCCGCTGCGCCTCAGCCGCAGTACAGACAAATTCGGCTGGGGCATTACCCCCGAGGATGACTGGTTGCAGGCGGGAGGTAGGCAGGACTCGCCGGTGATGGACTTTCATTACCACTCGCGGACCAACGATCGCCTGCACTACCGCATCAGCATGCCAGGGCGCCCGGAGACCAAGAAGCTAGGATTCAGCCGCAATGGCTATCTGGGCTTCTACTGGCATGCAGAGGTTAGCGAATACTGGAAAATCGAGCCGCTGGCGCTGACAGATGAAGGCCTTGTCTGCCATCTGCGCGACCAGCGGGGCTACAGGGTCGGCGCCCTCACGGATACGCCGCACAGGAGTGGGGAGTGGGTAGCCTGGCTCAACGTCGAGGAAGGCGAAGTGATCACGTTCCTGTTGAGGCAGGCAGATCGAGCTTCACTGACGGGGGCAATACGATAAATGGCACGACCACTGACACGTCGTGGCCAGAGCATGATTTTTCGGCCTGCCGCACTCGGTGGTGTGCATCAGCTCCCTCTCGGCTTGGCCCTGGCGGTAGCCTCGGCCACCAGAGGGTCGTCCGGCCAGTAGTGCTTCGGATATCGCCCTTTCAGGTCTTTCTTCACCTCGGCATAGGTCGTGCGCCAGAAACTGGCCAGGTCCTGGGTCACCTGCACCGGCCGACGCGCCGGTGACAGCAGGTGCAGCTTGACCTGCTGCCGGCCATTGGCGATGCGCGGGGTGTCGGCAAGGCCGAACAGTTCTTGCAGACGCACGGCGAGAATCGGCGGGGTTTCGCTGTAATCCAGGCGGATGTTCGAGCCGGACGGCACGGCCAAATGCGCCGGGGCCTGTTCTTCCAGGCGTTGCGGCAGCGGCCAGGGCAGCAGATTGCGCAGCATCGACGGCAAGTCCAGCGCGGCAAAGTGGCTGAGACGCGATACTTTGCTCAGGTAAGGCTGTAGCCAGTCTTCCAGGCTGGCCAGCAGGGCCTCGTCCCCCAGGTCAGGCCATTCACTGTGGCCATCCTTCTCCAGGTCGAGCTGACGCAGCAGTGCCACACGTGCCTGCCATTGCCGCAGCTCGGGCGTCCAGGTCAGCAGGTTCAAACCTTTGCGCCGGACCAGGCCAAGCAGCGCTCGGGCCCTGGCTTCGTCATCCAGCCCGGGCAGCGGCTCGCGGCTGAGGACCAGTTCGCCAACCTTCACCTGGCGCTCGGCGCGCAACACCTGCTCGCGCTCGTCCCAATCGAGGATATCGAACCGCTCGACCTGCTCGGCCAGTACACCCTCGAGCAACACCGGATCGAATTCGGCTGCCAGATAGATCCGCTCCTCACGCTGCCCCTGGCGGCTACCCAGGTCGGCGATCACCAGCCATGGGCACTTCATCAAGGCATCGACTTCGCCAAACAGGGCCGCACGGCCGTTGGCGAGCCGATACTCAGCCCCACCCGCCCGGCGCTGCTGGGCGACCCGGTCAGGGTAGGCCAGCGCCAGCAGGGCGCCCAACCAGCGAGGGTGGTCCGGGTCGGCGACCGGCGCACCAACCTTGCCACGCAACAGGCCACGGTATTGCCGGGCCAGCTGGCGAGCACGCTGCACCCCACCCTGGCCGCCACGCACAGCCTTGCTCTCACCGCTGACCAGCGCAAGTCGGCTGTG
The DNA here is from genome assembly GCF_054611535.1 of Pseudomonas sp. VEM90. NCBI lineage: Bacteria > Pseudomonadati > Pseudomonadota > Gammaproteobacteria > Pseudomonadales > Pseudomonadaceae > Pseudomonas > Pseudomonas sp. VEM90. The sequence goes on along the minus strand of NZ_JBTRAR010000011.1, from coordinate 83,142 downwards.
CAAGTCGGCACCACCGCCGCGCTGAATGTCCCGCTCCCCCAGCAGTGCAGCCACATCGCATGCCATCTGTGCCAGGCCCAGGTCCTGACCGCGCAGCAACAAGTGCGCGATGCGTGGGTGAGCCGGCAGTTCGGCCATGGCCTGGCCATGCTCGCTAAGGTTGTCGCGGCTGCCCGGCTTGAAGGCGCTGAGTCGCGCCAACAGGTCCTGCGCCTGAGCGAACGCTGCCGCAGGCGGCTGGTCGAGCCAACGCAACTGCTCGGGGGTTACACCCCAGCGGGTCAGTTGCAGGGCCAGCCCGGCCAGGTCGGCCTGGAGGATCTCGGCACTGCCATGGGCGGCCAACTGGTCATGCTGGGCCTCGGACCAAAGGCGGTAGCACACGCCGGGCTCCAGACGGCCGGCACGCCCGGCGCGCTGGGTGGCACTGGCGCGGGAAATGCGCTGGGTGTCCAGGCGGGTCATGCCGCTGCCGGGGTCGAAGCGCGGCACCCGGGCCAGCCCTGCGTCGATCACCACGCGCACGCCATCGATGGTCAGGCTGGTTTCGGCGATGTTGGTGGCCAGCACCACCTTGCGCAGGCCCTTGGCCGGCGGGTCGATAGCGGCGCGCTGGGCATTGAGGTCGAGCTCGCCATGCAGCGGGCACAGCAGAATCTCGGGGCGCGCCCCCAGCGCCTCCTGAAGGCTTTGGTGAACCCGGCGGATCTCGGCTTGCCCGGGCAGGAACACCAGCACGCTGCCGGCCTGATCAGCCAGCGCATGCAGCACGCTGTCCACCACCCGTGGCTCGATGAACTCGCCTGGCTGGAACGGCCGCCCCCAACGGATATCCACCGGATGCATGCGCCCTTCGCTGGTGACCACCGGGGCATCGTCCAACAGCCGCGACAGGCGCTCGCCTTCCAGCGTCGCCGACATCAGCAGAATCTTCAGGGGCGGGTCGTCACGAAGCAACTCGCGGCCGTTAAGGCTCAGCGCCAGGGCCAGATCGGCATCCAGGCTGCGCTCATGAAATTCATCGAAGATCAGCAAGCCCACACCTTCCAGCGCCGGGTCGGCTTGCAGACGGCGTGTGAGGATGCCTTCGGTCACCACTTCAATACGGGTTTTCGGCCCGACCTTGCTGTCCAGGCGGATGCGGTAACCCACGGTTTCCCCAACCTGCTCGCCCAGCTCACTGGCCAGCCGTTCGGCCGCAGCACGCGCAGCCAGGCGCCGAGGCTCGAGCATGAGGATGGTCTGCCCAGCCAGCCACGGTTCGTGCAGCAGCGCCAGTGGCACGCGGGTGGTCTTGCCAGCGCCGGGCGGGGCTTCAAGCACCACTTCGTCACGGTTTTCCAGCGCCTGGCGCAGGGCGGGCAAGGCAGCATCAATGGGTAATGAAATCATGGTGGTCCTCGAACAGTGTCGCGAGTATAACGGCGAACCCAGCCTGCTCTATCATGGTCTTAACATCAGGTGCAGGCGCATCGCTTGTCCTGCTGAACACCTTCTCGGAGATTTACATGCGCATCTCGACCCGCGTCATCGGTGGCGCCCTCATCGCCACCCTGCTGACTCAACTGACGGCCTGCGGCACCATTTTCTACCCGGACCGGCGCGGCCAGATCGGCGGCAAGATCGACCCTGTGGTTGCTGCAATGGATGCCATCGGTATTCTGTTCTACGTGATCCCGGGGCTCATTGCCTTCGGCATCGACTTTGCCACCGGCGCCATTTACTACCCAGGTGGCCACACCGCCCAGGTCGAACCGGCCAAACTGCAAGAAGCCGTCAGCCCCGATGGCAAGGTCGACAACCTGAAGTTGCAGGCCATTCTGGAAAGCGAACTGGGCCAGCGCCTGCCGCTGAACGACCCACGGCTGATCCAGCACCGCGGCAGCATCGAACAACTGGCCAGCCTCGGCCTGGTCCCGGCAGCCTGAGCCACACGGACGCTGACCACGGATGACCACGACCCCAGCTGAACACCAGCGCCTGCTGCGCCTGGCCACACGCGCGTCACTGGCAGTGGCCAGCATCCTGGTGCTGAGCAAGGCGCTGGCCTGGTGGCTGAGTGGGTCGGTGAGCCTGCTGGCTGGGCTGACCGATTCGGCACTGGACGCAGTGGCCTCGTTCCTCAACCTGCTGGCGGTGCACTATGCCCTGCGCCCGGCCGACGACGATCACCGGTTTGGCCATGGCAAGGCCGAGGCCTTGGCCGGTATGGCCCAGGCGCTGTTCATCGGAGTCAGTGCGGTGCTGATCGGGGTGCAGGCGGTCGAGCGCCTTTACACCCCGCAACCGCTGGGTGATACCGCCATCGGCATCGCGGTGATGCTGCTGTCGCTGGTGCTGACGGTCGCCCTGCTGGCACTGCAGTACAAGGTTATCCGGCTCACCGGCTCTACTGCGGTACGGGCAGATTCCCTGCACTACCGCTCGGACTTGCTGCTCAACGGCAGCATTCTGCTGGCCTTGTTGCTGGCGCGTTTTGGCTGGCCTCAGTTGGATGCGCTGTTCGGCCTGGGCATCGCCTTTTACATCCTCTGGAGTGCGCTGCAAATTGCCCGCGAAAGTACGGCGATCCTGATGGACAAGGCGTTACCCGGCGATGTTGGCGAGGAGATGACCGCGCTGGTGCTGGCCGTTGCAGGCGTGAAAGGCGTGCATGACCTGCGCACGCGCGTGTCGGGCAACCAGTGGTTTGTGCAACTGCACCTGGAACTGCCGGGGCAACTGCCGCTGCATGAGGCGCATAGCTTGTGCGTGGAGGCCTCGCGGGTGATCCGCCAGCGTTACCCACAGGCAGACGTGATGGTGCACGCCGACCCGGTATGAGGTAACCACCCATGCCCCACCCCTTGTAGGCGCGGGTTCATCGCGAAAGGGCCGGGGCTGCTGGCCAATTTCCACCCGCCGATCACCGTTGCCGCCGCTACCGTATTCGCGGGTAAACCCGCTCCTACACACGCACAGGCCTTTGTAGGAGCGGGTTCACCCGCGAAAGGGCCGGGCCTGCTAGCCAATTTCCACCCGCCGATCACCGTTGCCGCCGCTACCGTATTCGCGGGTAAACCCGCTCCACACGCACAGGCCTTTGTAGGAGCGGATTCACCCGCGAAAGGGCCGGGGCTGCTGGCCAATTTCCACCCGCCGATCACCGTTGCCGCCGCTACCGTATTCGCGGGTAAACCCGCTCCTACAGGGGTTCCGTGCAGGGTTCAGTTGATGCTGTAACCCCGACCACTGAAGCAGGCCCCCAGCGCCCGCTGGTAGTGGCTGAGCACAGTGGCCTCCGGTGCGTACGTCGCCGTCGCCGGGTCGAAGCCCGACTGGCTCACCGCCCAGCGATGGCACTGATAGCGGTCCTGCTCCTGCTGTTCCTGCCCCTGGCCATACATCGGATAAGCCACCACGTCATACCCGCCGTTTGCCGGTGCCACCGGCACGCCGACCGGCGGGTTGACCACCACATATTCCTGGCTGTCTGCCAGGTACTGGTAATAGGTATCGGCCACCAGAAAGAACAGCGCACCCCCCAACCACACTTCCCGCGCATAAGGCGGCAGGTAATTGACCCGCACGCCGTACGGCGGGGTCACCACGATGTAACTGCCCCCGTGCGGGCGGTACCAGTAACCCCCGGAGTAGAAATAGTCAGCGCCCCGATAGGGTACTTTCCAGTAGCGGTCAGGAAAATGGTCCACCCTGTGCCCTGGGCGATACTGCGGCCCAGGCCCCCAGCCATTGCCATGGCCATCCGGGCGCCCCTGCCAGTCGCCACCGGGCCGTTGCCCCGGGCCACCGATTTGCCAGTGGTGATCATCACCGTGTCGGCGGGGAATGTCCTGGTAATACCCCTGGCGCGGCGGCTGGGTCTGGCGCACTTCGTCGCGCGAGTTGAGCGAGCGCCCCGACGGCCCCTCGCCAGGCCCTTCAGCCAGGGCCCCAAGGCTGATGCTCAAACCTAGCAAACCAACACCTGCCAACTGCCAGATGCGCGACGTCATGGTGTTCCTCTCGGTAGAAAAAACTGCAACCATCGCCAGTCTACCGCGCCCATGACACAGGCCAATTAAAATTCCCGGCATGAAAAAAGGGAGGCCACAGGGCCTCCCTTCAGGAATTGTCGTCCGTGCTCGGCACTTGTGGCGCCGGCTCACCTCACACCGTCTTCTGGAGGGTGTGTAGCCCGGGGGCCTGCAGATCCTGTTGGATGGCTGGCCGCGACCGCCCGCCTAGGGCGCGTCGCCGTGGACTGATGTCCGGGCAGTGATTCTGGTGATAAAGATACCGGACGGGTTGCGACAGAGGATTGCGAAGATTGCTCAGATAAATAGCACTTGCGCAATTTTTCACCCTGGATTGATAATTCGCAGCAATCCGAACAGAAAAGGCAAATGCCATGAGCAAACTTGACCGCTACGACCTGAGCATCCTCGCCGAATTGCAGCGCGATGCGCGCATTTCCAACCAGGAACTGGCCGAACGCATCGGCCTGTCGCCATCGCCATGCTCACGTCGGGTCAAGCAACTGGAAGACGACGGCTACATCTCGCGCCAGGTGGCCCTGCTCGACCGCAAGAAACTGGGCCTGAGCCTGACCGCCTATGTGTTGATAGGCATGGACCGCCACACCCCGGAACGCTTTGAAACATTCGAGGCCGCCATCCGCAACCTGCCGCAGGTGCTCGAGTGCAGCCTGGTCACCGGCATGGATGCCGACTATCAGCTGAAAGTGGTGGTGCCGGACATGGACCACTACCAGAAACTGCTTCTAGGCAGCCTGACGCGTATCGAAGGCGTCACCAGCGTGCGTTCGAGCTTCGTGCTCAACCAGGTACTGGCCAGCACCGAGCTGCCATTGACCCACCTGCGTTAAATGCTCACGCCAGCCGACGTATAATCGGACGCTCAACCCGCCTGGAGAACACCGATGGATCCCGCCGTATTCGAAGAGTGGATGATGATTATCCTGGTCACCGTATTGATCGGTTTCATGGGCTTCATCGTCTGGGACCTGGCGAAAAAGTCCAAGGCAGGCAAGTTCGGCACGCTGATCCTGTTCTTCGTGCTGGGGCTTGGGGTGCTGGCCTTCATCATCAAGAGCGTGGTGGTGGGGTTTCTGGAAGGCGTATAAAACATTTCAGGGCCATTCGCGGGCACGCCCGCTCCCACAGATTTGGCGCTGCCTTCAAGTACTGCGCCGTCCCTGTGGGAGCGGGCATGCCCGCGAACAGGCCCCTGACCTGAACTAAAGCTTGGCAGGGACCTCCCGCCAGCCCCCCTGCTCCAGCCCATCCAGCGCCCAATCCCCGATCCGCACCCGCACCAGGCGTAAGGTCGGCAAGCCCACCGCCGCCGTCATCCGCCGCACCTGGCGGTTACGCCCTTCGCGAATCACCAGCTCCAGCCAGCTGGTCGGCACACTTTTGCGAAAGCGTACCGGCGGGTTGCGCGGCCACAGCTCGGGCTCTTCCAGGCGCCGCGCCTCGGCCGGCAAGGTCGGCCCATCGTTCAGCTCCACACCATCGCGCAAACGCTGCAACTGCTCGTCACTCGGTTCGCCTTCCACCTGCACCCAGTAGGTTTTGGCCAGCTTGTGCTTCGGGTCGGCAATCCGCGCCTGTAGCCCACCATCATTGGTCAACAACAGCAGGCCTTCACTGTCGCGGTCCAGACGCCCGGCCGGGTATACGCCCGGGATGTCGATGAAGTCCTTGAGCGTCGCGCGCCCTTCACCGTCGCTGAACTGGGTCAGCACGTCGAACGGTTTGTTGAACAGGATCAGGCGCGGCTCAGCGGGTGGCGCCTTGGCCTGGCGACGCGGGCCGGCGGCAGGCCGCGCCTGGGGGCGGCGCGGCTTGTTACGGGGTGGCAGTGACATGGATCCTCAGCGGAACGGCGGCTCATCGAAGCTGCGCAGTTTACGCGAGTGCAGCGAGTTGAGCTCGGTGCGCAGCAGGTCGAGGGCGGCAATGCCGATCTTCAGGTGCTGGCTGACCGCCCGGTTGTAGAAAGCGTTGGCCGAACCTGGCAGTTTGATCTCGCTGTGCAGCGGCTTGTCGGACACACACAGCAAGGTGCCGTAAGGCACGCGCAAACGGTAGCCCTGGGCAGCAATGGTGCCGCTTTCCATGTCCACCGCCACGGCACGCGACAGGTTGATCAACGGGCGTTCCTGGGCCCAGCGCAGCTCCCAGTTGCGGTCGTCGTAGGTCAGCACGGTGCCGGTGCGCAGGCGCTTTTTCAACTGCTCGCCACGCTCGCCAGTGACCTGTGCGGCAGCCTCCTGCAAGGCCATCTGCACTTCGGCCAGGGCCGGGATCGGGATATTCGGCGGCACGACCCGGTCGAGAATGCCGTCACGACGCATATAGGCGTGCGCCAGCACGTAGTCGCCGATGGTCTGCGACTGCCGCAGGCCGCCGCAGTGGCCGATCATCAGCCAGCAATGCGGGCGCAGCACGGCCAGGTGGTCGGTGATGTTCTTGGCGTTGGACGGGCCGACACCAATGTTGACCAAGGTAACGCCATTGCCGTCGGCGGCGATCAGGTGGTAGGCCGGCATCTGGTAGCGGTGCCAGACCACGCTGGCCACCAGGGCCTGGGTTTCGCCATGGTCCATGCCCTTTTCGATCACAACGTTACCCGGCAACACCATACGCACGAAGCGCGAGTCGTCACGCAGTTGTTCCAGGCCATGGCTGATGAACTGATCGACATAGCGGTGGTAGTTGGTCAGCAGGATCCACGGCTGTACATGGCGCCAGTCGCTGCCGGTGTAGTGCACCAGGCGGCGCAGCGAGAAGTCGACCCGCGCGGCATCGAACAACGCCAGTGGCATGATTTCAGCACGGTCCCAGTCGTACAGGCCATCAGCGATGTTGTCGGTGGCCGCCGACAGGTCGGTGCTGGGGAACACACGCGCCAGCTGCGCAGCGGTAATGCCGCTGCCGGCCAGCTCGTCGCCCTGGTCGACCACATAGGGGTAAGGGATGTTCTGCTCGCTGACGCCGACTTCTACCGTGACGGTGTAGTCATGCATCAGCGGGCGCAGTTGTTCCAACAGGTAGCCACGGAACGCAGCGGGCTGGGTAATGGTGACGCTGTAGGTGCCGGCAACCTGAACCTTGGCGTAGGCGCGGGTGGTGGCGGCGACTTCGCCATGGCTGTAGTAGGTCAGACGCAGTGCCGGGTAGCGGAACAGGTCGCGCTCATCGGCATCGGGCTCGGTACGGTCCTTCAGGTAACGCTTCAGGGCCTTACTAAGGGCCCCTGTGGCCTGTTCATGCAAGGCCGCCAGACGGTCGACGGCCTGTTCGGGGGTATCAACGACTACAAAAGCGTGGCTCACACTGTGCTTCCTGTCTGGACATGCATGTGATCCATCTTGCCTGCCTTCTTGGTTAAATACACCCCCATTGATCGCTGTTGGGTTGATTCGCGGGCAAGCCCGCTGCTACAGCGGCCAGGCAGGCGTAGCCCTTGTTACCAATGCCATCACATCCACACCTCGCGGCAGTGCCCCATACACCCTGCCACCACCGGCCAAGCGGCTGCCGATAAACGCATCACTGACCTCTGTATTCCCCGCCTCCAGCAGCAGCTTGGCCTGCAACGCCAGGGCAATATCCTCGGTCAGTTGGCGCGCGCGGTACTGCATGTCACCGGTGTCGGCAAACGCCCCCTTGAGGTTGCCGATATGCGCCGCCAGGCGCGGGTCGCCATGCCCGTCACCCAGCTCGGCAAACAGTGCATCGAGCACTCCCGGCTCCTTGGACAATGCCCGCAGCACATCCAGGCACTGCACGTTGCCCGAGCCCTCCCAGGTCGAGTTGACCGGCGCCTCGCGGTACAGCCGTGGCAGAATGCTGTCTTCCACATAACCCGCGCCACCCAGGCATTCGGCGGCCTCGTTGATCATGGCCGGCGCACGTTTGCAGATCCAGTATTTGCCCACCGCCGTGACCAGCCGAGCGAAATGCGCCTGCTGTGGGTCGTCCAGTTGCTCCAGCGCCTGGCCCATGCGCAAGCTCAGGGCCAACGCAGCCTCACTTTCCAGTGCCAGGTCGGCCAGCACGTTCTGCATCAATGGCTGCTCGTTCAGTACCCGCCCGCCGACCTTGCGATGCGCGCAATGGTGGGCCGCCTGCGTCAGCGCCTGGCGCATCAGCGCGCTGGAGCCGACCATGCAGTCGAACCGGGTCATGGCGACCATCTCGATGATGGTCGGCACGCCGCGCCCCTCTTCGCCAATCATCCACGCCAGCGCACCGCGAAACTCTACCTCGCTGGAGGCGTTGGAGCTGTTGCCCAGCTTGTTCTTCAGCCGCTGGATATAGAACTGGTTGCGGTTGTCATCCGGGCGGTGGCGCGGCAGCAGAAAGCAGCTCAGGCCTTTGTCGGTTTGCGCCAAGGTCAGGAAAGCGTCGCACATCGGCGCCGAGCAGAACCACTTGTGGCCAACCAGCTCATAGGCCTGCCCCGGGCCCGGCGTACCGACCGGATAGGCCCGGGTAGTGTTGGCGCGCACATCGGTGCCGCCCTGCTTTTCGGTCATCGCCATGCCAAGCGTGACCCCGGCCTTGTGCCGGTCACCCACGTTGCGCGGATCATATTCGCAGGCAAGGACCTTCGGCAGCCAGTATTCAGCCAGTTCAGGCTGCAGGCGCAATGCCGGCACGGCGGCAAACGTCATGGTCAGCGGGCAACCGGTGCCGGCCTCGGCCTGGCTGTGCAGGTAGGTCATCGACGCCCGTGCAACATGGGCGCCAGCGCGGGGTTCGGCCCATGGTAAAGAAGGCAGGCCATGTTCGACGGCGGTACGCATCAGCTCATGGTAGGCCGGGTGGAACTCGACCAGGTCGATGCGATGGCCATAGCGGTCGTGGCTGCTGAACTCGGGTTTGTGCGCGTTGGCCAGGAAGCCTGCCTGCATCAGCGGGCCGCCGGCCAGGGCACCATAGGCGTCGATCCGCGACTCGGCCCAGCCCGCGCCAAAACGCCTTGACCATTCCTGCAGTGGAATGTCGAGGCGGTACAGGTTGGCACCGTCGAGTGGCGGCGGCTGATTGGTGACTTCGTGGGTTTCAGCGTACTGGTGCAGGCTCATCGGGGGGCTCCTGGATCCGGGTAGGCTTGAGAGACCCAGTGAAGCACTGCTTGCGGGGTAGTCAAAGGGGTATTCATGACTAAACGTGTGGTTGCTGGCGTGCGCGCGCGCGTAGGAGCGGGTTTACCCGCGAATACGATGATGGCGGCAATGGTGAACGGTGGGTAGATATTGGCCAGCAGACCCGGCCCTTTCGCGGGTGAACCCGCTCCTACAACGACCTGTGTGTAGGAGCGGGTTTACCCGCGAATGCGGTGGTGGCGGCAACGGTGAACGGCGGGTGGATATCGGCCAGCAGACCCGGCCCTTTCGCGGGTGAACCCGCGCCTACAACGACCTGTGCTGTGTAGGAGCGGGTTTACCCGCGAATACGGTGGTGGCGGCAACGGTGAACGGTGGGTGGATATTGGCCAGCAGGCCCGGCCCTTTCGCGGGTGAACCCGCTCCTACAACGACCTGTGCTGTGTAGGAGCGGGTTTACCCGCGAATACGGTGGTGGCGGCAACGGTGAACGGTGGGTGGATATTGGCCAGCAGGCCCGGCCCTTTCGCGGGTGAACCCGCTCCTACAGCGAGCGCCGCGCCTGCAGCATGTGCGGGCTCATCTGCGCCTGCGAAATCGCCATGTTCAAACTCAACTCGAAGCGGCTACCCAACCCGCGCGTCGATTCATGTGCCAATCTGGCCCCCAGCAACTCCCCCATCTGCCGGCAAATCGACAAGCCGATGCCCAAACCGCCATACCGCCGGGTCATCGAACCATCGACCTGGAAGAACCGCTGGTACAGGGTCGACTGCTCCAGATCATCGAAACCGATACCGCTGTCGCTGACGGTAAAGGTCAACGCCAGATCACCCGGCCCCACCCGGCGGCCGCGTACCTGGATCATCACCCCGCCCTGATGGGTGAACTTCAAACCGTTATCCACCAGGCAACCCAGGCAGTGCGCCAGTTTCTGCCCGTCACCGAGCAACTCGTCCGGCAGGTCGGCCGGAATATCCAGGCTCAGGTACAACCCTTTGCCCAGAGCCTGCCCGGCATAACCGGCGCGCAAGCCCTGTAACAGGGCGCGCAGGCTGAACGGTGCCGGCTGCACCCGCAGGCGGCCGGCCTGCAATTCGGACAGGGTAAGAATGGCATCGACCATATCCATCATGCCTTGGGCAGACCCCACTGCCGTGTGATGGTACTGAGCCATTTCGGCATCCATCGGCAGGGTGTGCATCAACTCGAGCGAGCCAATCACCCCGTTCATCGGGGTGCGCAGCTCGTGAGTCACGCTGGCCAGGAACTCGTCCTTCAGACGGTTGCTCCTGGCCAGTTGCAGGTTCAGTTGCTCGAGCGTACGCCCAGTGTCGCGCAAGGTCTGCGCCTGCTGCTCGCGCAGGCTGTTGATGCGGTCGGCCAGCGCCAGCGACAACAAGGCCACCTCCAGCGCCGAACCCAACTGGCTGGCATACATGGTGATGAACACGTTCGGCAGGTAGCCCAGCACCATCAAGGTGTTGACCAGACCGCCAAGCAGAAACGCCGTCCAGGCGATGATGAACCAGCGCGCCACTCGAAAGCCGCGCCACCAGGCATACAGGCCGGCGCAGAAGACGCTTACAGTGAACAGCAACGCCAGCAGCGTGGCCATGCGCAGAGCAACGCCATAGGGCATGCTCACCGCCAGCACCATGACCAGCGCGCCCCCCAGCATCAGCAGTTGCAACAGGCGGTCGAAGCCACGGTTGATGCTGCCCAGTCGCAGGAAGTGCCGGGCGAACTGGCAGCCGAACAGGCCGGCGGCGCCAATGAACAATGGCGTGGAAGCATTCGCCCACCAAGGGCTGTCTGGCCAGAAGTACGCTACACCGGCACCGTTCACCGACACCTGGTAAAGGCCGAACGAAGCGATGTAAAGGATGTAGTAGAGGTAGCTGACGTCGCGCACGCTCAGGTAGATGAACAGGTTGTATACCAGCATCACCAGCAACACGCCGTAGATCATCCCCAGCACATACAGGCGCGTGGGCTGCTCTTCCAGGTAGGCATCAGGGGACCATAACGCCAGCGGTGCTTGCACCGACCCCTGGCTGTGCAGCCGCAGGTACGCGGTAGTCACCTTGCCAGGGGGCAATTGCAATTCGAACAAGTAGTTGTTCTGCTGGATCTGCCGGCTGTCGTAAGGCAAGGCATCGCCGGTACGCTGCGCCAGACGGTACATGCCGCTGCTGTCAGGCAAATACAGTTCGAGGTGATCCAGCGGCGGGTAGGCCAGCTCCAGCAACCATTGACGCGGGGCTGCACTGGGCGCGGCAACGGGGCGCAACTCGACCTTGAGCCAGAACACCGAGGTGGAGTAACCGGCGTTCAGCACATCTTCATGGTGGGGCTGAAAGTGTTTGGCAAACCCGGGGGCACTGACCTGAGCGATGCTGGCATTGCCATCGGGGTCTTCATAAACCTGCATGGCCTTGCCCAGTGGAAGATGCCGGGTAGCGTCGTCGAAATCGACCGCTCCGGCCAGCACGGGCAGCAAGCCCAGAAGCACAATCAGCAAATAGCGCATACAGCCCCAGCATGGCCTGTCCGGTCGCGTCGCGGTAGCCTCCCATCCGTTTGAGACGACGTGATCCTGCAGAACCCGTTTGTAGAGTTATCCGAGCACTCTAGCATAGCTTCACAACCTGGCAATGGGCCATAAAAAACACAAAGAAAAGGCTCTAAATCAACGCTTTCAATAGAAAAACAACAGACAACCTGACCGATCGATCAGTAAAACTCGTTTGTCGGACGATCCGCCCAAACAGGTTTGGTGGTAAGCTCGCCGACCATGAATACCTACAGCTCCCGCCCCGTTGTCCTCTGTCTCTCCGGCCACGACCCCAGTGGCGGCGCCGGCTTGCAGGCAGATATCGAAGCCCTGATTGCCCAAGGCTGCCACGCTGCACCTGCAGTGACCGCCCTGACCGTGCAGGATACCGTCAACGTTTCCGACTTCCGCGTACTCGACCGCGAGTGGGTGCTGGCCCAGGCCAACGCCGTGCTGGCCGACTCCACGGTGGCCGCCGTCAAGTTGGGCATGCTCGGCTCGATCGAGATGGTCGACACCGTCGCCGAACTGCTGGCCGCCCACCCCCACCTGCCGCTGGTCTGCGACCCGGTGCTGCGTGCCGGTGGCGGTGGCCGCCTGGGCAAGGACGAAGTGGGCTACGCCCTGCGCGAACGTCTGCTGCCGCTGGCGACCATCGCCACACCGAACCTGCCCGAAGCGCGCATCCTCGCCGAACTGCCCGAAGGCACCGCTGATGAATGCGCCAAGAAACTGTTGCCGTTCTGTAGACACCTGCTGATTACCGGCGGTCACGGCGACGAAGACGAAATTCACAACCGCCTGTACACCCAGGACGGCCAGCACTTCACCTGGACTTGCCAGCGCCTGCCAGGCAGCTACCACGGCTCGGGCTGTACGCTGGCCAGCGCCCTGGCCGGCCGCCTGGCGCTCGGCGAGCAGCTGGAAAGCGCCGTGCGCACCGCCCTGGACTACACCTGGCGCACCCTGCGTGACGCCGAGCAGCTGGGCAAAGGCCAGTACGTGCCGCGCCGCCTGCCCCTGGACTTCTGCTCCTGACACGAGGCCTTCAATGAAGCTACGCGGTCTGTATGCCATCACCGACAGCCAGCTGCTCGCCGGCCGTTTCCTGTCCCATGTCGAGGCGGCCCTGGAAGGCGGCGTGTGCCTGCTGCAGTACCGCGACAAGAGCGACGATGCGGCGCGCCGCCTGCGTGAAGCCGAAGGGCTGATGAAGCTCTGCGAGCGTTACGGCACCCGGTTGCTGATCAACGATGACGCCGAACTGGCCGCACGCCTGGGTGTCGGCGTACACCTGGGCCAGACCGACGGCCCGCTGACCCCGGCCCGCGCACTGCTCGGCCGTCAGGCAATCATCGGTTCCACCTGTCACGCCAGCCTCGAACTGGCCACCCAGGCTGCCAGCGAAGGCGCCAGCTACGTGGCGTTTGGCCGCTTCTTCAATTCTGTCACCAAGCCGGGCGCGCCCGCTGCCAACGTCGAACTGCTGCAGCAGGCCCGCGCCCAGGTGAAACTGCCGATCGCCGTGATCGGCGGCATCACCCTCGACAACGCCGCCCCGCTGGTCGCCCACGGTGCCGACTTGCTGGCGGTGATCCACGGTTTGTTCGGTGCCGACAGCGCGCAGGAAGTCACCCGCCGCGCCCGCGCCTTCAACGCCTTGTTCGCATCCTGATTCGAGAGATACTTCCATGTCCCGTTCCGAAGCCCTGTTCGCCCAAGCCCAGAAGCACATCCCCGGCGGCGTCAACTCGCCAGTCCGCGCTTTCAAGAGCGTTGGCGGCACGCCGCTGTTCTTCAAGCATGCCGAAGGCGCCTATGTCGTTGACGAAGACGACAAACGCTACGTCGACTACGTCGGCTCCTGGGGCCCGATGATCCTCGGCCACGGCCACCCGGACGTGCTGGACTCGGTACGCAAGCAGCTGGAGCACGGCCTGTCCTACGGCGCGCCGACCGCCATGGAAACCGAGATGGCCGATCTGGTCTGCTCGATCGTACCGTCGATGGAAATGGTGCGCATGGTCAGCTCGGGCACCGAAGCCACCATGAGCGCCATCCGCCTGGCCCGTGGCTACACTGGCCGTGACGCCATCATCAAATTCGAAGGCTGCTACCACGGCCACTCCGACAGCCTGCTGGTAAAAGCCGGCTCCGGCTTGCTGACCCAAGGCGTGCCAAGCTCGGCAGGCGTGCCAGCGGACTTCGCCAAACACACCCTGACCCTGCCGTTCAACGACATCGCTGCCGTCGAGAAGACCTTGGCCGAAGTTGGCCAGACCGTGGCCTGCATCATCGTGGAGCCCGTGGCCGGCAACATGAACTGCGTACCACCGGCACCGGGCTTCCTCGAGGGCCTGCGTGAGCAATGCGACAAGCATGGCGTGGTGCTGATTTTCGACGAAGTGATGACCGGTTTCCGCGTCTCGCTCGGCGGCGCCCAGGGCCATTACGGCATCACGCCGGACCTGTCTACCTTCGGCAAGATCGTCGGTGGCGGCATGCCGGTCGGCTGTTTCGGCGGCAAGCGTGAAATCATGGGCTGCATCGCCCCGCTCGGCCCGGTCTACCAGGCCGGCACCCTGTCGGGCAATCCGCTGGCCATGGCCGCCGGCCTGACCACCCTCAAGCTGATCAGCCGCCCAGGCTTCCACGCCGAGCTGACCGACTACACCAGCCGCATGCTCGATGGCCTGCAGCAGCGCGCCGATGCCGCTGGCGTGCCATTCGTCACCACCCAGGCCGGTGCCATGTTCGGTCTGTACTTCAGCGGCGCCGACGATATCGTCACTTTCGAAGACGTGATGGCCAGCGATGCCGAGCGCTTCAAGCGCTTCTTCCACCTGATGCTCGACGGTGGCGTGTACCTGGCACCGAGCGCATTCGAGGCGGGCTTCACCTCCATCGCCCACGGTGACAAGGAGCTGCAGATCACCCTGGATGCGGCTGAGAAAGCCTTTGCTGCATTGAAGTAATTGCCAGCCTGCGCCGGCCTCTTCGTGAGCCAACCCACTCCTACACTCATGAAAGCGACACCCCCTTGTAGGAGCGGGTTCACCCGCGAAGAGGCCGGCACAGGCAATAATTACGCACGCACAATCAGCTGACTTCCCCAACCAAGCAGAAATTCGAGTAAAACTTTGTAAGGTTGGCGCTGCTTATCCCATAATGTGCCACCAGAGACATTGGCCGCAGCTTTGCAGAGGTAAGTCGATCCCCATGAACCGCACCGGCCGCGCCCTGACCCTGGGCTGCCTGTTGCTTCTTCAGCCCCTGCTGGCCCTGGCGGAGGGCGGTAACTCGTTGCTGATTCCGGCGACGGGCCGCTGTACCTTGAACGTTCAGCCTGAAGACCTGGCAAACGCCCTCAAGGCCTGCGAGCAGACGGCTACTGCGGGGGATGCCCAGGCGCAATTCGAACTGGGCGAGTATTACTACACGCAAACACCAAAAAACCTGGACAAAGCCCTGGACTGGTTCCAGAAGGCTTCGCTGCAAGGCCATGCCGACGCCCAATACCGCCTGGGCGCCATGTTCTTCCGTGGCGAAGGGGTCAAGGCCAACAACGTGCAGGCCTACATCCTGCTGAAGATGGCTGCGGTCAATGGCGCCGAAGATGCGCTGGACATGGCCGACGAAGTGACCGAGCAAATGCCCCGCGACGAACTGGAGCATGCCACCCAGGTGCTCGGCCAGATTTTCCGCAAGTACCTGCTGGAGCTGCAGAGCGCCGAAGGGCGTACGCCGTTCTCGCCGCTTCCCTGAAGGTCACTTTTCCGGCATTGGCATCGGGAACGGCATCACATTGCCGCCACCCTTGGCCTCGCTGATCTTCGCCGTGCCCAGCCGCTCCACCTCATCGATGCGCACAATCGAGTGCATTGGCACGAAACTGCGGACCACTCCGTCGAACTGGCTCTTGAGCTTCTCCTCACTCGGGTCCACTACCAGCTGCGAGCGCTCTCCGAACACGAACTCCTCGATTTCCAGAAAGCCCCACAGGTCACTCTGGTAGATCTGCTTGGCGTACATCTCGAAGACCTGGCCCTGGTTCAGGAAGATCACTTTATAGATGGCGGGTTCGCGCTTGCTCATGTTCGACCAGATAACACATGCGTAAGAAAAGGTGGCCATGATACCTGTTCTGGCCCCTTCGCGGGTGAGCCCGCGCCCACAGGATCTCTACCGGCCTTGCAGGAGCGGGCTCACCCGCGACGAGGCCAGAACAGCCCGTACATACCGTTGAACGTTTCAGTGCTTTCGCCACTGCCATTCAAGGGTTATTCTTGAGTTCAACTCCATCGCCGTCGAGCGGCTAAAAACGACCTTGAACGCACCCATAGAACCCCATCGTTTCATCCTCGAACCCTTCGAGGCCCACCGTTTCGCCAACTTGTGCGGCCAGTTCGACGAGCACCTGCGCCTGATCGAGCAGCGCCTGGCCATCGAGATCCGCAACCGCGGCAATCAGTTCGAACTGATCGGCGAACCCAGGACCACCTCTGCTGCCGAACAGCTGCTGCGCCGTCTCTATCGCGAGACCAAGGCCACCGACCTGTCACCGGAAACCGTACACCTGTACCTGCAGGAGTCGGCTGTCGAAAACATCGACAACCCGGCCGTCAACGAGGTCAGCGTGTCGCTGCGCACGCGCAAGGGCAACATCCGCCCGCGCGGGCTCAACCAGCAGCGCTACGTCAAGGAAATCCTGGCCAACGACATCAATTTCGGCATCGGCCCGGCCGGTACCGGCAAGACCTACCTGGCCGTAGCCTGCGCCGTGGACGCGCTGGAACGCGAACAGGTGCGCCGCATCTTGCTGGTGCGCCCGGCGGTCGAGGCAGGTGAAAAGCTCGGTTTCCTGCCCGGCGACCTGGCACAGAAAATCGACCCGTACCTGCGCCCGCTGTACGACGCCCTGTACGAAATGCTCGGCTTCGAACACGTGGCCAAGCTGATCGAACGCCAGGTGATCGAAATCGCCCCTCTGGCCTACATGCGTGGCCGCACCCTGAACAACAGCTTCATCATCCTCGACGAAAGCCAGAACACCACGCTCGAACAGATGAAGATGTTCCTGACCCGCATCGGTTTCGGCTCTACCGCGGTGATCACCGGTGACATCACCCAGGTCGACCTGCCCCGTGGCACCAAGTCGGGCCTGGCGCACGTCATCGAGGTGCTGAAGGACGTTCCCGGGATCAGCTTTACCCATTTCCAACCCAAGGATGTGGTTCGTCACCCACTGGTGCAGCGTATTGTCGAAGCCTACGACCGCTTCGAAGCCCGTCAGCCCAAGCCCGAGGCGCCCGGCAAAGATGCTTGAACTTGATATCCAACGGGCCACGGATGCTGCCACTCCAGATGACGCCGCCTTTCGCCGCTGGTGCGAATTGGCGTTGCGCCAGCGCAGCGCAGACTCGGAAATGACCATTCGCCTGGTCGACGAAACCGAAGGCCGCGAGCTGAACCACACCTACCGGCACAAGGACTACGCGACCAATGTGTTGTCGTTCCCGGCCGATGTGCCCGATGACCTGCTCGATATCCCGCTGCTGGGCGACCTGGTGATCTGCGTGGCGGTGGTCGAGCGCGAAGCGGCCGAACAAGGCAAATCGCTGGAGGCGCACTGGGCGCACCTGGTCATCCACGGTTGCCTGCACTTGCTCGGCTATGACCACATCGAGGATGAGGAGGCCGAGGAAATGGAAAGCCTGGAACGGGAATTGCTGGCAGAACTGGGTCACCCCGACCCGTATGCCGATGATGAAACCGACACAATCACACACTGATACACGAAGGATCACGAGAACCGCCATGAGCGAAGATCGATCGAGCAACGGGCAGAAGTCCTGGCTGGGTAAACTGACCCAGGCTTTTGCCCATGAGCCGAAAAACCGCCAGGAGCTGCTTGAGCTGCTGCGCGAAGCCCATCAGAACAAATTGCTGGACAGCGAAGCGCTGACCATCGTCGAAGGCGCCATTCAGGTCGCCGACCTGCAGGTTCGCGACATCATGGTGCCGCGCTCGCAGATGAACAGCATCAAGGCCGGCCAGTCGCCTCGCGAGTTCCTGCCGGCGGTGATCGACGCCGCGCACTCGCGCTACCCGGTAATCGGCGAAAGCCATGACGATGTGCTCGGGATCCTGCTCGCCAAAGACTTGCTGCCATTGATCCTCAAGGAGAACGGCGACAGCTTCAACATCAAGGACCTGCTGCGCCCGGCCACCTTCGTACCCGAGTCCAAGCGCCTGAACGTGTTGCTGCGCGAGTTCCGCGCCAACCACAACCACATGGCCATCGTCATCGACGAATATGGCGGCGTGGCGGGCCTGGTTACCATCGAGGATGTGCTGGAGCAGATCGTCGGCGATATCGAGGACGAGCACGACGTCGAGGAAGACAGCTACATCAAGCCACTGCCCAGCGGTGATTTCCTGGTCAAAGCGCTTACCCCGATCGAGAACTTCAACGAGTTCTTCGACAGCGAGTTCTCCGATGACGAGTTCGACACGGTCGGCGGCCTGGTGATGAGCGCCTTTGGCCACCTGCCCAAGCGCAACGAAACCACTGAGATCGGCTCTTACAAGTTCCGTATTCTCAACGCCGACAGCCGGCGGATACACTTGCTGCGCCTGACCCCGATCACCCGTTAAGGACAAACATGCGTTGGATCACCCGCCCCGGCTGGCCCGGTAACCTGCTGGCCCTGGCGGCCGGTGCTTCCACCCTCCTGGCCCTGGCGCCGTTCGACATCTGGCCGCTGGCGGTGTTGTCCATCGCGATGCTCTACCTTGGCCTGCGCGAGCTCAGCCCGCGCCAGGCCATGTGGCGTGGCTGGTGGTTCGGGTTTGGCCTGTATGGCGCCGGCACCTGGTGGATCTACGTCAGCATGAACACCTACGGCGGCGCCTCGCCGCTGCTGGCGATCGTGCTGTTACTGGCGTTCTTCGCCGCACTGGCCTGGTTCTTTGCCCTGCCCACCTGGTTGTGGGCGCGCTGGCTACGCCGCAACGAAGCACCACTGGCCGACGCCCTGTGCTTCGCCGCCCTCTGGCTCCTGCAAGAGGCCTTCCGCGGCTGGTTCCTGACCGGCTTCCCCTGGCTGTACGCCGGCTATAGCCAACTGGACGGCCCGCTGGCCGGCCTTGCGCCGCTGGGCGGGGTATGGCTGATTTCCTTCACCCTCGCCCTCACCGCCGCCCTGCTGTGCAACCTGCACCGCCTGCGCACCCGCCCCTCGTTCCTGGCCGTGGCCAGTGTGCTGTTGCTGGCCCCCTGGGTGCTGGGCCTGGCGCTCAAGGGCCATGCCTGGACCATTCCGGCAGGCGAGCCGCTGAAAGTGGCGGCGATCCAGGGCAACGTCGAGCAGGACCTGAAATGGGACCCGAGGCACATCGACGCGCAACTGGCGCTATACCGCGACCTGAGTTTCAGCTCCAGGCCAGTGGACCTGCTGGTTTGGCCGGAAACTGCTGTTCCGGTACTCAAGGACCAGGCCCAGGGCTACATCGACGTGATGGGCCGCTTCGCCGCCGAGCGCCACTCGGCACTGATCACGGGGGTGCCGGTGCGTGAAGAAGTGCACCACCAGCGCCGCTACTACAACGGCATCACCGTCACGGGCGAAGGCGATGGTACTTACCTCAAGCAGAAGCTGGTGCCGTTTGGCGAGTATGTGCCGCTGCAAGACGTGCTGCGTGGGGCCATCGAGTTCTTCGACCTGCCCATGTCGGACTTCGCCCGCGGCCCGGAAGACCAGCCGCTGCTGCAGGCCAAGGGCTACCAGATTGCCCCTTACATCTGCTACGAGGTGGTCTACCCCGAGTTCGCCGCCGGCCTGGCTGCGCGTAGCGACCTGCTGCTGACCATCAGCAACGACACCTGGTTCGGCAAATCCATCGGCCCCTTGCAGCACCTGCAGATGGCGCAGATGCGCGCGCTGGAAGCCGGCCGCTGGATGATCCGCGCCACCAACAACGGCGTGACGGCGCTGATCGACCCGTTTGGCCGCATTACCACGCAGGTTCCGCAATTCCAGCAGGCAGTGCTGTATGGCGAAGTGGTGCCGATGCAGCAGCTGACACCTTACCTGCAATGGCGCTCATGGCCGCTGGCAATAGTCTGTGCATTGTTGCTGGGCTGGGCGTTGCTGGCAGGGCGTATTGCAAAAACCGTCTGATTGGCGATACGCGGCCACTGTAGGAGCGGGTTTACCCGCGAATACGGTAGTGGCGGCAACGGTGAACGGCGGGTGGAGATTGGCCGGCAGGGCCGGCCCTTTCGCGGGCAAGCCCGCTCCTACAGGGGACTATGTAAGCCGGTGAATCAGTAAAACACCCGATACCCCGCCAACCCCACAACTTCATTAAGCAGTTGCCCGCTCTGCCACATCGCCCGGCTCTCTGGCAACAGCCCGCCAAACGGCCGCGCATGATCGCGCCCCAGGAACCCCACCGGCGCCGGCACCACCTCGAACCCCGCCTTTTCAAAACTCCAGCGTGAGCGCTGCATGTGCCAGGCCTGGGTCACCAGCACCACCCTGCGAATTCCCAAAGGCTGCAGCACTTTTGCCGTCAGCTGGGCATTTTCCCAAGTCGTGCGGCTGGCCTCTTCGCGCCATTTCACCTCGACAGCGAAATCTTCACGCAGGCGATCAGCCATCAGCCTCGCCTCGCTGGGCGGCGTCCCGTAATGCAACCCGCCACTGGTCAACACTGGCAGACCGGAGGCCTTGGCCAGCCGCGCCGCAAAGCGCATACGCTCCAGCGCCGTGGCCGTGGGCTGGTCACCGCCACCCCAGGCCGGGTCCCCGCGCTCGCGCCCGGCGCCCAGCACCACAATGGCATCCGCCCGGCTCGCCAGGCCGGCCCAGTCGCTCACCGCCAGCGGCGGCTCACTTTCCAGCACACGGGCGGTTTCCTGCACCACCAGCGGCAGGCTCATCAGCCACAGACCACCCAGTCCTGCGGCAAAGCAAAGCGCCGCCAACCGTGGCCGCCGCGTGCGCAGCCACCAGGCAGCAAGCAGCAGCAAGAGCAGCACGCCCGGCGGCATCAGCCATTGTTTGATGAAGAAACGGATCGGCATCGGCCACACCTCCTTGGCAGGCGTGCAGCCTAGAAGGATCGACGCCGGTCAACAAGTGCGTACCGGCGTCGATCGTGAGTTGTGTGATAGTAAAGAACCGGCGCGCGATAGCCTGCGCCTGGCGTCCTGAACGGCTAGCGATGCGGCAGCGTCCTGGATCTCGCCTTACTGGCGGGGCGTTTCTTGTCCTTGAGCCAGATGATCTTGGCCGATGTCGGCTCCGCTTGTGGGTAACTGCCGACAGAGGCATTGTGGCGCTCCG
The DNA here is from genome assembly GCF_054611535.1 of Pseudomonas sp. VEM90. Taxonomy (NCBI): domain Bacteria; kingdom Pseudomonadati; phylum Pseudomonadota; class Gammaproteobacteria; order Pseudomonadales; family Pseudomonadaceae; genus Pseudomonas; species Pseudomonas sp. VEM90. The sequence goes on along the minus strand of NZ_JBTRAR010000011.1, from coordinate 62,111 downwards.
GGAGGGAATCCAGGTAGGCCTTTATCACTTCGAACTCTGCGTGGCTCAGGCCACGCAACTCAAGCTCAGCTGGCATCTCGTCGCGCAATCGAACCGAGGTCCTGGCCGTTTCCAGTGCCAGGCCAAGCCGGTCGATCAGGCGCTCGTAAAGCTCCGGTCTGATTGCGGGTAGCTGCGTCTCTCCCATCCGTTCACCTCATTGAAGGTAAGAATATCCCCCCCACACCTGAGCTTAGCGTCGCTGCAAAAAGCAGCCGTGTGCCGCGACCAGCGGGCATTCGCAACGAAGGTTTCCCACGATACGCAGCGCTGCTGTATGCTACGGCGTTCACTCTAAACGACACCGGAGTGCCGGACGCAGCGAGGTTCCGCTGCCTGGAACAAGGTCTCTTCTCTCTCAGCCAAAAGTAGCCATGCACGAACAATACACGCCCCGTGATATCGAAGCCGCCGCCCAGAAGTTCTGGGACGAGCAACAATCGTTCGCTGTGACCGAACAGCCAGGCAAAGACACCTACTATTGCCTATCGATGTTCCCGTACCCGAGCGGCAAGCTACACATGGGCCACGTGCGCAACTACACCATCGGTGACGTGATTGCCCGCTACCAGCGCATGCTGGGCAAGAACGTCCTGCAACCGATGGGCTGGGACGCTTTCGGCATGCCCGCGGAAAACGCGGCGATGAAAAACAACGTCGCCCCGGCCAAGTGGACGTACGAAAACATCGACTACATGAAGACCCAGCTCAAGAGCCTGGGCCTGGCCATCGACTGGGCACGTGAAGTCACCACCTGCAAACCCGACTACTACCGTTGGGAGCAGTGGCTGTTCACCCGTCTGTTCGAGAAAGGCATCATTTACCGCAAGAACGGTACCGTGAACTGGGACCCGGCGGACCAGACCGTACTGGCCAACGAACAGGTCATCGACGGCCGTGGCTGGCGTTCGGGCGCGCTGATCGAGAAGCGCGAAATCCCGATGTACTATTTCCGCATCACCGATTACGCCGACGAACTGCTGGAGAGCCTCGACGAGCTGCCGGGCTGGCCTGAGCAGGTCAAGACCATGCAGCGCAACTGGATCGGCAAATCGCGCGGCATGGAAGTACAGTTCCCGTACGACCAGGCCAGCATCGGCCACGAAGGCACCCTCAAGGTCTTCACCACCCGTCCGGACACGCTGATGGGCGCCACCTACGTCGCCGTCGCCGCCGAGCACCCGCTGGCCACCCAGGCCGCGCAGGGCAACCCGGCGCTGCAGGCGTTCATCGATGAGTGCAAGAGCGGCAGCGTTGCCGAAGCCGACATGGCCACCCAAGAGAAGAAGGGCATGGCCACTTCCCTGCTGGTCGAGCACCCGCTCACTGGCGAGAAGCTGCCAGTATGGGTCGCCAACTACGTGCTGATGCACTACGGTGATGGCGCGGTAATGGCCGTACCGGCCCACGACGAGCGCGACTTCGAGTTCGCCCACAAGTACAACCTGCCGGTCAAGGCCGTGGTGCGCACCAGCGCTGGCGATGAAGTCGGCAGCGAATGGCAGGCCGCCTATGGCGAACACGGCCAGCTGATCAACTCCGCAGAATTCGACGGCCTGGACTTCGCTGGCGCCTTCGACGCCATCGAAGCGGCGCTGATCCGCAAGGAACTGGGCAAATCGCGTACCCAGTTCCGCCTGCGCGACTGGGGTATCAGCCGCCAGCGCTACTGGGGCTGCCCGATCCCGATCATCCACTGCCCGTCCTGCGGCGACGTACCGGTGCCGGAAGACCAGTTGCCGGTCACCCTGCCGGAGAACGTGGTGCCGGACGGGGCCGGTTCGCCACTGGCGCGCATGCCTGAATTCTACGAATGCAGCTGCCCGAAATGCGGTACTCCGGCCAAGCGCGAAACCGACACCATGGACACCTTCGTCGAGTCGTCCTGGTACTTCGCCCGCTACGCCTCGCCAAACTACGACAAAGGCCTGGTCGACCCCAAAGCCGCCAACCACTGGCTGCCGGTAGATCAGTACATCGGCGGTATCGAACACGCGATCCTGCACTTGCTGTACGCGCGCTTCTTCCACAAGCTGATGCGTGACGAAGGCCTGGTCACCTCGAACGAGCCGTTCAAGAACCTGCTGACCCAGGGCATGGTGGTCGCAGAGACCTACTACCGCGTTGCCAGCAACGGCGGCAAGGACTGGTTCAACCCGGCCGATGTCGAGATCGAGCGTGATGCCAAAGCCAAGATCATTGGCGCCCGCCTGAAAACCGACGGCCTGCCGGTGGAAATCGGTGGCACCGAAAAGATGTCCAAGTCGAAAAACAACGGCGTCGACCCGCAGTCCATGATCGAAGCCTATGGCGCCGACACCTGCCGCCTGTTCATGATGTTCGCCTCGCCGCCCGACATGAGCCTGGAATGGTCCGACTCCGGCGTCGAGGGTGCCAGCCGCTTCCTGCGCCGCGTCTGGCGCCTGGCTCAGGCTCACGTCAGCCAGGGTCTGCCAGGCAAGCTGGATGTCGCCGCCCTGGACGACGCGCAAAAAGTCATCCGCCGCGCGATTCACGCCGCCATCAAGCAGGCCAGCACCGACGTGGGCCAGTTCCACAAGTTCAATACCGCCATCGCCCAGGTGATGACCGTGATGAACGTGCTGGAAAAGGCCCCACAAGCCACCGAACAGGACCGTGCCCTGCTGCAGGAAGGCCTGGAAGCCGTCACCCTGCTGCTGGCACCGATCACTCCGCACATCTCTCACGCGCTGTGGCAGCACCTGGGCCATGCAGGGTCGGTGATCGATGCCGCATGGCCAAGCGTCGACGAACAGGCGCTGGTGCAGGACACCATTACCTTGGTGGTTCAGGTCAACGGTAAACTGCGCGGCCAGGTCGAGATGCCTGCTGCTGCCAGCCGCGAAGAAGTCGAAGCCGCTGCCCGCAGCAACGAGAATGTCCTGCGCTTCATCGATGGCCTGACCATCCGCAAGGTCATCGTGGTACCGGGCAAACTGGTCAACATCGTCGCCAACTGATGAAAACGCCCACCCGCATTGGCTGCGGGTGGGCGGAACAGGCCCAAAAGGGAGCAACAACATGATCAAACGCAATTTGCTGGTAATCGGCCTGGCGGTCATGCTCAGCGCCTGCGGTTTCCAGCTGCGCGGCACCGGCGCCACCGAGCTGAGCGTGAAGGAAATGGACGTCAGCGCGCGCAATGCCTATGGCCCGACCGTGGTCCAGCTGCGTGAAGTACTGGAACGTAGCGGCGTCAACGTGCACGCCGGCGCACCGTATCGCCTGGTGCTGACCAACGAACAGGAGCGCGAGCGCTCGGCCACCTACAACAGTGGCAACCGTACCGCCGAGTACGAGCTGACCACCAAGCTGGACTACAGCATCCTGGGCCTGAACAACCTGGAGCTGATGAGCGACAAGCTGGAGGTGCGCAAGGTCTACGTGCGTGACGGCTCGAACATCACCGGCTCCGAGCAGGAAGCCAAACGCGCCCGCGAAGAAATGCGCCGCGACCTGGTCAACGCCATGGTCGTACGCTTGCAAATGTTGTCCCCGTCCCAGCTGGATGAGCTGCAGCGTAAAGCCGACGAGCGTGCCAGCGCCGAAGCTGCCGCGCTGGAAGCAGCCCGCCGCCAGCAAGCCGAGACGCCTCAGCAATCGCCACTGGAAGTTCCGGGCAACTAAGCCCGTGAGGGGCGCCCTCGGGCGCCTCGCCTGCTCCCATGAAACTCGCCCCTGCCCAACTCAACAAGCACCTGCAAGGCGCCCTGGCACCGGTCTACGTGGTCAGCGGCGACGACCCGCTGCTGTGCCAGGAAGCCGCCGACGCCATCCGCAATGCCGCGCGTCAGCAAGGTTTCGATGAACGCCAGGTATTCAGTGCCGACGCCAACTTCGACTGGGGCACCCTGCTCCAGGCGGGTGCAAGCCTGTCGCTGTTCGCCCAGCGCCGCCTGCTGGAACTGCGCCTGCCCTCAGGCAAGCCCGGTGACAAAGGTGCCGCCGCGCTGATGGAATACTGCGCCAATCCCGCCGAAGACACGCTGTTGCTGATCAGCCTGCCCAAGCTCGACAGCAGTGCGCAGAAGACCAAGTGGGGCAAGGCATTGATCGAAGGCGCCCATTGCCAGTTCATCCAGATCTGGCCGGTGGATGTGCACCAGTTGCCTCAGTGGATCAACCAGCGCCTGCAACAGGCCGGCCTGTCAGCCCAGCGTGATGCCGTCGACCTGATTGCCGCGCGCGTGGAAGGCAACCTGCTGGCAGCCGCGCAGGAAATCGAAAAGCTCAAGTTGCTGGCCGAAGGCAGTCAGATCACCGTGGAAACCGTGCAGGCTGCCGTCGCCGACAGCGCCCGCTTCGATGTCTTCGGCCTGGTCGATGCCATTCTCAACGGCGAGGCTGCGCATGCCCTGCGCATGCTCGAAGGCTTGCGCGGTGAAGGTGTGGAGCCGCCCGTCATCCTCTGGGCCTTGGCCCGTGAGCTGCGTCAGCTGGCGGGGCTGGCCCAGCAGTTCAGCCAAGGCGTGCCATTGGACAAAGCGTTCAGCCAGACCCGCCCGCCCATCTGGGACAAACGCCGACCGCTGGTCAGCAAGGCCCTGCAGCGCCTCTCGGCGCAGCGCTGGGCACAACTGCTGCAGGATGCCCAGCGTATCGATGCGCAGATCAAAGGGCAGGCAGAAGGTTCGCCCTGGATTGGCCTGGCGCGGCTGTCGCTGTTGATGGCTGGCCAGCGCCTGACCCTGCCGCCCATGTAGGGGCGGGTTTACCCGCGAAAGGGCCGGGGCTGCCGGCCAATATCCCCGGTCATTCGCCGTCGCAGCCGCCACCGTATTCGCGGGTGAACCCGCTCCTACACCTGATCGGGGGCGGACACACATCAGGGGTTGGACACAGGCCGTCGTGTAGGAGCGGGTTCACCCGCGAAGAGGCCGGCCCTGCTGGCCAGTCTCCACCCGCCGTTCACCGTTGACGCCGCTACCGTATTCGCGGGTGAACCCGCTCCTACGCCGATCGGGGGCGGACACACATTGGCGATTGGGCGCAGGCCCGCGCCTGCATAGGCACCAGAGCCTCGATCATATACACAATCAATTGGCCCCCACCCCTCGGGGGGCCTACAGTGCGCCCGAAACCCACCCAACCCCGGGAGACCGCCATGAGCAAAAAGCCGAAAAAGCACGGCCCCAACAAGGCCAAGTCCATCATCGCCCAGCCACTGTTCCGCTGCCGCCAGGAACAACCGAACAAGGGCAAAGGCAGCTACCGCCGCGAAGCCTTCCAATCGAGAGATTGGGAGGCTTCCTACTTTTTGGCTGCATGAAAGCATCGCAAGCGCAGGCATGATATGGTCGTCACCTGACCTGCAACTCTGGATCTGTGCATGCTCTTCCGTATTATCCCCCGCTGGGAAACCCGCCAGCTGATCGCGGCCTCCAGCTTCATCCTGCTCGTGGCCTGTGCGGAAAAGCCCACCGCCGCCGACGCGCTGCCGCTGGCCCCTGCCCAACCCAACCCAGTGGTGACCGTGCCCGGCGCAACGCCCGACGTCAGCACTGAAATCCAGCCTCTGCAAACCTTCGCCCAATGGCAAGCGGGCTTCCGCGAGCAGGCCCTGCAAGCCGGCATTTCGCCGAGCACCTTCGACCGCGCCTTCCTCGGTGTCACCCCCGACCTGGACGTGATCAAGGCAGATCGCAGCCAGCCGGAGTTCACCCGCCCGGTATGGGAATATCTCGAAGGCGCCCTGTCGCCCCTGCGTGTGCGCAACGGCAAGAAGCTGCTGGTGCAGAACGCTGAGCTGCTGACTCGCCTCGAGCAACAATATGGCGTGGACCGCCAGGTGCTGGTCGCGGTGTGGGGCATGGAAAGCAACTTCGGTCAGTTCCAGGGCAGCAAGTCGGTGATCCGCTCGCTGGCCACTTTGGCCTATGAGGGCCGCCGCCCACAGTTCGCCCAGGACCAGCTGATTGCCGCGCTGCAGATCATCCAGCATGGTGACATCCAGCCTGAAGCCATGCGGGGCTCGTGGGCCGGCGCCATGGGCCAGACCCAGTTCATCCCGACCACCTACAACACCCATGCCGTGGACTTCGACGGCGATGGCCGCCGCGACATCTGGAACAGCACACCAGACGCCCTGGCCTCAACAGCGCACTACCTGCAGAGTTCGGGCTGGAAACGCGGCCAACCGTGGGGCTTCGAGGTACAGGTGCCGGCTGGTTTCGACTTCTGGCAGGCCGATGGCGCACAGCGCAAACCGGTGAGTGAATGGCTGGCGATGGGCTTAAAACTGCCAGCAGGTACCCGCCTGCCAGCAGGTAGCAACCAACTGTCTGCCGCCCTGCTGCTGCCGGCCGGTGCACGCGGCCCGGCGTTCCTGGTGCTGGACAACTTCCGCGCCATCCTCAAGTACAACAACTCGTCGTCCTATGCCTTGGCAGTGAGCCTGCTCGGGGATCGCTTCAGCGGCTGGGGCTTCATTGCCGGCAGTTGGCCGAAAGAGGACCTGCCGCTCAGTCGCAGCGAGCGCATGGAGCTGCAGCACTTGTTGAACAGCCGCGGGCATGATGCGGGTAAAGCCGATGGCATTATCGGGGCCAATACCCGCAAGGCGATCCGCAATGCCCAGCAAGGGCTGGGATGGCCAGCGGATGGCTACCCGACCCATAAGCTGCTTGAGAGCCTGCGGCAGCAGTAAGCATTTCGGGGCCGCTGCGCGGCCCCGACAATCTCACGCCCTGAACAGATCCTGCTCCAGCACCAGTGTTTGCTGAACACTGTCCAGCCTTACCCGAGCCCCCAGCGGCAAGCATACATTCGGGTCACAATGCCCGCTGCGCCAACCCGCCAGCACCGGCACCCCCAGCGGTGCAAACGTATCCTCCAGCAACGGCGTCAGCGCCGCTGTGGTAATCCCGGCAAAGTCACCCACCAGCACGCCTTTGATCCCCTCCAGCTTGCCTGCCAGGCGTAACTGGGTCAGCAGCCGATCCACCCGGTACAACGGCTCGTTGACGTCCTCGATGAACAGGATGCAGCCTTGGGTATCCAGCTCGGCAAGCGTCCCCATGGTCGCACCCAGCATCGACAGATTGCCACCCAACAGCGGCCCGCTGGCCACCCCCGGCAGCACGCTATCCAAAGCGAAGCCCTCCGGGTGCGCGACCTGCTCGCCTGCCTTCACAAGCCCACCCAGCTGCGCCAGCAACGACGACTCGGTAGGTGGCAACTTGGCGCCCAGCAGGTCGGCATTGAGCATCCCCCCATGGAAGGTCACCAGTCCGGCATGCCGGTAGATCGCCGTATGCAGCGCGGTGATGTCGCTGTAGCCGATCAGCGGCTTGGGGTTGCGTCGGATCAGTTCGAAGTCGAGCTGATCAAGCAAGCGCATGCTGCCGTACCCCCCACGCATGCACAGAATGGCGTCAATGGCCGGATCGGCAAAGGCTGCGTGCAAGTCCTGCAGGCGCTGCTGGTCCGGCCCAGCCAGGTAGCCCTGCGCCTGCAGGGCACCCGGGTAGATACAGCAACGGTAGCCGCGGTCGACGAACCACTGGCTAACGTTGTGCGCATCAAGCCGCGCCGCGCCCGCCGGGGCGACAATGGCAAAGCACGCGTTGGCCGGCAACGCGGCTGGCAGGGTGGGTTGGAAGGTTTTGGCGCAATACATCGCGGCTCCTTGCAGCGCATGGGACACAAACAAAAATGCCGATGCCGCCCTTGGGCGCGCATCGGCATCTGTGGCTCTGCTCTTGGCTAGAGCATAGCTCAGAGCTTGATCTTGGCTTCGTGAGCCTGCTGGTCGGCGTGGTACGAAGAACGCACCAGCGGGCCAGAAGCAACGTTCTTGAAGCCCATCTTGTAACCCTCCTCGGCGAACCAGGCAAAGGTGTCCGGGTGAACGAAACGCTGCACCGGCAAATGGCTGCGCGACGGCTGCAGGTACTGGCCGAGGGTAAGCATGTCGATGTCATGCTCGCGCATGCGGTGCATCACTTCGATCACTTCCTCGTCGGTCTCACCCAGGCCGAGCATCAGGCCCGACTTGGTCGGTACGTGCGGCACCAACTGCTTGAACTTCTGCAGCAGGTCCAGCGACCAGTCATAGTCCGACCCCGGGCGCGCGGCCTTGTACAGGCGCGGTACGGTCTCGAGGTTGTGGTTGAACACATCCGGCGGTTCTTGCGCGGTGATTTCCAGGGCAACGTCCATACGGCCGCGGTAGTCCGGCACCAAGGTCTCCAACTGCACGCCCGGCGACAGCGCGCGGATTTCGCGGATGCAGTCAGCAAAGTGCTGGGCACCACCGTCACGCAGGTCGTCGCGGTCCACCGAGGTGATCACCACATACTTCAGGCGCAGGTCGGCAATGGCAACCGCCAGGTTTTTCGGCTCGTCCAGATCCAGCGGCTTCGGTCGGCCGTGGCCAACGTCACAGAACGGGCAACGACGGGTGCAGATGTCACCCATGATCATGAAGGTGGCGGTACCACCCGAGAAGCACTCGCCCAGGTTCGGGCAGGATGCTTCTTCGCACACGCTGTGCAGTTTGTGCTTGCGCAGCAGTTGCTTGATGCGGTCTACCTCGGGCGACACCGGGATACGCACGCGAATCCAGTCGGGCTTCTTTGGCAGCTCATCGGTAGGGATGATCTTCACCGGGATGCGCGCGACTTTGTCGGCACCACGCAGCTTGACCCCAGCTTCCACCTTCTTCGGCGCTGGGCGCGGGGTGGCATCCTGGGTAGGTATCAGGTTCGGCACGGCTTCTTGCACAGTTGTCATATTCAGTCGATTCCGCCCGTGAGGGTCGTCTGCTCAGCGTAGTCGAGGTGCTTGACCAGCTGTCCGCGCAGCCTTGTCCTGACCTCGTCGAGTTCGATCGGACCTGCCAGGTCGCGCAGCTGGGTCATCGCCAGCCCCGCATAGCCGCAGGGGTTGATTCGGCGGAATGGCGCAAGGTCCATGTCCACGTTCAGGGCAAGGCCGTGAAACGAACGGCCGTTGCGAATTCGCAGGCCGAGGGAGGCGATTTTCGCTCCGTCGACATAGACACCCGGGGCATCAGGCTTGGCTGACGCCTGAACAGCATAGCTGGCGAGCAGGTCGATGAGGGCCTGCTCGATACGGCTGACCAGCTCACGCACGCCAAAGCCCAGCCGGCGCACATCCAGCAGCAGGTAGGCCACCAGCTGGCCGGGGCCATGGTAGGTGACCTGGCCGCCGCGGTCGGTCTGCACCACCGGGATGTCGCCCGGCACCAGCAGGTGTTCGGCCTTGCCGGCCTGCCCCTGAGTGAAGACCGCAGGGTGCTCGACCAGCCAGATTTCATCCTGGCTGTCCGGGCTGCGCTGCTCGGTAAAACGACGCATGGCCTCGAGCACCGGTTCATAGGGCTGCAGGCCAAGCTCGCGAAAACCGAGGCAGGCGGACATCAGAGCACCATTTTCACGATGCCAGTAGCGCGCAGAGCGCTGTTGATATCGTGCAACTGGTTCTCGCTTTCGGCAACGATGTGCAATTGCACGGTGGTGTACTTGCCTTCCTTGCTCTGGCGTTCGGCCAGGGTGGAAAGGTCGACTTTGGCGTGCTTGCTGAGAATCTCGATGACCGTGTCCTTGAAACCGACAACGGTGTCACCGATGACCTTGATCGGGTAATCGTCGCAGGGGAATTCGATCTTGTGCGACTTGACGTCTGGTTCGCTCATGGCGGAAACGGCCTCGTAAGCCGTGGCAACAACAACACCCCCGCGGTATGCGCGGGGGCATGCAGGTCACGTATCAGTTGAACAACCCGTAGAAGAATAGACGGATGCTATCCCACATACGGCGGAAGAAACCACCTTCCTCGACGCCATCAAGGGCGATCAGGTCGGCGCTGTGAACCACTTTCTCGTCCAGTTTGACTTCCACTTTGCCGATCACGTCACCTTTGGCGATCGGTGCGGTGAGCTGCGGGTTCATGGTCATCGAAGCCTGCAGGCGCTTCAATTGGCCTTTAGGCATGGTCATGGTCAGGTCGTCCGCCAGGCCAGCCTTGACTTGGCTGGTGGCACCCTTCCAGACCGGTGCCTGGGTCAGCTCGGTGCCCTTCTGGTAGAAGGTTTGGGTTTCGAAGAAGCGGAAACCGTAGGTCAGCAGCTTCTGGGTTTCGGCAGCACGCGATTGTTCGCTGTTGGTACCGAACACCACGGCAATCAGGCGCTGGCCGTCACGTACGGCAGAGGCCACCATGCAGTAGCCGGCTTCGTCGGTGTGACCGGTTTTCAGGCCATCGACGGTCTTGTCACGCCACAGCAGCAGGTTGCGGTTAGGCTGCTTGATGTTGTTCCACAAGAACTCTTTCTGCGAGTAGATGGCGTAGTGGGCCGGATCGACACTGATGATCGCACGGGCCAGGGTCGCCATGTCGTGCGCCGACGAGTAGTGCTCAGGGTTAGGCAGGCCGGTCGGGTTCATGAAGTGGCTGTTGGTCATGCCCAGGTCGGCAGCCGTCTTGTTCATCATGTCGGCGAAGGCGTCTTCGCTGCCGGCGATATGCTCGGCCAAGGCGACCGAGGCGTCGTTACCGGACTGGATGATGATGCCGTGCAGCAGGTCGCTGACCGTTACCTGGCTGCCAACCTTGATGAACATGCGCGAACCGCCGGTACGCCATGCGTTTTCGCTGACGGTAACCGGGTCGTTTTCACCGATCTGGCCACGTCGGATGTCCAGCGTGGCGATGTAGGCGGTCATCAGCTTGGTCAGGCTGGCTGGCGGCAGGCGCTCGTCACCGTTGTTCTCGACCAGCACGTTGCCGCTGGACGCGTCCATGAGTACGTAGGACTTGGCTGCCAGTTGTGGTGGCGCCGGCGTCATCTGCTCGGCCGCGAAGGCGACAGGCGTGATCAGCAGCAGTACAGGCAGGCAAAGTCGTTTGGCAAGGTTGGTGATGTTCATCCGTCTCTCGAAAATCGCTAATGGTCTGAGATGTTCCCTGGGCAAGATCATGTGCCCAGCGCCAGTCAGTCTAGTTTTATGGCCGTTGGCCTGGCCCGCGAACGTGCGGCTTTATGTCGCTGCGGGCAAAAGCTGTCATTGTACATGGCCGAGCCCGGCAATTCATGACAAAACCGCAGTCAGTCTGCTGTGACCACCTTGGCCTGCCCCAAGTTCGCCAAGCGAATGCTGTCTTGTGCTTGCCGGATCTCACCCTGGCTGCCGATCGGCCCCAGGCGCACGCGGTGCAGGGTCTGCTGGTTACGCACGATCGAGCTGATGAACACGGGTGCACTGACCATGGTGCTGAGCTTGGCGCGCAGCAACTCGGCAGCGTCAGGGTTGGCGAAAGCGCCTACCTGCAAGAAACTGCCAGCGTTGCCGCCGGGCACGTTGTTGCCACCCACCTGCACCGGGACCACTGGTGCTGCGTGTTGCTGTGGTGGCGGGTTCCATTGCTCGACACGCCCGGTGCTGGCCGGTATTGCCTGGGTTTGCGCCACTTGCGGCTCCTTCAACACCATCGGCGGCGTCTGGCCACGCTGAGCCCACCACTGCTTCGGATCGATACCCTCGACGCGCACGCGCGCAGTGCCGATTTCGGCATAGCCGAGCTTTTTCGCCGCAGCATAGGACAAGTCGATGATACGGTCGGAGTAGAACGGGCCGCGGTCGTTCACGCGAAGGATCACGCTGCGGCCGTTCGCCAGGTTGGTCACCCGCACATAGGCTGGCAGTGGCAGGGTCTTGTGCGCTGCGCTCATGCCATACAGGTCGTACAGCTCACCGTTGGCAGTGTTCTGCCCGTGGAATTTGGTGCCGTACCATGACGCCGTACCCTCGGCGCGGTAGTTGCGCGAGTCCTGTATCGGGTAGTAGGTCTTGCCAAGCACGGTGTACGGGTTGGCCTTGTAGTTACCGGTGTGCACGGTCGGCGTGGCATCGGGGATCTTGTTCACATCCACGTCCCACCACGGTGCGCCGTCCTTGTGCGCCCGGTTGATGTCAAGGCCCGGCTGGCTGCGCACGACATTACCACTGCTTTGCGGGGCCGGGCGGTTGGAAGAGCAGCTGGCCAGCGCCACACCGACGGTGAGGCAGGTGAGCAGCTTGAAAGAGTTGGCAGAGATGATTGCGCGCATTACTTGATGCCCCGTACTTGAACCAGCTGTTCCGCAAGCTGATGTACCGCCATGGCATACATCACGCTGCGGTTGTAGCGAGTGATCGCGTAGAAGTTCTTCAGGCCCATCCAGTACTCGGGACCGTTCTGGCCTTCGAGACGGAAGGCGGTAACCGGCAGATCATCGCGCAGGGAATCATGAACCGACCAGCCAAGCGTACGCAACTCTCCAACCGTTTTCACCGGCTCGATGCCGGTCGTCAGACCTTCGTCGACGCGCTCGCCGGCCACCCTGGCGCGACTGACCACACCCTGCCCGGCCACCCAGCCGTGGCGCTTGAAGTAGCTGGCCACGCTGCCGATGGCATCGTCAGGGTTGTTCCAGATATTGATATGGCCGTCCCCGTCGAAGTCCACCGCGTAGTGGCGGAAGCTGCTTGGCATGAACTGCGGCAGCCCCATGGCACCGGCGTATGACCCCTTGAGCGTCAAGGGGTCGAGCTGTTCCTCGCGGGCCAGCAGCAGGAACTCACGCAGCTCCTTGCGGAAGAATTCGGCCCGTGGCGGATAGTCGAAGCCCAGCGTCGACAGGGCGTCGATCACCCGGTAGTTGCCGGTATTGCGGCCAAAAAAGGTTTCCACGCCAATGATCGCGACAATGTACTGCGCAGGTACGCCGTACTCCTGCTCGGCCCGCGTCAATACGGCCTCGTGCTGGCGCCAGAAGTCCACACCGCGAGCGATACGCGCATCGGTGATGAACATCGGCCGGTAGTCCTTCCACGGTTTGACCCGTTCGGCCGGGCGCGATATGGCGTCGAGGATCGACTGCTTGCGCTGCACCTCACGAAACACACCCATCAGTTGCTCAGGCGCAAAACCATAGTCGCGGCTCAGTTCGCCAACGAACGCGGCTACCTGGGGCGAGCCGTCGTATTCGCCGGCATGGGCCAGCTGTACAGCGCCGAACAGGCCCATCGCTCCGATCCAAGGCGCACAACGGGCAGCCCAGTTACGCACTGCTTGCATGAAATTGTTCACCTTATTCAAACCTGCGCGATCCATTTGCGGTGCGTATGGATCGACATCAAAACGCCAAACGCTGACAGCAGCGTCACCAACGATGTTCCGCCATAGCTGATGAACGGTAGCGGCACGCCCACCACGGGCAGAAGGCCACTTACCATTCCGATATTGACGAATACGTATACAAAAAAGGTCATGGTCAGGCTGCCCGCAAGCAGCTTGCCAAACAGGGTCTGCGCCTGGGCCGTGATCACCAGGCCACGGCCGATCAGCAGCAGGTAGACAATCAGCAGCAGGCAGATGCCGACCAGGCCGAACTCCTCGCCGAGCACGGCGATGATGAAGTCGGTGTGGCTTTCCGGCAGAAAGTCCAGGTGCGACTGTGTGCCAAGCAGCCAGCCTTTGCCAAACACCCCGCCCGAGCCGATCGCCGCCTTGGACTGGATGATGTTCCAACCGGTGCCCAACGGGTCGCTTTCAGGGTCGAGGAAGGTCAATACCCGCTGCTTCTGGTAGTCGTGCATGACGAAGAACCACATTGCCACTGCGACTGGCACTGCTGCCGCCAGCACGCTGAGAATCCAGCGCCAGCGCAAGCCGCCCATGAACAGCACGAACGCACCGGAGGCCAGGATCAGCAGCGCGGTCCCCAGGTCGGGCTGACGCACGATCAGCATGAACGGCACACCGATCAGCACCAGGCTGATCGCCACGTGCTTCAAATGGGGCGGCAAGGTGCGCTTGGACAGGTACCAGGCGATGGTCGCCGGCATGATGATCTTCATGAATTCCGAGGGCTGGAAGCGGATCACCCCTGGGATGTTGATCCAGCGCGTGGCACCCATGGCGTTGTGGCCCATCACGTCCACCACCACCAGCAGCAGCACTCCGGTGAGGTAGGCCAGCGGCACCCAGCGCGCCATGAAGCGCGGCTCCAGCTGGGCGATGACGAACATCGACACCAGACCGATGCCAAACGAGGTGGCTTGCTTGAGCAGCAGGTCCCAGTTCTTGCCACTGGCCGAATACAGTACGAACAGGCTGCCGGCTGCAAGGGTCAGCAGAATGATCAGCAAGGGGCCGTCGATATGGATGCGCTGCAGAAAGCTGGCACGCCGACGCATCACATCCTCGCTGGAGAGCATGCGATCGAAATTGTTCATCACAGGGCCGATTCCTGGGTAACGGTGGCTGGCGCGAACTCGGGTTTGAGCTGGCCATTTTCGTCGAGCAACCAGGCGTCCATGATCTGGCGTACCACCGGTGCGGCGACACCCGAGCCGGACTCACCGTTCTCGACCATCACCGAGACCACGATTTTCGGGGCTTCGGCTGGGGCAAAAGCGACGAACAGGGCATGGTCGCGGTGGCGCTCCTGAAGTTTGTTGCGGTCGTACCTCTCGCCCTGCTTGATCGCCACCACCTGAGCGGTACCGCTCTTGCCTGCAATACGGTACTGGGCACCGGCAGCTGCTTTGCGCGCGGTACCGCGGGCGTTGTGCATCACCTGCTCCATGCCATGGGTGACCTTGGCCCAATCGGACTTGTCACGCAGCACGATGTTTTCCATCGGGTTGTTGTCCACCGGCGGCTGGCCTTCGATGGTCTTGGCCAGGTGCGGGCGGTTCCACACGCCTTTGTTGGCGATCAGTGCAGTGGCCTGGGCCAGTTGCAGCGGCGTTGCCTGCATGTAGCCCTGGCCGATGCCGAGAATCAGGGTTTCGCCGGGGAACCAGGCCTGGCGACGGGTGGCTCGCTTCCATTCGCGCGACGGCATCAACCCGGCAGACTCCTCGAACATGTCGAGGGAAACCCGCTGGCCGATACCGAACTTGTTCATGTAGATGGACAACCGATCGATACCCATCTTGTGCGCAAGGTCATAGAAGTAGGTGTCGTTCGAGCGCATGATGGCAGTATCCAGATCCACCCAGCCATCACCGGAGCGGTTCCAGTTACGGTATTTATGGTCGTAGTTGGGCAGCTGGTAGTAGCCTGGGTCAAACACCCTGCTGCTGGCATTGACAACGCCACTGTCCAGTCCGGCAATAGCCACCGCCGGCTTGATGGTCGAACCCGGCGGGTACAGGCCACGCAGCACGCGGTTGAATAGCGGCCGATCGATCGAGTCGCGCAATTCACCATAGGCCTTGAAGCTGATGCCGGTGACGAACAGGTTGGGGTCGAAGCTAGGCTGACTCACCATCGCCAGGACTTCGCCGGTTCGCGGATCGAGCGCAACCACTGCACCACGCCGGCCTCCCAGGGCGGCTTCGGCGGCCTCCTGCAGCTTGATGTCCAGGCTCAGCACAATGTCTTTGCCCGGCTTCGGGTCGGTGCGCTTGAGCACCCGCAGCACGCGGCCACGGGCGTTGGTCTCGACTTCCTCGTAACCCACCTGGCCGTGCAGGGCATCCTCGTAGAAGCGCTCGATGCCGGTCTTGCCAATATGGTGGGTACCGCTGTAGTTCACCGGGTCGAGCGTTTTCAGCTCTTTCTCGTTGATCCGCCCTACGTAACCCACCGAGTGGGCGAAATGCGCACCCTGCGGGTAATGCCGCACCAACTGGGCCACCACTTCCACACCTGGCAGGCGGAACTGGTTTACCGCCACACGGGCGATCTGCTCTTCATTGAGTTCGAACAGGATCGGCACCGGCTCGAATGGCCGGCGGCCTTGGCGCATGCGCTTTTCGAACAGGGCGCGGTCGTCAGCGGTAAGATCCAGCACTTCGACGATCGTATCCAGCACTTCCTGCCAGTTACCTGCACGTTCGCGGGTCATCGACAGGCTGAAGCTGGGCCGGTTGTCGGCAACGATCACCCCGTTGCGGTCGAAGATCAGCCCGCGCGTCGGCGGGATCGGCTGCACATGCACCCGGTTGTTCTCCGACAGCGTGGAGTGGTAGTCGTACTGGATGATCTGCAGGTAGTACAGCCGCGCGATCAACACGCAAACAAGCAGCATGATCGCCACTGCGCCGACCACGACGCGCTTGCGCACCAGGCGGGCGTCTTTCTCGTGGTCCTTGAGACGGATCGGCTGCGACATCGGACTGCTTACAGGCTCATTTGTGGTAAGGGTGCCCGGACAACACGGTCCAGGCGCGATAGATCTGCTCGCCGATGAGTATCCTTACCAACGGGTGCGGCAAAGTCAGCGGCGACAGCGACCAACGTTGCTCGGCGCGTGCGCAAACCTCAGGCGCCAGGCCCTCCGGGCCGCCCACCATCAAATTCACCGTGCGCGCATCCAGGCGCCAGCGGTCCAGCTCGGTGGCCAACTGCTCGGTACTCCAGGGCTTGCCATGGACCTCGAGGGTGACAATGCGTTCCCCAGGTTGCACCTTGCTCAGCATGGCTTCGCCCTCCTGACGGATCAGGCGAGCGACGTCCGCATTCTTGCCACGGGTGTTCAGCGGGATTTCCACCAGCTCCAGCGACAGCTCAGCGGGCAGGCGCTTGGCATATTCATGCCAGCCTTCCTCGACCCACTTTGGCATACGCGAGCCGACTGCAATCAGGCGCAGACGCACAGCGCTTTCCTTATTCGCGGTCTTTGAGCTTGTCGGAGTACTCGTGGGCATGGTCCGGGCTGTGGTGCTTGCCATCGGCGGCACGGCTTTGCTCGGCACCCTGCCACAGACGCTCAAGGTCATAGAACTGGCGGGCAGCGGCGGTCATCATATGCACGATGACGTCGTTCAGGTCCAGCAGCACCCAGTCGCTATCGCCCTTGCCTTCTTCACCCAGTGGCTGGGCGCCCTTGGCCTTGACCGCTTCACGGACCTTTTCGGCCATCGCGTTGATCTGGCGGTTGGAGGTACCGGTGGCAATGATCATGTAGTCGGTCAGGCTGTGCTTCTCGCGCACGTCGATGACCTGGATGTCCTGGGCCTTGACGTCTTCCAGCGCGGCCTTGGTCACTGCGACCAGTTCTTCGCCGTAAATTTTCTGCTTGGTCATATAAAACTCGTTCAACTCGTTGGATGAGGCGCCAGAGGCACCGTCAGTTGGGCGCACGATACAGTTCGTGCGCCTCGATATAGGCCAGTACGGCGTCCGGCACCAGGAACCTCACCGATTTGCCGCTGGCCAGCAGCTGTCGGATCTGTGTAGCCGACACCGCAAGCGGCGTCTGCCAGACGAACGAAATATTTCCCGCCGGGCCGGACATGGCGGTGGGATCGCTCTCCGAGCGCGCAGCCAACAGGTTGCGCAACTCGTCAGGGGGTTCTACGTCGGCATCCGGACGTTGCAGTACCAGGATGTGACAGTGTTGCAGCAATTCTTCCCAGCGATGCCAGGCGGGCAGGCCACAGAAGGCATCCCAACCCAGCACCAGGAACAGTTGGTCGTTGCCGGACAGTTCGGCGCGGATCGATTCCAGCGTATCGATGGTGTACGACGGCTTGTCACGTTCCAGCTCGCGGGCATCGACGCTCAGGCAAACGACGCCCTGCACCGCTTCACGGACCATGGCCAGGCGATCCTGCGCAGCCACCTGTGGCGTGTCGCGGTGCGGCGGCCGGGCATTGGGCAACAGGCGTAGCTCATCCAGCCCCATGAACTCGGCCACTTCCAGCGCGCTGCGCAAGTGGCCGATATGCACGGGGTCGAAGGTACCACCTAGAATGCCGATGCGCCGGACTGCCTGGGCCTTGCTCAACTCAGCAGGACCCCTGGCCGCGCAACTGGCCATCACCGATCACCACATACTTCTCGCAGGTCAGGCCTTCCAGGCCCACAGGGCCGCGGGCATGTAGCTTGTCGGTGGAAATACCGATTTCCGCACCCAGGCCGTACTCGAAGCCATCGGCAAAGCAGGTCGGGGTGTTGAGCATGACCGACGCCGAATCGACCTCAGCCATGAACTGACGGGCTTCACCCTGGTGTTCGCTGATGATCGAGTCGGTGTGGTGCGAGCCGTAGTGGTTGATGTGCTCGATGGCCTGGTTCAGGCCGTCGACCACGCGAATCGACAGGATCGCATCGAGGTATTCCGTGTGCCAGTCGGCTTCGGTGGCCGGTTTGGCGCTGATGATAGCCTGGGTACGCTCGCAACCGCGCAGCTCCACGCCCTTCTCCACGAAGCGGCGGGCCATTTCTGGCAGGAAGCGCTCAGCCACTTGTTGGTCGACCAGCAGCGTTTCCATGGCCCCGCAAATGCCGTAGCGGTAGGTCTTGGCATTGAAGGCCACATTCCAGGCCTTGTCCAGGTCGGCATGCTGGCTGACATAGATGTGGCAGATACCGTCCAGGTGCTTGATCACCGGTACGCGGGCATCGCGGCTGATGCGCTCGATCAGGCCGCGGCCTCCGCGCGGCACGATGACATCGACGAATTCCGGCATGCTGATCAGCGCGCCCACGGCTTCGCGGTCGGTGGTTTCGACCACCTGCACCACCGCTGCCGGCAAGCCGGCTTCGGCCAGGCCGCGCTGGATGCAGGTGGCAATGGCGCGGTTGGAATGGATGGCTTCGGAACCGCCACGCAGGATGGTTGCGTTCCCCGACTTGAGGCACAGGCTGGCAGCATCAATGGTCACGTTCGGGCGCGATTCATAGATGATCCCGATCACCCCCAACGGGGTACGCATCTTGCCTACCTGAATGCCCGATGGACGGTAGCTCATGTCGCGAATGGCACCGACCGGGTCCGGCAGGCTGGCCACCTGGCGCAAGCCGGTGATCATGCCGTCGATGCGCGCAGGGGTCAGCGCCAGGCGGTCGAGCAGTGCGGGCTCCAGACCACTGGCGCGGCCGGCGGCCAGGTCCAGCTCGTTGGCAGCAGTGAGTTCGGCACGGGCAGCGTCCAGCGCGTCGGCGGCGGCTTGCAGGGCGCGGTTCTTCTGCGCGGTGCTGGCACGGCCAATCACCCGGGAAGCCTCACGGGCAGCGCGACCCAAGCGGGTCATATAGTCAAGAACGGACTCAGTCATGGGTTCGGTGTCTTGGCGAAGGGGAAATCGTCTGATTATAACTGCCGCGCAGGTGTACGCCCAGCGGCGGGTGGCGGATAGTAGAAAATGGATGGGGCAATGCGCAGGAAAGATGTAACCGGGGTTATCGAGATTGGCACCTCCTGTTGCGGCCCTTTCGCGGGCGCGCCCGCTCCCACAGGGATTTCACAAGGCCTGGACCTATGCACCACCAGTGGGAGCGGGCATGCCTGCGAAAGAGCCGGCACTGCCAACATCACCATCCAATTCAGCCTCGATTAAGCCATTCATTGCTATCATCCCTGCCCCTCCAGCCACGAACTGCCCGCATGCCAGCCCTGCCCGACAGCTTTTTCGACCGCGACGCCCAGACCCTGGCCAAGGCCCTGCTGGGCAAGGTCATCCGCCACCGCCACGGCGACCTGTGGCTGGCCGCGCGCATCATCGAGACCGAGGCCTACTACCTTGCCGACAAAGGTAGCCACGCCTCGCTCGGCTACACCGAAAAACGCAAGGCGCTGTTCCTGGATGGTGGGCACATCTACATGTACTACGCCCGCGGCGGCGACTCGCTGAACTTCAGCGCCCAAGGGCCGGGCAACGCCGTGCTGATCAAGTCTGCCTATCCTTGGCAGGACACCCTCTCGGGGCCCGACAGCCTGGCGCAGATGCAACTGAACAACCCCGATGCGAGCGGCAACCTACGCCCGGAACAACACCTGTGCGCCGGCCAGACCCTGCTATGCCGGGCCCTGGGCCTGAAAGTGCCGCACTGGGACGCCCAGCGTTTTGACGCCGAACGCCTGTACGTCGAGGACTGCGGCAACGCCGTGCCCCGAGTGGTCCAGGCCGCTCGCCTGGGCATCCCGCACGGGCGCGACGAGCACCTGCCGTACCGCTTCGTCGACGCCGAGTACGCCCGTTTCTGCACGCGGAACCCGTTACGCCGCGGCCAAGTCGAAGGCCGTGATTTCTTCATTCTCGAACAAGGAAGCTGAACATGGGCCAATGGCTCGACAGCCTGACCGGCTGGCTCAGCGCCAACCCGCAGTGGCTTGGCCTGGCGATTTTCCTGGTGGCCTGCATCGAATGCCTGGCCATCGCCGGCATTATCGTGCCGGGCACCATACTGCTGTTCGCCGTTGCGGTACTGGCCGGCAACGGCGCGTTCAGCCTGGGCGAAACGCTGCTCCTCGGCTTTCTCGGCGGCCTGCTGGGCGACGCCCTGTCTTACGCAGTGGGCAAGTACTTTCACCAGAACATCCGCCGCCTGCCGCTGCTCCGCCACCATCCAGAATGGATCGGCAGCGCCGAAAGCTACTTCCAGCGTTATGGCATCGCCAGCCTGCTGGTAGGCCGTTTCATCGGCCCGCTGCGGCCGATGCTGCCAATGGTCGCCGGCATGTTCGACATGCCCCTGCCGCGTTTCATCGCTGTCAGCCTGTTGGCGGGTGCCGGCTGGTCGGTAGCCTACCTGCTACCCGGCTGGGCCACCGGCGCCGCCATGCGCCTGCCCCTGCCGGAAGGCTTCTGGCTGGACGCCGGGATCATTGCCGGCGCCCTCGCAGTGCTGATCGGCCTGAGCCTGAATACCAGCCTGCGTGACCAGCGCCACGGCACGCGGCTGGTTGCCGCTCTCAGCTTTATCGCCCTGGCCGGTGTATTCCTTGGCTGGCCCTACTTCCATGAGTTCGACCAAGGCGTGATGACACTGGTCCAGGAGCATCGCAGCCAGGCCATCGACAGTACCGTGGTACTGGTGACACGACTAGGCGATTTCCGCACCCAGTTCTTCCTCGGCGGCCTGCTGACCGGCCTGCTGCTGCTTGCCCGCCAGTGGCGACATGCATTTTTCGCCGCTGGTGCGCTGATGGGTACGGCGATCGCCAACGGCACCCTGAAATGGCTATTTGCCCGGGCACGGCCGGAAGTATTGACCGACCCACTGACCAGCTACAGCATGCCCAGCGGGCACAGCTCGGCATCGTTCGCGTTCTTTCTGGTAATGGCCGTGCTGGCAGGGCGTGGGCAGCCACCACGGATGCGTCTGACCTGGGTGATGCTGGGGTGCATTCCGGCGCTGGCGATTGCCCTGTCGCGGGTGTACCTGGGGGCGCACTGGCCAACCGACATCCTGGCCGGGGCCCTTCTGGCCTGTTGCGTGTGTGCACTCAGCCTGACATTGGTGCAACGCCAGCAGGCCCTGCCGGCCCTGCCGCTTCGGGTGTGGTGGCTGGTGTTGCCGGCATGCGTGGCGCTGCTGGCGTTCTTTGCCATGCATGCGCTGCCTCAGGCGTTGGCCAGGTATCAATATTGATGTCGCCTGTGCCGGCCTATTCGCGGGGATCGCGCTTGTTGTAGGCGCGGGTTTACCCGCGAAGGGGCCGGCACAGGCAATACAGAACCCTCAGGCGAACAACTCACCCTGAATCCGTTCCAGCAGTTTCTGGATTTCCCCCAGCCGCTGCTGCGGCGAATCGAGAGTCAGCAGGTCCAGCTTGTCCTCTTCCATGAACGGCAACAGGTACGCCAGCTGATTGGCCAGCGCCTGACGCCCGTCCACCGGGCGCGGCATGCCCAGCGCTTCGACCATGGGATGCTCACCCAGGGCCACCAGCAGCGCCAGCAGGTCGTCATCGGCCTCGAGCAACGGGCTGTCTGCCTGCTCCGGCAGCCATTGCACCTGCCCCACCAGCAACTGGTCCTTCTGCACCTCGGAGCTTTCCAGATTGAAGCGCCGCACGCCCTCGACGCGAATACCCAGCAAGCCGTTATCCTGCTGCACGAAGTCGCGGATCACCGCTTCACAGCCGATCGAGGCGACCACCGGCGGCGCCTTGCCGACTTGTTCGCCGTCAAGGATGCATACCACACCAAACCCTTCGCCCTGCTTCATGCAGCGCCCGATCATGTCCAGGTAGCGCGCCTCGAAAATCTGCAAATCGAGAAAGCAGCCAGGAAACAGCACGGTATTGAGCGGAAACAGCGGTAGCGTCATCACAATTCCTCAAGCCACCAGGCTGACCGCCAGCGGCAGGAACACCGCTGTAGCCACTCCCATCAGGCTCATCGCCAGCGCGGCAAACGCGCCGCATTCGTCACTTTCCTGCAGGGCCACCGAAGTGCCCACTGCGTGTGCGGTCACGCCCAGCGACATGCCGCGCGCCTCAGGGCTGTGCACGCCGAAGCGGCTCAGCAACGCCGGGCCGAAAATCGCGCCAATCACCCCGGTAATCAACACGAACACTGCCGCCAGGGCCGCCACGCCACCAATCTGCTCGGCCACCAGCATGGCGATCGGCGAGGTGACGGACTTCGGCGCCATGGTCATCAGGATCATGTGCTCGGCACCGAACCACCAGCCCAGCACCAGGCAGAAGAGCGTGGCGAACAGGCCTCCGACTACCAGCGTAGTAAATGTAGGCCAGAACAGCTGGCGGATACGCCGCAGGTTGAGATAGAGCGGCACGGCCAGGGCCACAGTGGCGGGCCCCAGCAGAATGTTCATGATTTCGGTGCTTTTGCGGTACTCGCTGTAATCGATACCGCTCAGCAGCAACACGCCGATCACCAGCAGCATCGACACCAGTACCGGTTGCAGGAAGATCCAGCGGGTTCTCTCGTAGGCTGCCAGCACTACCTGATAGGCTCCCAGCGTAATGCCGATACCGAACAATGGGTGATGTATGACCGCATCGAGCGCGCCCTGCCAGTCGAACATCATGGCTGTTCCTCACGCTTGCCCTGGCGCTGGATGAGCTTCTGCATCAGCACACCGACGAACACGAGGGTCACCAGGCAGGAGATCAGCAAGGCCCCGACAATCGCCCAGAAGTCGGCGGCAATGTCCTTGGCATACACCATCACCCCAACTGCCGGCGGCACCAGCAGCAGCGGGAGATAGCGCAGCAAGCTGCTGGCGGCCTCGTTCAGCGGCTTGCCGACCTCACCGCGGGCCATGAGGAAGAGCAGCAACAACAACAGGCCTATGATCGGCCCGGGCAAAAACGGCACGAACAGGTGATTGATCGCCGTCCCCAGCAGCTGGAACAGTACCAGCCAGGTCAAACCACGCAACAGCATAAGCATCTCCCTCCGGCATGGCCGCCATTATAAGCACGCACAGCTTCAGACCGATATTCGCCGAAAAGCGGGCAACTTGACTGAAACGGTTCGCCGTGCTGATCTTGTACTTTCGTACCAACTGACAACCCGGAGAGTCCGCGATGCCCCATGTACCGGTTACAGAGCTTTCGCAGTACGTTGGCAAGGAGCTGGGCCACTCTGAGTGGGTGAAGATCGACCAGCAGCGCATCAACCTGTTCGCCGAGGCGACCGGCGACTTCCAGTTCATCCATGTCGACCCTGAGAAGGCAGCAAAAACCCCGTTTGGCAGCACGATCGCCCATGGTTTCCTGACCTTGTCGCTGATCCCCAAGCTGATCGAGGACATCCTCGTCCTGCCGCAAGGGCTGAAGATGGTGGTGAACTACGGGCTGGACAGCGTGCGCTTCATTCAGCCGGTCAAGGTCGACAGCCGCGTTCGGCTGAAGGTAACGCTGGCCGAGGTGGTGGAGAAAAAACCGGGGCAGTGGCTACTCAAGGCGATTGCCACGCTGGAGATCGAAGGTGAAGAGAAGCCTGCTTATATAGCCGAGTCGCTGTCGCTCTGTTTTGTCTGATACATGCCCCGGGGGCTGCTATGCAGCCCCCGATCCACAAATCCCCCGCACTCGCGTAAACTGCCAGCCTTCGCGCAGCCTAGGGCTGCCCCTGTCGATTTATCAAAGGTGCCCGCCATGCCCTGGCTGCAAGTACGCCTGGCCATCAGCCCGGAACAAGCCGAAACCTATGAAGACGCGCTACTTGAAGTAGGCGCCGTCTCGGTCACGTTCATGGATGCCGAAGATCAACCGATCTTCGAGCCAGACCTCAACACCACCCCGCTGTGGTCGCACACCCACCTGCTGGCGCTGTTCGAAGCCGATGCCGACCCTGAACAGGTGTTCGCCCATTTACGCCTGCTGACCGGCGCCGAGCTGCCCGAACACCAGGCCGAGGTGATCGAGGACCAGGACTGGGAACGCAGCTGGATGGACAACTTCCAGCCGATGCGCTTCGGTCGCCGCCTGTGGATCGTGCCCAGCTGGCACGATGCTCCGGAAAAGGACGCCGTGAACCTGCTGCTCGACCCGGGCCTGGCCTTTGGCACCGGCACCCACCCCACCACGGCCCTGTGCCTGGAATGGCTCGACGGCCAGCAGCTTGAAGGCACCCAGGTGCTGGACTTTGGCTGCGGTTCGGGCATCCTGGCTATCGCTGCATTGCTGCTGGGCGCCCGCGAAGCGGTAGGTACCGACATCGACGTGCAGGCCATCGAGGCTTCGCGCGACAACGCCCAACGCAACGGTATTGCCGACGAGAAACTGGCGCTGTACTTGCCCGAGCACATGCCGGCTATGCAGGCCGACGTGCTGGTTGCCAACATCCTCGCCGGCCCACTGGTGTCGCTGGCGCCACAATTGTCCGGCCTGGTTCGCCCAGGTGGCCTGCTGGCGCTGTCGGGTATCCTCGCCGAGCAAGGTGAAGAAGTGGCCGCCGCTTACGCCGCCGATTTTGAACTGGACCCGATCGTCGTGCGCGACGGCTGGGTGCGCATCAGTGGTCGGCGTCGCTAAGCGGGCCTAGAATACATTTCTGCACAGCTCCCGGATCGCCGCATGACCGACAGTTTCGTCACCCAGTGCCCGCATTGCCAGACCAGCTTTCGCGTCACCCACCACCAGTTGAGCGTGGCCCGCGGTGTGGTGCGCTGCGGGCATTGCCTGCAGGTATTCAATGCCGCCAAGCAGTTGCTGGAGCAGAACCGCGCCGCGCCCACCAGCGCCCCCGTGGTACCGGCGTCGGCACCTGCAGCGCCTGCCGAACCGGCGCCAGAGCCTGCCATCAGTGTACGCGGCAGCTCCCCTGACCAGGACTGGGCACTTACCGCCCAAGCGCTGGACGAGCTTGACCTCGACAAGGAACTGGAGCGCCTGGAGCGTCGCGGCCAACCGGCCCCGACCCGCCCGGCCAGCCAAGGTGACCAGTTGCAGGCACGGCGCGACGAACTTCACCCGGACGAGCACGCAGAAGACCTTTTCGGCACGGCTACCGATGAGCCCTACGCGCCGCAGGAACCGGCAGAGCCTGGCCCAGTACGGCTGGAGCCAGAGCCTTTGGAACTGGACCTGGAGCCTGCACCCGGCGAGCGCACCGAGCCGACCCTGGGCAGCAACCTTGACCTGGACATCGATGGCGAGCCGCCCGCGCACCGTGCAGCCGAACGCGATGACCAGCCCGCGCTCAGCGAACCGCTGCGCATCAGCGATGACGAAACCCCGGAAAAGGGCCTGAGTGCCCGTGACGACGAGCCCTTGGCGCTGCGCCTCTCGGCGCATGATGACGAGCCAGTCGAGCCGTTGCCCGGAGAGCGCCTGGAACCAGGCCTTGCCGGCAAACCTGAGCGCCCCTCGCGCAAGGAGCCGCTGGTCGATGTGGTCGACGACCCGCTGCAGCTGGGCTGGGAAAAACCCGCACCCCACTGGGGCAAGCGCCTGCTGTGGGGCTTTCTGACCCTGCTGGCTGCCGGCCTGCTGGCGTTCCAGTACGTGTGGTTCCACTTCGACGAGATGGCCCGCCAGGATCAGTATCGGCCGATTTTCCAGCAGATCTGCCCGATGGTCGGTTGCCAGGTACCTACCCGCGTCGATATTGCACGGATAAAGAGCAGCAATCTGGTGGTGCGTAGCCACCCTGACTTCACGGGCGCCCTGATTGTCGACGCGATCATCTACAACCGCGCGCCGTTCGCCCAGCCGTTCCCTTTGCTGGAACTGCGCTTCGCCGACCTCAATGGCCAACTGATCGCCAGCCGTCGCTTCAAGCCCAGCGAGTACCTGTCGGGCGAACTGGCAGGGCGTGGCGAAATGCCCAGCCAGACGCCGATCCACATTGCCTTGGACATCCTCGACCCGGGGCCGAAGGCCGTGAATTACAGCCTGAGCTTCCGTTCGCCGGAATAAGCGACAAGCGGCCAGCAGCAAGCCACAAGACAAGAGGCCCAAAACGTGGCCGCTTTTGGCGTGTCGCTTGCTGCTTGAAGCGCAAAGGCATAAGCCGGCAACTGTTCAGATTTTATCCAAATCCATCTTTATCCAGTCATCGAGAGCGGGTATCATGCCAACCCTTTTTCGAACTCCAAGATTCGGCCCCACAACAGGGATCACCTATGTCGGCGGTACGCATCGGCCAATACACACTACGTAACAACCTGATCCTCGCGCCCATGGCCGGGGTGACGGATCAGCCTTTCCGTACACTTTGCCAGCGCCTGGGCGCCGGTATGGTGGTGTCGGAAATGGTAAGCAGCGACATGAGCCTGTGGAACAGCCGCAAGTCGAGCCTGCGCCGCATCCATGAAGGTGATCCCGAGCCACGCTCGGTGCAGATCGCCGGCGGTGATGCGCAGATGATGGCAGCGGCGGCAAAGGCCAACGTCGACGCGGGTGCCCAGATCATCGATATCAACATGGGCTGCCCGGCAAAAAAAGTCTGCAACAAAGCCGCAGGCTCTGCTTTATTGAGAGATGAAGCCTTGGTCAGCGAGATCCTCCACGCCGTTGTCAGCGCCGTGGATGTACCGGTGACCCTGAAAATCCGCACCGGCTGGGACCGGGCGAACAAGAACGGCCTGAACGTGGCGAAGATCGCCGAACAGGCCGGCATCCAGGCGCTGGCGGTGCATGGCCGCACACGTGCCGACCTGTATACCGGCGAAGCCGAATACGACACCATCGCTGCCATCAAGCAGGCGGTGTCAATCCCGGTTTTTGCCAACGGCGATATCACCTCGCCAGAAAAGGCCCGGGCGGTGCTGGAAACCACCGGGGTCGATGGCCTGTTGATCGGCCGGGCTGCCCAGGGGCGGCCATGGATCTTTCGCGAGATCGAGCATTACCTGCGCACTGGCGAACACCTGCCAGCGCCGCAACTGGAAGAAGTGGAACGCATCCTGCTGGAGCATCTGGCCGCGCTGCATGCCTTCTATGGCGATGTGATGGGCGTACGTATCGCCCGCAAGCACGTTGGCTGGTACCTGGCAACACGACCCGGCGGCAAGGAGTTTCGCGCCCGGTTCAACGCTTTGGAAGACACACAAGCGCAGTGCGCCAACGTTCGCGCGTTTTTCAGCGAACGTCGACAGAGCCTTGAGACAGAGGACGGACAAGGGGTGGCCGCATGACGATGATGACCGAGACATTTGTGAGTGGAACAACGCCCGTGAGCGACAACGCCAACCTGAAACAGCACCTCAACACGCCGAGCGAAGAGGGCCAGACCCTTCGCGACAGCGTCGAGAAGGCGCTGCACAACTACTTCGCCCACCTGGAAGGCGCGACCGTGACGGACGTGTACAACCTGGTGCTCTCCGAAGTCGAGGCGCCCCTGCTCGAAAGCGTGATGAACTACGTGAAGGGCAACCAGACCAAGGCCAGCGAGATGCTCGGGCTGAACCGAGGCACCCTGCGCAAGAAGCTCAAGCAGTACGACTTGTTGTAAGCCAGAATCCCATCCAGAAAAGGCGACTCCCTGAACAGAGGCGCCTTTTTTGCTGACTCCACCGCGTTATTGGAATCCGAAATGACCGACCAGACTACCCGCCTGCCAGTCCGCCGCGCCCTGATCAGCGTCTCCGACAAGACCGGTATCCTCGAATTCGCCCGTGAGCTGCAGCAGCTCGGTGTCGAGATCCTGTCCACCGGCGGCACCTACAAGCTGCTCAAGGACAACGGCGTAAACGCGGTGGAAGTGGCTGACTACACCGGCTTCGCCGAAATGATGGATGGCCGGGTCAAGACCCTGCACCCGAAGATCCACGGCGGTATCCTCGGCCGTCGCGGTACCGACGACGCCATCATGAACGAGCACGGCATCAAGCCGATCGACCTGGTTGCGGTCAACCTGTACCCGTTCGAAGCCACCATTTCCAAGCCTGGCTGCGACCTGCCGACCGCTATCGAGAACATCGACATCGGCGGCCCGACCATGGTCCGTTCGGCAGCCAAGAACCACAAGGACGTGGCCATCGTGGTCAACGCCAGCGACTACGCCGGCATCGTCGAAGGCCTCAAGGCCGGTGGCCTGACCTATGCCCAGCGCTTCGACCTGATGCTCAAGGCGTTCGAGCACACTGCCGCCTACGACGGCATGATCGCCAACTACATGGGCACCATCGACCAGGCCAAGGACACCCTGAGCACCGAGGCGCGCAGCGAATTCCCGCGCACCTTCAACAGCCAGTTCGTCAAGGCACAGGAAATGCGCTATGGCGAGAACCCGCACCAGAGCGCGGCGTTCTATGTAGAAGCCAAGAAAGGCGAAGCCAGCATTTCCACCGCTGTCCAGCTGCAAGGCAAGGAACTGTCATTCAACAACGTGGCCGACACTGACGCCGCGCTGGAATGCGTGAAGAGCTTCGTCAAGCCGGCCTGCGTCATCGTCAAGCACGCCAACCCGTGCGGCGTGGCGGTCGTTCCGGAAGACGAGGGCGGCATTCGCAAGGCCTACGACCTGGCCTACGCTACCGACACCGAATCGGCGTTCGGCGGCATCATCGCATTCAACCGTGAACTGGACGGCGAAACCGCCAAGGCCATTGTCGACCGCCAGTTCGTCGAAGTGATCATCGCCCCGAAAATCTCCCAGGCCGCCCGCGACGTGGTGGCTGCCAAACAGAACGTGCGCCTGCTGGAGTGCGGCGAGTGGCCAGCCGAGCGCGCTGCCGGTTGGGACTTCAAGCGCGTCAACGGTGGCCTGCTGGTGCAAAGCCGCGATATCGGCATGATCACCGCCGATGACCTGAAGATCGTCACCAAGCGTGCCCCGACCGAGCAAGAGATCCACGACCTGGTATTCGCCTGGAAAGTGGCCAAGTTCGTCAAGTCCAACGCCATTGTCTACGCCAAGCAGCGCCAGACCATCGGCGTCGGCGCCGGCCAGATGAGCCGCGTCAACTCCGCCCGCATCGCTGCAATCAAGGCCGAGCACGCTGGCCTGCAGGTGCAGGGCGCGGTCATGGCGTCGGATGCATTCTTCCCATTCCGTGACGGCATCGACAATGCGGCTAAAGTGGGTATCAGCGCCGTGATCCAGCCGGGTGGTTCGATGCGTGATGCTGAAGTCATCGCTGCTGCCGACGAGGCCGGCATCGCGATGGTGTTCACTGGCATGCGCCACTTCCGCCACTAATTACGCGGATCCCGAGGCGAGTCGAGATCCTGTGGGAGCGGGCTTGCCCGCGAATACGATGGTGGGTTCACCGCCGCATTCGCGGGCAAGCCCGCTCCCACAGTGTTCGGCGCAAGCCACGGGATCACTTGAATCGAGGTTTTGACATGAAAGTTTTGATCATCGGCAGCGGCGGCCGTGAGCACGCCCTGGCCTGGAAAGTCGCCCAGGACCCACGCGTCGAGAAAGTCTTCGTTGCACCGGGCAACGCCGGTACCGCCATTGAAGCCAAGTGCGAGAACGTCGCCATCGACGTGTGCGCCCTGGAACAATTGGCCGATTTCGCCGAGAAAAACGTCGACCTGACCATCGTAGGCCCGGAAGCACCGCTGGTTATCGGCGTGGTCGACCTGTTCCGCAGCCGCGGCCTCGACTGCTTCGGCCCAACCAAGGGCGCGGCCCAGCTGGAAGGCTCCAAGGCCTTCACCAAGGACTTCCTGGCGCGTCACAAGATCCCGACCGCCGACTACCAGAATTTCACCGAGATCGAGCCAGCGCTGGCCTACCTGCAGGAAAAAGGCGCGCCAATCGTGATCAAGGCGGACGGCCTGGCGGCAGGCAAAGGCGTGATCGTCGCCATGACGCTGGAAGAAGCCGAAGCAGCCGTGCGTGACATGCTGGCTGGCAACGCCTTCGGTGAAGCCGGTTCGCGCGTCGTGATCGAAGAGTTCCTCGACGGCGAGGAAGCCAGCTTCATCGTCATGGTCGACGGCCATAATGTGCTGCCCATGGCCACCAGCCAGGACCACAAGCGCGTCGGCGACCAGGACACCGGCCCGAACACGGGCGGCATGGGCGCCTACTCCCCTGCCCCGGTCGTCACCGCCGACGTGCACCAGCGCGTGATGGACCAGGTGATCTGGCCAACCGTGCGCGGCATGGCCGAGGAAGGTAACGTCTACACCGGCTTCCTCTACGCCGGCCTGATGATCGACAAGGCGGGCAACCCCAAGGTCATCGAGTTCAACTGCCGCTTCGGCGACCCGGAAACCCAGCCGGTCATGCTGCGCCTGGAGTCGAGCCTGGTACTGCTGGTGGAAGCTGCATTCGCCAAGGCCCTGGACAAGGTCGAAGCACAGTGGGACCCGCGCCCGAGCCTGGGCGTGGTCCTGGCAGCTGGCGGTTACCCGGGCGATTACGCCAAGGGCGACGTGATCAACGGCCTGGACGCTGCCGCCAAGATCGAAGGCAAGGTGTTCCATGCCGGTACTGCGCTCAAGGATGGCAAGGTAACCACCAACGGCGGGCGCGTACTGTGTGCCACCGCCATGGGCAGCACCGTTGCCGACGCGCAGCAGCAGGCTTATCGCCTGGCCAAGGAAGTCAGCTGGAACGGCAGCTTCTACCGTTCCGACATCGGCTATCGGGCCATCGCCCGCGAGCGCGGTGAGCACCAGCAGTAAGTATTACCGGTTTGCCGTAGCTGATTCAGCTTGCGGCATCCGGCTCGTCGACAGGGCCCGGCATGGGCCTTGCCTTCGACTTGGCGCGCCGCGCATAGTGAGTACCCGGCACATCGGCCAAGAAGGGATTTCGTAGTGCGTCGGCTTCGGATTGCCTCAGTTCTGATCGTCAGCTTGCTGACCCTGCTCTGCATGTTTCCGGCTGCGGCCGAACATGACGGTGGCTGGACCGTTCTGCTCGACGAACAGGCCAACCTGCAACTGAGCGATGTGCGCTCCGAGCGCTATCGCAACCAGTTCAGCCCACTGCCTCTCGCCGACCTTGATGCTGCCCCGGCTGGGCAGGCCTTGTGGTTGCACTATCGTCTGGCTCCAGGTGACCAGGAGCAACTGCTGCGGGTATTTGCCCCGGACCTTTCTGGCCTGGACCTCTACGCCCTTGAAGGCGAGCAACTTCTGCGTCAGCTGCACCACGGGCGCCAGGCCGGCAATGCCAGCCCGACCCTGCGCGGTAGCGACCATGTATTGCCCCTGCCCAACAGCAGGCAACCGCTGGACATCTACCTGCGCCTGGTCTCAGAGCACCAGCTGCGGCCGGCCATCAGCCTTGAGCCTGCGGCAGAGGCCGCCTCGGACCAACGCCAGCCGCTGCTGTTCGGCATGCTGTTCGGCGGCCTGATCATGCTGATCATGCACAACCTGATCCGCTTCCTCTACACCCGCTCCAGCACCACCCTGATCCTGGCGCTGTACCACGCCCTGATGCTGCTCAGCGGCCTGATCCTGCTGAACCTCAGCGGCCCCTGGTGGCATGTGTGGCACAGTGCACAAACACCTGCCGCCTACCTGACGCTGGTTCTGGCCGGCTTGTCCGGGTTGTATTTCACTCAACATTTCTTTTCGCCATGCAATTCGCCACGGCTTAACCGCTTGCTGCAGGGTGAGATGCTGATCGTCGGGCTCAGTGGCCTGGTGCTGCTGTTCGTCGATACCCTGCCTCTGAACCTGATGACCTACGCCCTGATGGCGCTGGGCAGCGTGAGCATGCTGCTGGTCAGCAGCTACCACTGGTACAAGGGCTATGCACCCGGACGCCTGTTCAGCCTGGCCATGGTGGTGTTCAACCTCGGAGGCCTGGTACTGCTGCCCGCCCTGCTGGGGCTGACACGCACCTCGACACCCTGGCTGCTGTGTATCCTGCTGGGCCTGACCGTGGTCAGTGGCCTGCTGCTCAACCTGGCAGTCAGTGAACGGCTGCGGCGTATAAGCGAGGAGCGTTTCAGCGCCAGCCGTGCGCTGGCCGCCAGCGATGCGGAAATCAACGCCAAAGCCGAGTTCCTGGCCAAGATCAGCCACGAAATCCGCACCCCAATGAACGGCGTGCTAGGCATGACTGAATTGCTGCTGGGCACACCGCTGTCGGTGAAGCAGCGTGATTATGTGCAGACCATCCACAGCGCCGGCAACGAGCTGCTGACGCTGATCAACGAAATTCTGGACATTTCCAAGCTGGAATCCCGGCAGATCGAGCTGGATGATGTGCAGTTCGACCTTAACGCGCTGATCGAGGATTGCCTGAACATCTTCCGCGCCAAGGCCGAGCAACAGAACATCGAGTTGATCAGCTTCACCCAGCCACAAGTACCGCGGGTCATCAGCGGAGACCCGACGCGCCTGCGCCAGGCCTTGTCGAGCCTGCTGGAAAACGCCCTGAAAAACACCGACCAAGGCGAGATCCTGCTGGTGGTAGCGCTGGATCAACGCGGCGAGGTGCCACGCCTGCGTATCGCCGTGCAGGACAGCGGCGAGCCGTTGCCCGCTGCCGACCGTGAAGCCTTGCTGCAGGCCGAGTTGCACAGCCACCACTTCCTTTCCAGCAACAAGCTGGGTGGCCATCTGGGGTTGGTCATCGCCAAACAGTTGATCGGTCTGATGCAGGGCGAGTTCGGCATCAAGAGCAGCACCGGCATGGGCAATACCCTGTGGCTGACCTTACCGCTGGACCCTTCGCGCCTGGAACAGCCACCGGCGGACCTCGACAGCCCGCTGCGCGATGCCCGCGTGCTGGTGGTGGACGACAACGACACGTGCCGCAAGGTGCTTGTACAGCAGTGCAGCGCCTGGGGCATGAATGTCAGCGCGGTACCGTCGGGCAAGGAGGCCCTGGCCCTTTTGCGCACCAAGGCGCACCTGCGCGACTACTTTGACGCGGTGCTGCTGGACCAGAACATGCCCGGCATGACCGGCATGCAACTGGCCGCCAAGATCAAGGAAGACCCGAGCCTGAACCACGACATCCTGGTGGTGATGCTCACCGGCATCAGCAATGCGCCGAGCAAAGTCATCGCGCGCAACGCCGGGGTCAAGCGAATACTGGCCAAGCCGGTGGCCGGGTATACGTTGAAGACCACCCTGGCCGAGGAACTGGCCCAGCGCGGCCGCGAACAAGCGATGCCTGCCAGCCTGCCTGGCGTCCCGCAGGCGCTGGACCTGCCAGGCGACTTCCGCGTGCTGGTCGCCGAAGACAACAGCATCTCGACCAAGGTAATCCGCAGTATGCTCGGCAAGCTCAACCTCAAGCCCGATACCGCCTGCAATGGCGAAGAGGCCTTGCAGGCAATGAAAACGCAGCATTATGACTTGGTGTTGATGGACTGCGAGATGCCGATATTGGACGGTTTTTCGGCCACCCAGCAGTTACGGGCCTGGGAGGCTGAAAACCAGCGCCAGCGCACGCCGGTGGTGGCACTGACTGCGCACATACTGGCCGAACACAAGGAACGCGCGCGGCTGGCGGGCATGGACGGACACATGGCCAAGCCGGTGGAGTTGTCGCAGTTACGCGAGCTGATTCAATACTGGGCCAATCACCGGGAAGTCAAGGTGGACCCGGCACATACGTCCTGACCGATACCCAATGCTCTTGCAGGAGCGGCCTCGCGAAACAAGGCCGCCCCGGCATAACCCCCAAGGAACAGTGCTCATGCTCCATGAGTTGTTCAGCGTCTACCTGAAAATGCTCGTGCTCTACAGCCCGTTCTTCGTGCTGTCGTGTTTCATCAGCCTGACCCGTGGCCACTCCAGCAAGGAGCGCAAGCAACTGGCCTGGAAGGTCGCGTTCGCAGCCTTGGTCGCCAGCGTGATGCTGTACCTGTTCGGGCGGGCGATCTTCGGTATTTTCGGCATCACCGCCGATGCCTTCCGCATCGGTGCCGGCAGCGTGCTGTTCATTTCGGCCCTGGGCATGGCCCAGGGCAAGCCGGCGGTACAGGCCGACAACGTACAGCAGGATGTGACCATCGTACCGCTGACCATTCCGCTGACGGTTGGCCCAGGCACCATCGGTGCCCTGTTGGTAATGGGGGTGAGCCAGCCGCACTGGGATGAAAAACTGCTGGCCATCGTCAGCATTGCCCTGGCCAGCTTTACCGTAGGCCTGGTGCTGTATCTATCGCACGGTATCGAGCGCCTGCTCGGTGACCAGGGTTTGCAAATTGTCAGCCGCCTGATGGGGCTCTTCGTCTGCGCCCTGGCAGCACAGATCATCTTTACCGGGATTCGCGGCTACCTGCTGCCCTAGGGTACAGAACCAAAGCTGTCCGGACCGGTAGGCCGGAGGCCTACAACTGCAGCTCAAGGATAGCCTTGCCATTTTGCTTGTCAACGCTGGCCTGGGCCCGCTTGCGGTAGTCTTCGCGAAACCCCTGCAAGTTGAAGTGGATCACTTCGACACGCATGTCCAGGATTTTGACTTCACTGTTCAACTGCATGAACAAGAAGCCCTTGGAAGTCTTTTTCATCGACATTTCCATGTGAACCAACACCATGTCGATGAAGCCGCTCGACTGCTGGGAGCAAGGCAGCAACTGAAAGCGTCCGACCGCTTTGGAGACTGCCCTGGATTCAAACGCGGTCAATGCCTGGCTGTCATTGCGCAGTGCCTGAAGCGACGACTGGGCAGATTGATGATGACCGGCGGAGCCTTTCTGACGAACCTGGGCAAGCGCCTGCTCGGCAAGGCTGGTCCTGTCCGGCCCCGGTCGAGTCGCCGTGGGCGCGAGCTTGCCATCAAAGCCCAGAAACGCAAGGTTACGCCAGTAGTTCCTGAACCAGTCCGGCTCCAGGCCTTCGTTAAAGTCCCCCCAGGCTACTTGCTGGGCAAACGCATTGGCCAACAGGATGTCGTCACGGGCTTCGCGGCTAACACCTGGCAAGAATGACAGCAGGCTGCTGTGGACGAGTTTGCCACTGGCGGCATCTTGATTGAACTCACTCATTGTCGACTCCTGATGTTGTCGCAAGTTTGACCTGGCTGCGATACTGCAATTGCTTGACCTTGATGGAATCATGCAAGCCTGCACTTATCGAACTGATCACTTTTCCATGGGTGAAATAATTGGCGTCGAACTGCTGAGCGGGATGGGCGCTTGCAAGTTCCAGCGGCTGCCACAGCCAATCCATCGCCACATGCTCTGCTGTGCTAAAGCCCAACGCGGTACTGATAACGCCGGAATCAGCCAGTATCAGGCGCAACTCCATACGTACATGGCTCACGCCTTTATCGTCCGGGGGCCGAACACACTCCACCCATAACAACTGTTCAATAGCGCCGTCTGGCTGGGCGGCGTAAGCGTCGAGGCATTTGGCTACCGGCCCCTGAAGGGCGCTTGGCAGAGCTGCCAAGAGATTGATCCGCAGCATCTTCCACGGTTCACAGGCCACTGCGGATACAGCAGGCGCGGCGCCGGAATGCAAGGTCGCGACAGTGCAGCCGAAGTTACCCTGAATTCGCAGATATTCCTTGTGCCACACAGCGTCCTGAATGGCGTGACCCTTGTTAGCAGTCAGGTAGGCTGCCAGCTGAACATCCAACAACGCTTCTGCTCGTGAAGCACTGACGGAGTTGTCGATCAATACCAGGCTATTGCCGTTCAACCACAAAGTGTAATTGGCGTGCATCAGTATGCCCTCCAGGCCCGTCGACGCCGTGTCGACAGGCCAACTTCATAGTCAGAGTTCCAGTGCCAGCAGAACCTGCAGGGCATTGTCGTCAAGTTTGGTTTCTACAATGGCGCGAATTTTGTCGTATCGGCGGCTATCGAAATTCAACACTGCACCACAGGCAAAATTGGAGGTGCCGCTGCTTTCCCACTTGGCCAGAAGATAGTTGGCAGCCTTGTCAGGCTTGGCGTCGGTCTGGATTGCACTGACAAGCATCGCCACCTGCCCTTCGCCGGTTTGCTCGCACTTGACCAGGCTCAGCTCGGTTCGGTCATCTTCCACCGACTTGCGGTCGAGCAACTCGACGTTTTTGGTGCTGGCGGCCAAGGCTGAAACAACTGTTTTGCCGAGATTGTCCAGGGCGGTTGCCACATCGCCAGTGAAAACGCCATATGCCGCCTGCAAGCCCTTGCCCAGCAGGTTGCTGATCTCAAGGTGCATATTGCGTTCAGTGAGCTGCTGTACGTCGACATTGGTTGACGCCCAGCCCATCTTGGACATCAGGTAGATGTAGTGCTTGAACCAGAGCTGCGTCTCACGGACAGGATCATGCTGCCTGTTGGCACCTTGCGTTGCCAGGGCATGACAAGCTTTTGCAGCATCGCGGTTTTGCTCACCCATTTGGTCGGGGAACACGAACAGATTCTTGTCCGGCAGAACCTGAAGCTGCAGCTTCTCTTTATCGGTCGTCATGGGAAGGTCTCCAGGAAGGGTACGGTTGAAGCCAAATGGCTCCAGCCGCAAACCTACCTGTGCCCTTTGCATCAATCTGCCACGAAGCAGTTCCTCACCTGCCCGGGCTTCCGCCGCTTACGGCTTTGCGCCATACCAGCGCGGGGTATACACCCAGAGCCCGCCAGCTGCGCGGTCGAACGTGCAGGTAGTGGAAGATCCAACCAGTACCATCGTGCGCATGTCGACCATTTCTGGCAGCAGCTCGGCCAGGGTGACGACCTTCAGCGTCTGCCCCGGCCTACCGATGTCACGGCCAAGGACTACAGGCGTGTTCCCGTCACGGTGTCGGCGCACAACCTCCAGGGCCACACCGAGCTGGTGCGGCCTGGCCTTGGAGATCGGGTTGTAGAAGGCCAGCACCAGGTCGGCCTGGGCAGCCAGGTCCAGGCGTTTTTCAATGATCGACCAGGGCTTGAGGTTGTCCGACAGCGACATGACGCAGAAGTCATGCCCCAGCGGTGCCCCCGCCTGGGCGGCGGTTGCCAGCGAGGCTGAAACCCCCGGCAGGATCTGCAGGTCGACGCGATGCCAGGCGGGGTCACTGGATTCGTGCAGCGCTTCGAGCACCGCAGCAGCCATGGCGAAAACGCCCGGGTCACCCGACGACACCACCACCACCGAACGGCCTTGGGCTGCCAGTTCGAAAGCATGTCGGGCGCGCTGCATCTCTTCGCGGTTGTCGGTGCAGTGCAGCACCTGGTCGCTGCGGAACGGGCCAGCCATGCGCACGTAAGTTTCGTAACCGAGCACATCTTCGGCCTGCGCAAGTTCGGCCTTGACTGCCGGCACCATCAGTTCCGCCGCACCTGGGCCAAGGCCGATGACCGCCAGGCGACCGCGACGGCGGCCGACCTGCGCTACGTCGACCGGGGCAGGCGCCACCGCGACTACGACTTCTTCAATCGCTATCAACTCGGCATCGGGCACCGCCGCAGCGACCATGCTGGCCACATCGCCTAGGCGGGTGGCGAAGCGCAAAGGGACGCCCAGAGCCTGCGCAGCTTCGTGCAACGCGCTGTCGGCCATGGTTCGCTCGTCTGCCAGCACGCAGGCTACCGAGGGCTCGGCGATACCGGCCTGCTGCAGTGCTGCGCGAATGCTGTGCAGATTGCCACCGGCAACGCCCACCACCACCAGGCGCGGGTAGATCAGCAGCTCGTCGCGGTTGGCCGGGCGCGCCTGATGCCCCACATGGATGGTGCGCTGCGCCGCTTCGCTTGCAGGCAACTGCGCCAACTGCAGCCACGGAGCGTTACCTTCGATACGCAGAGTCTCACCCGCCAGCAGGTCGGATACAAAGCGTTTGCCTTGCTCGATGTCGGCCAATGCATAGCCCTGCGGCGGGTTCAGCAGGCAAGTACCGAAGCGCAGCTCGCCACTGGTGGTAATGGCCGCGGAAACGCCCAGCGCGTCAGCGATTTCACGCGCCATCACATTCACTCCGCCGAGGCCTCCGAGCAACGGCACTACCGCGCTACCATCCTCGGCCACGGCCAGTACTGGCGGCTCGCTGCCCTTCTCGCTGAGCAGGCTGGCCAGGCTGCGGATGACGATACCCGCGGCGCACAACGCGATGATCGGCGTGTCTTGCTGGTACAACCCGCGCAGGGTATCGCCGAAGGACGCGTACGACTGGTCCGCACCCTCGACACGCCCCTCAAGGCCATGGATCGTGGCCTGTGGATAACAAGCCTGGATACGCTGCGCTGTCGCAAGGCTGCCCGGGCCGAGAATGACGATGGCCGGTGCCTTGTGCATGTTCAGCCCTGCCATTTTTCCCCCGGCACGATAATCAGCGAGAAGTAGGGCGACGACTGCGGGTCGACCTGGTCCAGCGGCACGATCTTCTGGTTGGCCATGGTCGCCCGCTCCACATACAGCGCACGCCGATCCAGGCCCAGTTCGGCCAGCACTTCGCGCACCTTGGGGAAGTTGCGTCCAAGTTTCATGATCACCGCTGCATCGGCGTCGGCCAGACGGCGCTTGAGCTCTTCGGCGGGCAACACGCCAGACAACACCGACAGGCTCTGGTTGCGGTACACCAGCGGTGCCCCCAGCACCGAAGCACCACCGAGCATCGAGCAGACACCGGGAACCACTTCGGCCTCGTAGCGCTGCGCCAGGCGGTCATGCAAGTACATGTAGGAGCCATAGAAGAACGGGTCGCCTTCGCAAATCACCGCCACGTCGCGGCCGGCATCCAGATGCTCGGCCACCTGTACGCTGGCTTCGTCGTAAAAGTCGCTGATCACTTGCTCATAGGACAGCGGCGCCGGCAGTACTTCGGTGGTGACCGGGTAGACCAGCGGCAGCAGGGTCTGCTCGGGCTGCAGATGCGCCTCGATAATGCCGAAGGCATTGCCACGCTTGCCCTTGGCCACGAAGTAGCCGACCACCGGCGCCTCACGCAACAGGCGCAGGGCTTTGAGGGTAATCAGTTCAGGATCGCCAGGGCCCACGCCCAGGCCAAGCAGCCGTCCACGCGGGGCCATCATTCCACCTCCGTAGCCAGGGCGTTGACCGCCGCAGCGGCCATCGCGCTGCCGCCCAGGCGGCCTTGCATGATCACGAACGGCACGCCACGGCTGTCGGCGGCGAGCATGGCCTTGGACTCGGCAGCGCCGACGAAACCGACCGGGAAACCGAGGATCAGCGCCGGTTTGGGCGCGCCGGCATCAAGCATTTCCAACAGGTAGAACAGCGCGGTAGGGGCATTGCCGATGACCACCACACTGCCTTCCAGGTGCGGGCGCCACAGTTCCAGGGCTACGGCGGAGCGGGTGTTGCCGGCATCTTTGGCCAGGCCCGGCACGCTCGGGTCACGCAGGGTGCAGATGACTTTGTTGTCGGCTGGCAGGCGGGCCCGGGTGATGCCTTCGGCCACCATGTGCGCATCGCACAGGATCGGCGCGCCGTTGAGCAGCGCCTCGCGCCCGGCCCGGCCGGCACCTTCGGAGAACTGCAGGCCATCGATGGCGTCGACCATGCCACAGGCGTGGATCACGCGCACGGCGAGCTTTTCAAGGTCTGCGGGGATCCGCTCGAGTCGGGCTTCCTCGCGGATGATCCGGAAGGAGTTGCGATAGATCTCCTGACCATCGCGGATGTAGTCAATCATCAAGGTGCTCCGTCGGCAGGTCGAGCATGGCGCCTGCTTCATTCAAGGTAAGGTCGGTGGCGCGCAGGGCACCGAAACCCGGCTGGCGCGCATCACGCAGGTACAGGTCGTAACGGCCCGGGGAACGGGCCAGCAAGGTGGCCGGGGCAACATGGGCCACAGCACAGGAACGGGGGCAGCCAGACAGGTGCACGCTGGCCGGCACGCCAGGGCCCAGCAGCGCGGCCAGGACAACCGCGTCGGCCTTGGTCTCGGCAAGGGCCTTGGCGCAGCCGCTGGCACCGGTGCAGGCGCTGATACGCGCCAGGGGTTCATGGTCGTGGCACAGCAACCCCAGCGCAGACAGTTCGGCCAGGGCCTGATCGAGGTGTTGTTCTTGCAGGTTGGTCAGCACCAGGCTTTGCCAAGGGCTAAGGCGCATGCTGGCATCGCCCAGTTCACGGGCAATACGTGCGGCACCGCGCAGCATCGCGGGGGTCAGGCGGCCTTGCGGCGGGGCGACGCCAAGGGCAATACCCTGCGCCTGGGGCAGCCTGCCCAACCACGAGGCGCGGTGCTGTTTACGCCGCCATGTGAGCACGGCGGCATCGCGGCGGATGTCCAGACCGAGCCCAGCGACAAAATCGGCTGTCGGGTACACCTCAAGCAGCTGGCGCATGCGCGTCTGCGTCGGGGATGCCAGATCGAGGAAGCGATCCAGCACGGCGCGCACCAGCATCAGGCCCTGCGCCAGCGGCACCGCACCGAGCGCCTGGCCCTCTGCCGGGCAACCTGCCAGGCCAAACACCAGCCAGGTCTGCTGGTCCAGGTGCAGGGGCGACAGCCACAGGTCATGAGGGTGCTCGAGCATCGCCAGGCGCTCGCCTGCATCCAGCTGCACAGCAAACTTGGCCGACAGCTGGTGAAAGCGCGGAGTACCTTCCAGCAGGTGGAGGATCTGCCCGGCCAGCGGCCTGGCGTCCAGCAGCATGAGCGGATCATGCCCGACCAGCGGGCTGAGCATCAGGTTGCGCACATCGTCACCGGCCGCCTCGCGTGGGCCCAGGCCAGCAGCGAGCAAGGTGTCGACCAGGGCACGGTGCTCGTTACCGATGCCGCGAATCTGCAGGTTGCCACGGTTGGTAGCCTCGATCACACCGCCAGCAAAGCGCTCGGCCGCCGTCGCCACGACTTCGGCCTGATCGGCCAGCAACAGGCCGCCTGGTAGCTTGATACGGCAGATGCCGCCATCACGGGCACTGACGATGCGCCACAACCCCGGGCAGGCCGAGGGGCGAGGGATGACAGTGGGGGCTTCGGCCTGGGTCAATGGGGTGTCCGGCAATCTGTGAAAGTGCGCTTGAGTGTAGAAGGCGCGGTATTATGCCTGCTTTGTCCGGCGGCATGAAAAGCCGGTGGTCGAGCACCCTCGGCGATCAAGTAGAAATTCAGGACCGCGTCGCCTTCTTCGCGGGCTCGCCCGCTCCCACAGGATCACTGCAGGCCGCACATGCTGCACTGTATCTGTAGGAACGGGCTTGCCCGCGAAGCGGCGCGAAGCGGCCCCAAAAATGGCGGATTGAAATACATGACACCCTGGCTGACGGTAGTAGGCATCGGCGAAGACGGCTTCAGCGGCCTGGGCAAACAGGCCCGGCGCGCACTGCTTGGCGCTGGGCGGGTCTTCGGCAGCCCGCGCCAGTTGGCCTTGCTGCCACGTTGCGTGACCGCTGAACAACTGGCCTGGCCCAGCCCGTTCTCGCTGGCCCCGGTGTTGAGCCTGCGTGGCGAGCCGGTGTGCGTGCTGGCCAGCGGCGACCCCATGTTCTACGGCGTCGGCGCCAGCCTGGCACGCCAGGTGCCCGCTGCAGAAATGCGCGTGCTGTCGATGCCCTCTTCCTGCGCCCTGGCTGCTGCCCGCCTGGGCTGGCCACTGCAGGACCTGCAGGTGGTGTCGCTGGTGGCCCGCCCCCTGGCAGCGCTCAATGCCCACTTGCACAGCGGCATGCGCCTGCTGGTGCTGAGCAACGATGGCGATAGCCCGGCGGCAATTGCCGCGCAGTTGCGCGAGCAAGGCTTCGGCCCAAGCCGCCTGCAGGTGTTCGAGCACCTGGGGGGCGTGAACGAACGTGCACTGGCCGGCACCGCCCAGGACTGGCCGCACACCGGTATCGCGGCGCTCAACCTGGTAGCCATCGAATGCCTGGCTACGCCCGATGCGCCCCGCCTGCACCGGCTGGCCGGGTTGCCAGACGCCGCATTCCGGCACGATGGCCAGTTGACCAAGCGTGATGTCCGCGCCATCACTCTGGCGCGCCTGGCACCGCAGCCTGGCGAACTGTTGTGGGATGTGGGCGCGGGCTGTGGCTCGATCGGCATCGAATGGATGCGCGCCCATCCGGCATGCCGGGCCCTGGCCATCGAGGCCGACGAAGGTCGCCAGGGTTTGATCGAGCATAACCGCGATGCACTGGGTGTACCTGGCCTGCAACTGGTTCGCGGCAAGGCGCCAGCGGCGCTGCAAGGCCTGGAGCAACCGGATGCGATCTTCATCGGAGGTGGCGTTACCCGCGAAGGTGTACTGGACCTGTGCTGGGCAAGCCTGCGCCCCGGCGGCCGCCTGGTGGCCAATGCCGTCACCCTGCAAAGCGAACTGGCCCTGGCGCACTTTCGCGAACAGCACGGTGGTGAGCTGACCCGCATCCATGTCGCGCATGCCCAGCCCTTGGGTGCGTTCGACACCTGGCGCCAGGCACTACCGATCACCCTCCTGGAAGTATTGAAACCCGCCGATGCGTGAAGAAACCCGCGAACAACCCGCGCCTCTGCGCAGCGGCCTTACCACCGGCAGCTGCGCCACCGCTACCAGCCTGGCAGCGGCCAAGCTGCTGCTCACCGGGCAGCGTGACGATGCGGTGGACATCACCCTGCCCAAAGGCAAGGTCGTGCAGATGCGCCTGGAGTTCTGCCGCCTGATCGGCGAGTGCGCCGAAGCCGGCACGCTCAAGGATGCGGGTGACGACCCGGACGTGACCCACGGCGCCCTGCTCTATACCCAGGTGCGCCTGCTGGCGGAACCTGGCATTGGTTTTGTCGCCGGCAGCGGCGTGGGCACGGTGACCCGGCCAGGGCTGGTGCTGGCGGTGGGTGAACCGGCCATCAACCCGGTGCCTCGGCGCATGATCAGTGAACACCTGCAACGCCTGGCCGACGCGTGCGGCTACCTTGGCGGCTTCGAGGTCACGGTCAATGTGCAAGATGGCGAGCAACTGGCCCTGAAAACCATGAACCCGCGCCTGGGCATCCTTGGCGGGCTGTCGATCCTCGGCACCAGCGGAATCGTCCGGCCGTTCTCCTGCGCAGCCTACATTGCTTCGATCCACCAAGGCATCGACGTGGCCCACACCAACGGCTACACGCACATCGCCGCGTGCACCGGCAATGCCAGCGAAGACACCATGCGCCGCGTCTACGGTCTGCCGGAAATCGCCCTGATCGAAATGGGCGATTTCGTCGGCGCGGTGCTCAAGCACCTGCGCAAGGTACCGGTGCCGCGCCTGACCCTGTGCGGCGGCTTCGGCAAGATCAGCAAACTGGCCGCCGGGCACATGGACCTGCACAGTCGTCACTCCAGCATCGACTTGCCGCAACTGGCCGGTTGGGCCGCAGACATTGGCGCTGACGAGGCGTTGCAGGCTGCCATCAGCGGCGCCAACACCAGCCAGCAAGCGCTCGCTCTGGCTCATGCGGCCGGCATTGCCCTGGGTGACGCGGTGTGTGCCCACGCCCTGGCCTTCGCCCGTAGCGTCGTGCCGGCGCAGGTGGAAGTGGAAGTGTTCGCCATCGACCGCCAAGGCGGCATCGTCGGCCAGGCGGGTGTGCAATGACTGCGCGCATCCTGTTGCTGGGCGGGGTCACTGAAGCCCTGGCTATCGCCCGCCGGCTCGGGCCTCGACATGTCTACAGCCTGGCTGGCATAGGCCGCGTGCCGCAGGGCCTGCAATGCCAGGTGCGGGTCGGGGGCTATGGCGGTGTCGAGGGCCTGACCCGCTACCTGCGCGAAGCGGGTATCACCCTGCTGATCGACGCCACCCATCCCTATGCCGCGCAAATCAGCCGCAATGCCGCCAGCGCCGCACGCAACGCCGGCATCCCGTGCTGGGCCTTGCGTCGCCCCGCCTGGCAGGCACAAGCAGGCGACGACTGGCG
The DNA here is from genome assembly GCF_054611535.1 of Pseudomonas sp. VEM90. Classification (NCBI taxonomy): domain Bacteria; kingdom Pseudomonadati; phylum Pseudomonadota; class Gammaproteobacteria; order Pseudomonadales; family Pseudomonadaceae; genus Pseudomonas; species Pseudomonas sp. VEM90. The sequence goes on along the minus strand of NZ_JBTRAR010000011.1, from coordinate 18,255 downwards.
AGAAGTCGAGGATTGGGCAGGGTTGATCGAAGCACTGAAGCCGTTCCGCAGGCCGCTGTTCACGCTGGGGCGTGAGCCGCTGCAGCACCTGGACGAGATTCCGCCGGAGCAGTTCTGGACCCTGCGTGCGCTGGAGGCATGCCCTGGCAACGAGCGCTGTGAAGTGATTGGCGCACGTGGGCCGTTCCATATCGAGGATGAGCGGGCGTTGTTCCAACGCCGCCACATCGATGTGCTGATCAGCAAGAACAGCGGCAGTGTGGCGACCGAGCCGAAGCTGGAAGTGGCGCGGGAGCTTGGCGTGCCGGTGCTTGTCCTGAAACGTCCGGCGCTGCCGGAGGTGGACCGGACATTCGACTCACTGGCAGATCTGGCAACAGCGCTCGCTCTCTAGGCGCTGACCTTTCGCGCCCCAAGGCGCTCCTACAAAGATTTCAGACTTTTCTTCCAACTTACCAAGTGGCCCGTTGCTGCCCTGCTGCCTTAAACTCAACGCCCCTCCCCCGGAAGGTTTCACCCATATGGAAATGCAATGGTGGATCTGGCTGGTCTTCGGCATCGCGCTGATCCTGCTTGAACTGGTCCTGCCAACGTTCTTCGTACTCTGGTTCGGCATCGGCGCCGTGCTGGTCTCGCTCATCTCGCTCGCCGCACCCAGCCTGCAACTGGACATGCAAATCCTGCTGTGGGTGCTGCTGTCGTCGGCCACCACCGTGCTGTGGTTCAAAGTGTTCCGGCGCAAGCAGCCGGATGTGCGCTGGACCGCCGACAGCGTGATCGGCGAAGTGGGCCTGCTGACCGCTGCCGTGTCGGAGTTTCAGAAGGGCCGCGTACGCTTCCAGAAGCCGATCCTCGGCAACGAAGAGTGGACCTGCGTCGCCGATAGCCAGATCGCCGTCGGCGAACGGGTACGCCTGACCGCCATCGAGGGGAACACCGCCCGCGTTATCCGGGCCTGAATCCGCATTAAAAGGAATTTTGCAGCATGACCAGCCTCATCGTCGTCGGCGCCATCGCCCTGTTCGTCCTGATCACCGTGTTCAAGGGGGTGCGCATCGTGCCCCAGGGCGAGGAGTGGATCGTCGAACGCCTGGGCCGCTACAACAGCACCCTCAAGCCGGGCCTCAACATTGTCATCCCCTACATGGACGTGGTCGCCTACCGCCTGCCGACCAAGGACATCATCCTCGATGTGCAGCAGCAGGAAATCATCACCAAGGACAACGCGGTAATCGTCGCCAACGCCCTGTGTTTCGCCAAGGTAGTCGACCCGCAGAAAGCCTCGTATGGCGTACAGGACTTCTCCTTCGCCGTCACCAGCCTGACCATGACCTCGCTGCGCGCCATCGTCGGTGCAATGGACCTCGACGAGGCGCTGTCCAGCCGCGAGCAGATCAAGGCCCGCCTGCGCGATGCAATGTCCGAGCAGACCGAAGACTGGGGCGTGACCGTGCGCTCAGTGGAAATTCAAGACATCAAACCTTCGGAAAACATGCAACTGGCCATGGAACGTCAGGCCGCAGCCGAACGTGAGCGCAAGGCCGACGTCACCCGCGCCGAAGGGGCCAAGCAGGCAGCAATCCTCGAAGCAGAAGCGCGCCTGCAGGCGGCCAGGCTGGATGCCGAGGCACAGATCAGCCTGGCCGAGGCCTCGGCGCGGGCGATTTCGCTGGTGAAGGAAGCGGTGGGCAACGAGACCGTACCGGCCATGTACCTGTTGGGCGAACGCTATGTGGGCGCGATGGAGAACCTGGCGGGCAGCAGCAATGCCAAGGTGGTGGTGTTGCCGGCTGACCTGCAAGAAACCGTGCGCGGGTTGATGGGCCGCAACAAGGTTTGAGAGTGTCGGGGGCGCTTTGCGCACCTATCGCGACACAAGGCCCCACAGGACAGCGCAGTATTCGAGGCTGCCGCAATTCTGTGGGAGCGGCCTTGTGTCGCGATGGGCTGCACAGCAGCCCCCATTACGAGACCACCTGCGTCACTTCACCGCACCCCGGCATTTTTACCTATACTCCGCCGTACAATAGCCACCACGATTCCTGACCGGATCTCTCCATGCCCCCACGTCGGCACATTGCCTGGATAGCCTGCCTTGCAGTGCTGTTCAACCTGCTGGCCATGCCGCTGTCCTCTGCTGCGCCCAAGGGCCCGGCCGAGCAGCTGCTGTGGGGGGCTTTCTGTTCCAGCATGGCCAACAAGGGCAACGTCGACGTACAGGCCCTGGCCAAGATCGACCTCGGCCCACAAAGCGACGACAGCGTCGGCATGATGAACTGCTGGTGCTGCTCCGGTGCCGTGCCGCTGCTGGCCCTGCCCGGCTACCCGCCACAGTTGCACAACCCGCCGACACTGCTCGGCGGGCTGCTGCCGCCACCTGCCAAGTACCAGCCTACGCCGCGCCAGCTCTGGCCTGGGCTAAACCCTCGTGCCTCTCCGCTAGCCTGAGTTCATCACGCTGTCTGCCTGAACCAGAACGGAAACGGAGATTCACCATGCTCAAGCACGCCCTCGTCATGGCCGCCCTGCTGCTGCCTGGCGCCTTTGCCAATGCCCACGAATACCGCGTGGGTGACCTGCATATTGCCCACCCGTGGTCGCTGCAACTGCCACCCAACGCGCCTAATGTCGCCGCATATTTCGTGGTGCACAACAATGGCCAGGCCGATGACCGCCTGCTCAGCGTCGACAGCCCCATCAGCGATGACGCGCAACTGCATGAGCATGCCATGAGCGCCAGCGGCGCCATGAAGATGCAACAGGTGCCCAGCGTGGTAGTGCCTGCCGGCAAGGACCTGACCTTTGCCCCCGGCGCGTACCACGTGATGCTGATGCAGCCCAAGGACCGCAGCCTGCTCAGCGACGGCAAGCGCTTCCCGTTGACCCTGCACTTCGAAAAGGCCGGCGATATCACCGTCGAAGTGGCCGTGCAGAAGCAGGCGCCAGCGGACCAGTCGCAAGCCCACGAACACGCACACTGACACCTGCTGACAGGCACTCGCCATGAGTCTGCCGCGCAGCCGCATCAGCCGTACCACCCGCCCTGAATTCAGGCGCGCCGGTGGCGGATGGCTGAGCCTGTTCGCCATGTGGATGATCTTCATCGGCCCGCTGATTTCCCAGTCGATGCCGATGGACCACCACGCGGGCATGAACATGCCGATGGACATGCCGATGGCGGCTGCCCATCAGCATGGCGGTGACACCCATCACGGCCACGGTGGCGATGGCCAGCTGCATGTGATGTGGGAAAAGTGCGGTTACTGCAGCCTGTTGTTCAACTGCCCGGCCCTGCCCCAGGCCCTCAGCCCGCTCAGCGCCGGCAGCATCGTCCCCACCAGCCACCTGCTTGCGCCAACGCACCAGGGCCATGCCCGGCAGGCTGTATTCCCTGGTGCGCGCAGCCGCGCCCCGCCTTCTTCGATCAACGTCTGAAACCACATTTGCGCACGAAGCCAGGAGGCTTCGCGCTAACTCATGACTGATCGACTGGAATCACTATGTCCGGCTGCACCCCTGTTTTTGCCTTGTCCCTGCGCGGGACCATCGCCGCCCTGTGCGGCTCGCTGCTCGCACCCATGGCCCTGGCCGCCGACCCTGGCCATGAAGGCCATGTGCACGATGCTCCCGAACTGAGCCCGACGGTGATCACCGCCGTGGCCCCGAGTTCGCCGCTGACCGTGGTCACCAACCCGAAAGACCCGCGCCAGCCAGTGCCGGCCAGCGACGGGGCCGACTACCTGAAGACCATCCCCGGCTTCTCGGCAATCCGTGCCGGCGGTACCAACGGCGACCCGGTACTGCGCGGCATGTTCGGCTCGCGTCTGAACATCCTCACCAACGGAGGCATGATGCTTGGGGCCTGCCCCAATCGCATGGACGCGCCCACGTCCTATATTTCGCCAGAAACCTACGACCGCCTGACCGTGATCAAAGGCCCGCAGAGCGTTATCTGGGGCCCCGGCGGCTCGGCAGGCACCATCCTCTTCGAGCGCGAACCGGAGAAATTCGGCACCCTCGGCAGCCGCGTCAACGCAAGCCTGCTGGCCGGCTCCAACGGCCGCTTCGACAAGGTGCTGGATGCCGCGGCCGGCAACAGTCAGGGCTATGCCCGCTTCGTCGGCAACCAGTCACGTTCGGATGACTACCACGACGGCAACAACGACACCGTGCCGTCGCGCTGGGACAAGTGGAACGGCGATGTCGCCCTCGGCTGGACACCCGACCAGGACACCTTGCTGGAGCTGACTGCCGGCAAGGGTGACGGCGAAGCCCGCTACGCCGGGCGCGGTATGGACGGCTCGCAGTTCAAGCGCGAAAGCCTTGGCCTGCGCTTTGAAAAGTCCAACCTCGGCGAGGTGCTCGACAAGGTCGAGGCGCAGGTCTACTACAACTACGCCGACCATGTGATGGACAACTACAGCCTGCGCACGCCGTCGGGTAGCGGCATGATGGGCATGCCGATGGTCAGCAACGTCGACCGCCGCACCATGGGCGCACGCATCAAAGCCACCTGGCGCTGGGCCGACGTGCAGTTGATCAGCGGGATCGACGCGCAAACCAACGAACATCGCCAGCGTGGCGGTATGGGTGTGGACGCACACAGGGGCCAGGCCTGGACCAAGGACGCCGACTTCCACAACTACGGCGCCTTCAGCGAACTGACCTGGTACGTCAGCGGAGAGGACCGCTTGATTACCGGCGCCCGTCTGGACCGCGCCTCGGCGCGCGATTTCCGCAAAACCAGCGCCACCGAAGGCGACACCCGCGCCGATACCCTGCCAAGCGGCTTCATCCGTTACGAGCACGACCTGGCAGCCATCCCGGCCACCACCTACATCGGCCTCGGCCATGCCCAGCGCTTCCCCGACTACTGGGAGCTGTTCTCACCCAAGCTGGCACCACCCGGCTCGGCCAATGCCTTCGACGGCATCAAGCCAGAGAAAACCACCCAGCTCGACTTCGGCATCCAGTACCGCACCGAGCGCCTGGAGGCCTGGGCTTCGGGCTATGTCGGGCAGATTCGCGACTACATCCTGTTCGACTATCGCACTGGCATGATGGGCATGAGCACCTCGCAGGCGCAGAACATCGACGCCCGCATCATGGGTGGCGAACTGGGCGCCGCCTACCAGTTGACTGAAAACTGGAAGGCCGACGCCACGCTTGCCTACGCTTGGGGCAAGAACAGCAGTGATGGCAAGGCGCTACCTCAAATGCCTCCCCTGGAAAGCCGCATGGGCCTGACCTACAGCCGCGATGTGTGGAGCGTCGGCGCACTGTGGCGGCTGGTGGCGGCGCAAAACCGTATTGCCGAAAATCAAGGGAACGTCGTCGGCAAGGACTACGACAAGAGCGCCGGCTTCGGCGTGTTCTCCTTGAACGGCGCCTACAAGGTGAACAACAACCTCAAGCTCAGCGCAGGGGTCGACAACCTGTTCGACAAAACCTACGCCGAGCACTTGAACCTGGCCGGGAACGCCGGGTTTGGCTACCCGGCTACAGATCCACAGCCGGTCAACGAGCCAGGCAGGACCTTCTGGACCAAGGTCGACTTCAGCTTCTGACAACAACGGGCGCAGCTTCGGTTGCGCCCTTCAGCTGGTCAAAAAGGAGGTTCCCATGAGAGGAACACGCGTCTCGTTCTATAACCTGGCCTGGCGTTGGCATTTCTATGCGGGGCTGTTCGTGGCCCCGTTCATGATCCTGTTGGCAATTACCGGGATCATCTACCTGTTCAAGCCCCAGCTCGACCCGCTGCTGTACCGCGACCTGATGGTGGTCGAGGCCGGTCACCACCGCCAGAGCGCAGACATGATGCTGGCTGAAGTGCGCCAGGCCTACCCCAAGGGCCACATCAGCCAGTACCTGCCGCCACTGAACGCAGAGCGTAGTGCGCAGTTCGTGGTGCAAAACAGCGGGCGTGAACTGAACGTGTTCGTCGACCCATACAGCGGCAAGGTCCTCGGTGAACAGGACGGCAAGCAGAACCTGCAGGCCATCGCCCGCGCCCTGCATGGCGAACTGATGGTCGGCACGGTCGGCGACCGGCTGGTGGAACTGGCGGCGGGCTGGGGCATCGTGCTGGTGGTATCAGGCCTGTACCTGTGGTGGCCGCGCGGGCGCAATGGCGCCGGCGTGCTTTGGCCGCGGCTGTCGGCACGCGGCCGACTGCTGTGGCGTGACCTGCACGCGGTAACCGGCTTCTGGGGTTCGGCCTTGCTGTTGTTGATGCTGCTCAGCGGCATGACCTGGACCGGCCTGTGGGGCAAGCAGTACGCTGATTTGTGGAACCGCTTCCCGGCAGCCATGTGGAACGACGTGCCCAAGTCGGACCAGCAGGCGCGTGAGCTGAACAGCGCGCACCGCCAGACCGTGCCCTGGGCCATGGAAAACACGCCGATGCCGCAGTCCGGTGCACACGCCGAGCACGCCGGGCACCACATGATGTCGGACATGCCCGCGGCGCCCCTGGTGAGCTTGCAGCAAGTCGAAGACATTGCCACTTCGCGTCAAGTCGAGCCGGGCTACAGCATTACCCTGCCCACCACTGCCGACGGGGTGTTCACCATTGCCGTGTTCGCCGACGACCCGCGCAACGACGCCACCCTGCATGTCGACCAATACACCGGCAAGGTTCTGGCCGATGTGCGCTGGCAAGACTACAGCCCGGTTGCCCGCGCCACCGAGCTGGGCGTGATGCTGCACGAAGGCAAGATGTTCGGGGCGCTGAACCAGATCATCATCCTGCTGGTGTGCCTGATGATCCTGCTGGGTTCGGTGAGCGGGCTGGTGATGTGGTGGAAGCGCCGGCCTGAAGGCGGCCTGGGCGTACCGCCTTTGCGTCATGACCTGCCACGCTGGAAGGCGGCGGTGGCAGTGATGCTGGTGCTGGGGGTGATGTTCCCGCTGGTGGGGGTGTCGATGGTGGTGATGTGGGGGGTGGATAGTTTGGTGGTGAGGCGCCGCCGGGTCTTGGCCAGCGCTTGAGCCTTGTGTTGCCTGTGCTGGCCTCTTCGCGGGTAAACCCGCTCCTACAGGGGACCGCGTTGCCTTTGTAGGAGCGGGTTTACCCGCGAAGAGGCCGGTACAGGCGAAATGCTGAGCCGCAAATGTAGAGTCGATCTGTCGCGCCCCGAACTGGAACGCGCGTGTTAGCCTAGCCGGCTACCTCTGACAAGCAGACTGGCCTCTACAAGGGAATGCCGCCTATGACGCAAACCTCACCAACTCCACCCGATGAACAGCACCTGCAACGCAACCTGACCAACCGCCACATCCAGCTGATCGCCATCGGCGGCGCGATCGGTACCGGCCTGTTCATGGGCTCGGGCAAGACCATCAGCCTGGCCGGGCCATCGATCATCTTCGTCTACATGATTATCGGCTTCATGCTGTTCTTCGTCATGCGCGCCATGGGCGAACTGCTGCTGTCGAACCTGAACTACAAATCTTTCATCGACTTCTCTGCCGACCTGCTCGGCCCTTGGGCCGGCTACTTTACCGGCTGGACCTACTGGTTCTGCTGGGTGGTCACCGGCATCGCCGACGTGGTCGCGATCGCCGCCTACACGCAGTTCTGGTTCCCCGACCTGCCGCAGTGGATACCGGCGCTGACCTGCGTAGGGCTGCTGCTGTCGCTGAACCTGGTGACCGTAAAAATGTTCGGCGAACTGGAGTTCTGGTTCGCCCTGGTCAAGATCGTGGCCATCCTCGGCCTGGTCGCCACCGGCCTGTACATGGTCATCACCGGCTTCACCTCGCCCAGCGGGCGCACCGCCCAGCTGGCCAACCTGTGGAATGACGGCGGCATGTTCCCCCATGGCCTGATGGGCTTCTTCGCCGGTTTCCAGATCGCCGTGTTCGCCTTCGTCGGCATCGAGTTGGTGGGTACCACCGCCGCCGAAGCGAAGAACCCGGAACGCACCCTGCCGCGGGCGATCAACTCGATTCCGATCCGTATCATCGTGTTCTATGTGCTGGCGCTGATCGCGATCATGGCCGTAACCCCGTGGCGCGACGTGGTGCCAGGCAAAAGCCCGTTCGTTGAGTTGTTCGTGCTGGCAGGCCTGCCGGCGGCGGCGAGTATCATCAACTTCGTGGTGCTGACCTCGGCGGCCTCGTCGGCCAACAGCGGCGTGTTCTCCACCAGCCGCATGCTGTACGGCCTGTCGCAGGAAGGTGATGCGCCCAAGTCCTTCGAACAACTGTCGAGCCGTTCGGTACCGGCCAACGGCCTGTACTTCTCGTGCACCTGCCTGCTGCTTGGTGCGGTGCTGATCTACCTGGTGCCGAACGTGGTCGAGGCATTCACCCTGGTCACCACCGTGTCGGCGGTACTGTTCATGTTCGTGTGGACGCTGATCCTGCTGTCATACCTGAAGTACCGCAAGAACCGCGCGGCGCTGCACCAGGCCTCGAACTACAAGATGCCGGGCGGGCGCTTCATGTGCTACGTGTGCCTGTCGTTCTTTGCGTTCATCCTGGTGTTGCTGAGCCTGGAGGCAGATACACGTTCAGCGCTGGTGGTGACGCCGATCTGGTTTGTATTGCTGGCGGTGACCTACCAGCTCGTACGCAGCAGGCGCCATCCCCGCACGGCTGTGCATAACGGCTGATGGCCTCGGGGCTGCGTCGCAGCCCCAATCCTGTGCACACAATTCCATCAGGCACCAACCTGGATCCAACCAACGCCCCAACACCTCGCACAGCCCCTCTAAACCGTACCTTTCGCCACTAGGCACACCCCTTGCTACACCCTCCCCGCTTGCCCAACACCATAAAAAACTCAGCGGAGAGAGCACATGAAGCGTCGCAGTCTGATCAAGGCCCTTACCCTCAGCGCATCGATTGCGGCGATGGGCCTGAGCTGGAGTATCCAGGCCGCCGAGACCATCAAGGTCGGTATCCTGCATTCGCTTTCCGGGACCATGGCCATTTCCGAGACATCGCTCAAGGACATGGCGCTGATGACCATCGAGCAGATCAACGCCAAGGGTGGCGTGAACGGCAAGATGCTGGAACCGGTGGTGGTCGACCCGGCGTCCAACTGGCCGCTGTTCGCTGAAAAAAGCCGCCAACTGCTGACCCAGGACAAAGTGGCCGTGGTGTTCGGCTGCTGGACCTCCGTGTCGCGCAAGTCTGTCCTGCCGGTGTTCGAAGAACTCAACGGCCTGCTGTTCTACCCGGTGCAGTACGAGGGCGAAGAAATGTCGCCGAACGTGTTCTACACGGGCGCCGCCCCGAACCAGCAGGCCATCCCGGCCGTGGAATACCTGATGAGCGAGGACGGCGGCAGCGCCAAGCGCTTCTTCCTGTTGGGCACCGACTACGTCTACCCGCGCACCACCAACAAGATCCTGCGCGCATTCCTGCACAGCAAAGGCGTGGCCGACAAGGACATCGAAGAGGTGTACACGCCGTTTGGCCACGCTGATTACCAGACCATTGTCGCCAGCATCAAAAAGTTCTCCGCCGGCGGCAAGACCGCGGTCATATCCACAGTCAATGGTGACTCCAACGTGCCGTTCTACAAGGAACTGGCCAACCAGGGCCTGAAGGCCACCGACGTGCCGGTGGTGGCCTTCTCGGTGGGCGAGGAGGAACTGCGCGGCATCGACACCAAACCGCTGGTGGGCCACCTGGCGGCATGGAACTACTTCGAATCGGTGGATAACCCGGTCAACCAGAAATTTGTCGCCGACTGGAAGGCCTACGCCAAGGCCAAGGGCCTGCCGGGTGCCGACAAGGCCGTGACCAACGACCCCATGGAAGCCACCTACGTAGGCATCCACATGTGGGCGCAAGCGGTGGAAAAAGCCAAGTCCACCGACGTCGACAAGGTGCGTGAAGCGCTTGCCGGGCAGAGCTTCGAGGCACCGTCGGGCTTCACCCTGACCATGGACAAGACCAACCACCACCTGCACAAGCCGGTGATGATCGGCGAGATTCAGGATGACGGGCAGTTCAGCGTGGTGTGGGAAACCGAGCAGCCACTGCGGGCGCAGCCATGGAGCCCGTTCATTCCGGGCAATGACAAGCGGCCAGATTACGCCGTGAAAGGTAACTGAGTGCACGGGGCTGCTTTGCAGCCCATTCGCGGGCTTGCCCGCTCCCACAGGTTCCCCACTGCCCTCTGGACCGGTGAAATCCCTGTAGGAGCGGGTTTACCCGCGAAGAATCCAACACCGATTTCCAGGATTGCCCGCATGCTCAGACTCCTGCTCACCCTCCTGCTACTAATCCCCCTGGCAACCCACGCCAGCGAGGGCGAATTCTTTCTCACCGCCAAGCCCGCCGAGCAGGTCCGCCTGCTCGAAGGCTGGGCGGCGCAACCCGATGCCGCGCGCCTGCCGCTACTGGAAAACCTGCGCCAAGGCCGCATCGCCACCGATGACACGCGCAAGGTACGCCTGAACAACCGCCTGCGCGGCCTGATCAACAACGCCCTGGCTAGCCATCAGCTGCTCAGCGACGACAGCGACACCCGCCTGGCCGCCGCACAACAACTGCAAAAAACCGCAAAACCCGCGCAAATGGCCTTCCTTGACCGGCGCTTCGCCAGCGAGCCGGACGCCGCCGTGCAGGCCGCCCTCGGCCTGGCACTGGCCAACCTGCAACTGGGCGCCAGCGAGCCTGCGGTACGCCTGGCCGCCGTGCGCCTGCTGGGTGAAACCGGCGACCCGCTGGCCCGCACCCGCCTCGAAGCCCTGCTGCAGCCCGATGCAGAACGCGACCCGGGCGTGCGTACAGCCGCCGAGACGAGCCTGGCCCAGGTCAAACGCAAACTGCTGGTCGGCGAACTGCTCGGCCAGGCCTTCAGCGGCCTGTCGCTGGGTTCGGTCCTGCTGCTGGCAGCGCTGGGCCTTGCGATCACCTTCGGCCTGCTCGGGGTGATCAACATGGCCCATGGCGAAATGTTGATGCTCGGCGCCTACAGCACCTACATGGTCCAGGTACTGCTGCAGCGCTTCGCCCCAGGCGCCATCGAGTTCTACCCGCTGATTGCCCTGCCGGTGGCGTTTGCTGTCAGTGCCGGGGTTGGCATGGCGCTGGAGCGCACGGTGATCCGCCACCTGTACGGCCGCCCACTGGAAACCCTGCTGGCTACCTGGGGCATCAGCCTGATCCTGATCCAGGCTATCCGCCTGCTGTTCGGCGCGCAGAACGTCGAGGTGAGCAACCCGGCCTGGCTGTCCGGTGGCATCCAGCTGCTGCCCAACCTGGTGCTTCCGTACAACCGTCTGGTCATCATCGGCTTCGCCCTGGCCGTGGTGCTGCTCACCTGGCTGCTGCTTAACCGCACCCGGCTGGGCCTGAACGTGCGCGCAGTCACCCAGAACCGCAACATGGCCGCCTGCTGCGGCGTGTCCACCGGGCGCGTCGACATGCTCGCCTTTGGCCTGGGCTCGGGTATCGCCGGGCTCGGCGGCGTGGCCTTGAGCCAGGTGGGCAATGTCGGCCCGGACCTGGGCCAGAGCTACATCATCGACTCGTTCCTGGTGGTGGTGCTCGGCGGCGTCGGGCAGCTGGCCGGTAGCCTCTGGGCCGCGTTCGGCCTGGGCATCGCCAACAAGCTGCTGGAGCCGCAGATCGGTGCCGTGCTCGGCAAGATCCTCATCCTTGCGTTGATCATTCTGTTCATCCAGAAACGCCCGCAAGGCCTGTTCGCCCTCAAGGGACGGGTAATCGACTGATGAACCAGCCACTGCTTGTCACTGCTACGCAAAAGGCCGGCCCACGCCTGACCCTTGCCATCGGTGCCGTCGTCGTCCTGCTGCTGGTGGCTTTGCCACTGTGCTCACTGCTGCCGGCAGACCATGCCCTGCACGTGTCGGCCTACACCCTGACCCTGGTCGGCAAGATTCTCTGTTACGCCATCGTCGCCCTGGCCCTGGACCTGGTCTGGGGCTATGCCGGGCTGCTGTCGCTGGGCCACGGTCTGTTCTTCGCCCTGGGCGGCTACGCCATGGGCATGTACCTGATGCGGCAGGCAGCCGGCGACGGCCTGCCCGGGTTCATGACCTTCCTGTCGTGGACCGAGCTGCCCTGGTACTGGGCCGGTACCCAGCATTTCGCCTGGGCCCTGTGCCTGGTAGTCCTGGCACCCGGGCTGCTGGCGCTGGTGTTCGGCTGGTTCGCCTTCCGCTCGCGGATCAAGGGCGTGTACTTCTCGATCATGACCCAGGCCCTGACCTTTGCCGGCATGCTGCTGTTCTTCCGCAACGAAACCGGGTTCGGTGGCAACAACGGCTTCACCAGCTTCCGCACCATCCTCGGCTTCGACATTGCAGCCCAGGGTACCCGCGCAGTGTTGTTCCTGCTGACTGTGGCCCTGCTGCTGACCAGCCTGTACCTGTGCTGGCGCCTGACCCGCAGCAAGTTCGGCCGCCTGCTCACCGCCGTGCGTGACGCTGAAAACCGCATGATGTTCTGTGGCTATGACCCGCGCGGCTTCAAGTTGCTGGTGTGGGTACTGAGCGCCGTGCTGTGCGGCCTGGCCGGTGCGCTGTACGTGCCGCAGGTGGGCATCATCAACCCCAGCGAGATGTCGCCGACCAACTCGATCGAAGCCGCCGTCTGGGTAGCCTTGGGCGGACGCGGCACGCTGATCGGCCCGCTGCTCGGTGCAGGCCTGGTCAACGGCATGAAAAGCTGGTTCACCGTGGCCTTCCCCGAGTTCTGGCTGTTCTTCCTCGGCGCACTATTCATCCTCGTCACCCTGTACCTGCCCAAGGGCGTGGTCGGCCTGTTGAAGAAAAGGAGCCAGCCATGAGAGGCGTGCCCCCAGTCCACCCGGAATTCATGCTGGAACCGGTATTCGACAACCTCGGCGCCGGACGCGATGCCATTGGCCTGGGCCACAGCCGCAAGGCCGGCCTCGACACCCGCCACGGTACGGTGCTGAGCCTGGAAGACATCAGCGTCAGCTTCGATGGTTTCAAGGCGCTCAACACGCTGAACCTGTACATCGGGGTGGGCGAGCTGCGCTGTATCATCGGCCCCAACGGCGCCGGCAAGACCACGATGATGGACGTCATCACCGGCAAGACCCGCCCCGACAGCGGCACGGCTTACTTCGGCGATACCCTCGACCTGACCCGCATGAGCGAATACCAGATCGCCCAGGCCGGCATTGGCCGCAAGTTCCAGAAGCCCACGGTGTTCGAGGCGCTGACCGTGTTCGAGAACCTGGAACTGGCGCTGAAGACCGACAAGTCGGTGTGGGCCAGCCTGGCGGCGCGCCTGAGCGGTGACCAGCGCCAGCGCATCGAGGAAGTGCTGACCACCTTGCGCCTGCTGCCGCTTGCCCAGCGTCAGGCCGGCTTGCTGTCCCATGGGCAGAAGCAGTTCCTGGAGATCGGCATGTTGCTGGTGCAGGAGCCGCAACTGCTGCTGCTGGATGAACCGGTGGCCGGCATGACCGATGCCGAGACCGAGTTTACCGCCGAGCTGTTCAAGGGCCTGGCCGGCAAGCATTCGCTGATGGTGGTGGAGCATGACATGGGCTTTGTCGGCAGCATTGCCGACCATGTGACCGTGCTGCACCAGGGGAGCGTGTTGGCGGAAGGTTCGCTGGAGCAGGTGCAGGCAGATGAGCGGGTGGTCGAGGTGTATCTGGGCCGCTGACCGGATTTGAATTTTTGGCGCCTGTACCGGCCTCTTCGCGGGTAAACCCGCTCCTACAGGGGGCGTAATGCCATGGGGCGGTTCCCGTTACAGGAACGGGCTTGCCCGCGAAGAGGCCGGCACAGGCACAGCATCCCTTTCAGGAACTCTCACATGCTCAAGATCGACACACTGCACCAGTACTACGGCGGCAGCCACATCCTGCGTGGCCTGTCCTTCGAAGCCAAGGTCGGCGAAGTGACCTGCCTGCTGGGCCGCAACGGCGTGGGCAAGACCACCTTGCTGCGCTGCCTGATGGGCCTGGTGCCCGCCCGTGACGGCAGTATCGAATGGGAAGGCAAGCCGATCACCGCGTTCAAACCGCAGCAACGGGTGCAGGCCGGCATCGCCTACGTGCCCCAGGGCCGCGAGATCTTCCCGCGCCTCACCGTCGAGGAAAACCTGCTGATGGGCCTGTCGCGCTTCCCCGCCCGCGAAGCCCGCGAGGTACCGGCCTTCATCTACGAACTGTTCCCTGTGCTGGAGCAGATGAAGCAGCGCCGCGGTGGCGACCTGTCTGGCGGCCAGCAGCAACAACTGGCGATCGGCCGCGCCTTGGCCAGCCGCCCGCGCCTGCTGATTCTCGACGAGCCGACCGAAGGCATCCAGCCCTCGGTGATCAAGGAGATCGGCGCGGTCATCCGCCGCCTGGCCGAGCGTGGCGACATGGCGATCTTGCTGGTGGAGCAGTTCTACGACTTTGCCGAAGCGCTGGCTGACCAGTACCTGGTCATGGCCCGCGGCGAAATCATCCAGCGCGGCCGCGGCGAAAACATGCAAGCCGAAGGTGTACGCGGGCTGGTAACCATTTAATCTGCGAGCAACGACCTTGCGAGACGCTGTCATGAGCTACGAAATCCGCGATGCCCTGCCCACCGATGTACCGGGCATACTCGACATCTACAACGACGCGGTGCTCAACACCACGGCGATCTGGAACGAAACCCCGGTAGACCTCGGCAACCGCCAGGCCTGGTTTGAAGCGCGCGCGCAGCAGGGCTACCCGATTCTGGTGGCGGTCGATGAAACCGGCGTGCTGGGGTATGCCTCGTTTGGCGACTGGCGGCCTTTCGAGGGCTTTCGCCTGACCGTTGAGCACTCGGTGTACGTGCGCAGCGACCAGCGTGGCAAAGGGCTCGGGCCGGAGTTGATGGCGGCGCTGGTCGAGCGCGCGCGCGGATGTGGCAAGCATGTGATGGTGGCAGCGATCGAGCGTGGTAATGCAGCGTCGGTGCGCCTGCACGAGCGGCTGGGCTTCGTGGTGACCGGCCAGATGCCGCAGGTGGGGGTAAAGTTTGGCCGCTGGCTGGACCTGACCTTCATGCAGTTGGTGCTGAACCCGGGCGCCGAACCGACCTGAAATGCGGTCCATTGTGGGAGCGGCCTTGTGTCGCCCCCACAGATGTCGGCAAGGGAGCCTACATCTGGATAAACCGGCCCAGCCGCTGCTTCAGCATGCTGTTCTCACTGCGCAACTGCTGCACTTCCTGCAACAGCTCCAGCGCCAGCGCCACCCCTTCCCACTCCAGTTCCAGCTCCTGGTGCAGCTTCACCGCTCGTTTGGCCACCAGCGGCGCCTGATCGTCAAACAGCCAGTCCTCCGGCGTTCGCCCGGAAGGTTCGACAATGCCGTGCTCGACAATTTCGATCACGCATTCAGCCGTGACATCGGCTTCCTGACACAGGGTACGCATGTCCAGTTGAACGATCAGGGTGCTGCTCATGATCACTTACTCCATTGTGTCCTCGGGTTGAACGCAGCTTTCTCGGAAAGCTTGGTCCAGAGTTCGCGGGCAGATTCGTCCGACGCGGGCGGCATGACCACTTTGAGCTGCGCATAAAGGTTGCCGCGCTCTCCCTGCTTGTTCGCCAGGCCCTTGCCCGGTACACGCAGGCGCTGGCCGCTCTGGCTGTCAGGGCGGATGGTCAGGTTGATCTTGCCATCCAGGGTCGGCACCGCCACCTTGGCGCCCAGGGCCGCCTCCCACGGTGCCAACGGCACAGTGATGATCAGGTCATGACCTTCGACATCGAACAGCGGGTGCGGTGCCATGCGGATGGTCAGGAACAGGTCACCGTTGGCTCCGCCACCGCTGCCCGGCGCGCCCTGGCCCTTGAGGCGGATGCGTTCGCCGTCGGTCACCCCGGCCGGAATCCTCACGTTCAAGGTCTTGGTGGTGAAGCCGGTGCGCTGGCCCATGGCATTGGTTTGCGGCACCTGGAAGCTGATCTGCTTGGACTCCTTGCTCAGGGTCTCTTCAAGGAATACTGCCAGTTCAAGCTCCACGTCCTGCCCCCGCCTGCCGGCACTGCGTTGTTGCTGCCGGGCGCCACCGAAGGGGTTGCCACCAGCACTGCGCCCACCGAAAATCGAGCTGAAGAAGTCGGAGAAGTCGCCGCCTTCGAAGCCGCCGCCACCGCCACGGCTTTCCCAACCCGGTGGTGCCTGGAACGGCCGGCCATGCTGGCCGCCGTACTTGCGAATTTCGTCGAACTCGGCACGTTTCTGCGCGTCGCCCAGCACCTCATAGGCCTCATTGGCCTCCTTGAATTTTTCCTCGGCGTCGCGCTCCTTGCTGACATCCGGGTGATACTTGCGCGCCAGTTTGCGGTATGCGGCCTTGATCGCCTTGTCATCCGCAGTGGGCTCTACGCCGAGTATCTTGTAATAGTCTTTGAAGTCCATTTATGGATCACCAATGTGAATGTGCATGTTGCAACTGAAGATAGGGGTCAAGCATAGCCTTTCAAGACCGACTTGGGTTTGCCTCAAGGCAGACGACTGGTCTTGATTCTGTAGCCAACTGGCATACACTGCGCGGCCGTTTTGCCTCCGGAAGCCCATTTCCCATGTCTGACGTATCCCCGGCCCGCGCCCTGGGCATCGACTTTGGCACCTCCAACTCCACAGTCGGCTGGCACCGGCCTGGCGTCGAGTCGCTGATTGCCCTGGAAGACGGCAAGATCACCTTGCCCTCGGTGGTGTTCTTCAATATCGAAGAGCGGCGCCCGGTGTATGGCCGCCTGGCGCTGCACGAGTACCTGGAAGGCTACGAAGGCCGCCTGATGCGCTCGCTGAAAAGCCTGCTGGGCTCGAAGCTGATCAAGCACGACACCAGCGTGCTGGGCAGCGCCTTGCCGTTCAAGGACCTGCTGGGCATGTTCATCGGCGAGCTCAAGAAGCGCGCTGAAGCCGCCGCTGGCCGTGAGTTCGACCAGGTAGTGCTGGGCCGCCCGGTGTTCTTCGTCGACGAAGACCCGGCTGCCGACCAGGAGGCCGAGGACACCTTGGCCGAGGTGGCACGCAAGATCGGCTTCAAGGACGTGTCGTTCCAGTACGAGCCGATTGCCGCGGCCTTCGACTATGAGTCGAGCATCAGCCGCGAAGAGCTGGTGCTGATCGTCGACATCGGCGGTGGTACCTCGGACTTCACCCTGATCCGCCTGTCGCCCGAGCGCCACCTGGTCGCCGAGCGCCAAAGTGACATCCTCGCCACCGGCGGTGTACACATTGGCGGTACCGACTTCGACAAGCAACTGAGCCTTCAGGGCGTGATGCCGTTGTTTGGCTACGGCAGCCGCATGAAGAGCGGTGCGCTGATGCCGACCAGCTACCACCTCAACCTGGCCACCTGGCACACCATCAACGCCTTGTACTCGCAGAAGTCGCAGCTGGCGCTGGGCAGCATGCGCTATGACATCGAGGACAGCTTCGGCATCGATCGCCTGTTCATATTGATCGAACAGCGCGCGGGGCACTGGCTGGCAATGGAAGTGGAAGCCAGCAAGATCGAGCTGACCGAGCACGACAGCCGCCACATCGACCTGCGCCGCGTCGAGCCCGACCTGAAAGCGGAACTGACCCGTACGCTGTTCGAAGAGGCGATCGAAGGCCTGCTGGAGCGCGTGCGCGGCAGCGTGACCGAACTGCTGGCCAAGGCCGGGGTAAGCGAAGGCCAGGTCGATACGGTGTTCTTCACCGGTGGCTCCAGCGGCATTCCAGCGCTGCGTAACAGTGTTTCGGCGATGCTGCCGAATGCGCGGCATGTGGAAGGCAACATCTTTGGCAGCATTGGGAGCGGGCTGGCCATCGAGGCGCGCAAGCGTTACGGCGCGGCCTGATTTGTCGTTTAGCCTGTAGCCGCGAACGGGGCGGGCCTGCTGGCCAATTACCACCCGCCGTTCACCGTTGCCGCCGCTACCGTATTCGCGGGTAAACCCGCTCCTACGCCCGGTCGGGGGTGGACACACATCGGTGATTGACCACAGGCCGCCGTGTAGGAGCGGGTTTACCCGCGAAGAGGCCGGCCCTGCTGGCCAATTACCACCCGCCGTTCACCGTTGCCGCCGCTACCGTATTCGCGGGTAAACCCGCTCCTACGCCCGGTCGGGGGTGGACACACATCGGTGATTGACCACAGGCCGCCGTGTAGGAGCGGGTTTACCCGCGAAGAGGCCGGCCCTGCTGGCCAATTACCACCCGCCGTTCACCGTTGCCGCCGCTACCGTATTCGCGGGTAAACCCGCTCCTACGCCCGATCGGGGTGGACACACATCGGTGATTGACCACAGGCCGCCGTGTAGGAG
>NZ_JBTRAR010000010.1:0-171004 GCF_054611535.1 Pseudomonas sp. VEM90 | reverse complement strand
GACCCAGCATCTTGAGCAGTTCGGCTTTGCGCTCAGAGGAATAGTACGGCACAACGGCTCTCTTTCCGCCCCCGGGGTCTGGTTTCAGGTAAATCTGGCGAGGCGACAACTATCCTGACACCGGGGGACACAAATACAGTAATTCGCCTGGTAGCTAACATTTTTGTGGTTATGACATCGCTGGTCTTTGGATTGATGATCAATTCTGCCAAAAATACCTTCGAGTCCATTGACGCGAACTTTCATGGGTATGCAACCAGCATGATCATATTTGATCGGACACTGCGGGGCTATGGCGATTCGGCACAAGACACCCGCAACCGACTGGTCACCTATCTTGAGCACGCTATCGAGACGCCATACCGGGGGGACGAGGCGCTGCAACATCGTAACAGCGAGGCAGCTAAATACTTGGATGACATAGGAAAGTCTTTGGCTGCCATAAAGCCGCCGGACCGCTACCATGAAACCATGCTTCAGGATATTCGTCAGCAATATCATTCGCTTATCGAGCAACGCTGGAGGATCGTCGAGCAGTCAGAGGGGGCAATTCCCGGCCCACTCATTGGGATGCTTGTTGCTTGGTTGACGCTCATTTTCGCCAGTTTTGGATACCGAGCGCCACGTAATTCAATGGTGACAGGAATGTTCGTCGTTTCTTCAATGCTTATCGCGGCTTCCGTGTACCTGGTATTGGATATGGACGTGCCATTTCACGGTCCTATCCAGATATCCGACGAGCCTCTGCGCAGGGCGCTCGCCGTAATGCAACTTTAAGGAAGCAGGGCGCGCTTGTGTTCTGGATGATGACCTCGTGGCGGACCACATCGAAGCCTGATACTGGCCGATAGCTAACCCTGGGGAATGCCTGCAAGGGGTCGATAGCGGAAAACCGCAACTGGCCGCAATCAACCCATTGCGGACATCTTGCTCAAGGCCGCTGCGCGGCCCCAACATAGCCATCACGCCTTGGCAGCAGGCCGTACACGGAAACTGACGCCCATACGGTTGAAAGCGTTCATTGCGGCAATCGCCGTTGTCAGGTCGACCAGATCCTTTTCTGCAAATACCGCTGATGCGGCTGCATATGCTTCATCAGAGACGTGAGTTTCACTTACCCGCGTGACTTCCTCAGCCCAGGCCAATGCCGAGCGCTCTTGCTCCGAGAACAGATACTGCACCTCATGCCACACCGGTATCAGCAGCAATTTGTCCACCGACATGCCTTCTTTGATCAAATCACGTGAATGCAGATCAATACAATGTGCGCAACCGTTGAGTTGAGAAACCCTGAGAAAAACCAGATGGATCAATGGAGCTGGCAGGTCTGTGCCAGTGGTTACGAAATGATGCAGTCCCCCGAGGGCCTTGGCGGCGCCGGGCGATGCTGCAAACCAATTGAGGCGACTCATAGGCGTTGTCCTTGCAAAGCGTTAGTGACACTGGAGAAGAAAGCCTGTACCTCACCGTATCCACGCTCTCTAGCAGCATCCAGGGACGCCTTTCCCTTGGCAGTACCTTCAACGCTGAAGTAATGCACTTGTTTGAGGCCGATGGTCGCAAGGACGGCGGTCAGGTAGGGGCGCAGAAAGTCGGGCTGTCGGGCACTCGGCCCATTGATGTAGCCACCGGAAGCAATGGCGACATAGACCGGTCGATCCACCAACGTACCGACCTTCCCTTCGCTGGTGCTCAGGAACGTCTTGCCCACGCGCACTACATGGTCAATCCAGGCCTTGAGCGGGGCGGGCACGCTGTAGTTGTGCATTGGAGTGGCAATCAGCAGTACGTCGCACTCCTGCAATTGATCGATGAGTGCGTTCGAACGGTTCAGCGTCCCCTCTTGTTCTCCCGCTGGGACCGCTCGCTGATTGGCCAGAGTCTGAGCGTATGAGGCATCGACTGGAGCTAATGTGTGGAGATCGAAATCCGTCACTTCGATACCGCGTCTGCCAGCATGGAGGGCCAAGGCAAACAGAATTTGTTGGGACAGTTTGAGACTTTCCGAACTGTCACCATTGGGGCTGGCGACCAGGCGAAGAACTCTCAACGGAACAATTGGCTGCTTCTGGGAAGTCATGTAATTGCCTCAGTTTGATAACGGCGAGAGTCATGGTGCGTCGAACTGTTTTTGAAAGCGCAGTGCACTGTTATGCAGGCCTTCACGGGAGTAGAAGCGTTGGGCTCGGGCGTTGGCCAAACCGGTATCAAGCACAAGGCGGGCGCAGCCACTGGCGCGCGCCAACCGCTCCAAGGCCTTCAATAACCGCGCTCCCCATTGATGACCTCGCTGGGTTTCAGCGGTTATGAGATCGTCGACATACAGAAATGTGCCGTAGACCAGATTCTCCTGGAGGCGGTAACCAGCCAGCGCCACCAGACTGCCTGAGTCGAAGGCACCAACTAGAAGATATCCCTCGGTGCGCATACGCTCGACACGACTGATGAAGTCGGCTTCGCTAGCCAGGTGGGGGCGCAATTGCTGCATCACCGGAAACGCGGCGTGCAGGTCGTGAGAGGTATCCAGAGGGCGCAGGTTGGCGTCAGCCAGATCAAGCACGCTGGGTACAAATTGGTGAGGAGTGAGTGTCATGAAAGCCAGCCTCTGCCAGTAGGTGATGGCGCTATCTTGAACTAGGATTAGCCCACTTGATTGAGCCAAGAAATGGAATATGAACTAGGCCATGACGAATTCTTCTTCGCCTCCTTTCGCGCCTCTGGATGAGCTATCCAGCTCTCCTTTGTATCGTCAGCTCTACCACCGAGTGCTGACCGCTATCGCTGCCGGCACCCTGTCTCCCGGTGATCGCTTGCCGTCCGCGCGTGCCATGTCAAAGGAATTAGGTGTTGCGCGCGGCACCGTCGAACTTGCCTATTCTTTACTGACCAGTGAGGGCTACCTACTGGCGCTCGGGCAGAGAGGCACGGTGGTCAATCCCGAGTTGCGCACGCCTGAAAGGTCGGTCAGCGCAATGCCCCCTACGCTGGAGGTTACAGACGATTCTGACTCCATACGTCGACCGCTACAGCTTTTGCCGTTCCAGATGGGTGTGCCAGCAATGGATGCATTTCCGCGAAAGATATGGGCACGTCTCGGTGCTCGATATCTACGCGGCATGCGTCTGGGCGATCTGGATTATCCGGCGCCCCACGGTCTGCCGGCATTGCGCAGCGCCATCGCCTCGTATTTGCAGATGTCCCGAGGTATCGATTGCGGTGCCCATCAGGTATTTATCACGAGTGGTTGGCGAAACAGCCTGTCCTTCGTCGCTCAGACGTTGTTGCAGTCATGCGAGCGCGCCTGGGTGGAAGACCCAGGTTATCCCATTACGCGCCAGGTACTTCGCCAGTTCGGCATGGACTTGGAGGCAGTCCCGGTTGATGGTGATGGGATGAATGTGGAACAGGCTATCGCCACGTCCAAGCCTGCGCAGGTAGCCACGGTTACACCGGGGCATCAGAGCCCGCTGTCAATGGCCTTGTCGCTGCCTCGACGGCAGCTGCTCCTGGATTGGGCGGCCCGCACCGGCGCCTGGATTGTCGAGGACGACTACGACAGCGAGTATCGCTATGTCAGTCGTCCGCTTCCGGCGCTCGCCAGTCTGGATCGCAATGGGAGGGTTCTGTATGCCGGCACATTCAGCAAGGTGCTGTTTCCCGGTATCCGCCTGGCTTACTTGGTGGTGCCCCAGGCGCAGGTAGCGGCGTTTGAACGCGTGGGTCGGACGTTATTTTCCGCCGGTTCACCATCGATTACCCAGGCCCTGGTGGCGGAGTTCATCGCAGAGGGTCATTTCACCCGCCATATCCAGCGCATGCGCCGGCTCTATAACGAACGACGAGTGATGACCATTGAAGCGCTGGAACGAAGTTTGCCGAAGCGCATTCAGGTTGATCGCTCCCCAGGCGGCATGCATTTGCTGCTGCGTCTACCAGAAGAGACAAGCGACACGGCCCTGGCCGAGCAATTGTTGGCAAGGGGCATGTCGGTACAGGCATTGTCGCGCTGGTATTTATCGTCTCAACGTCATTCGGGGCTGCTGCTGAGCTTTACAAACTGCGCCACGGCTGCCCAAAGCGAGCAGCTTGGCGCTTTGATCAGCAAGATGCTCAGTTGAGGTTGGCCTTGGTCAAACCGAATGCCTCATCGGACGAACCCGGGATCGCCTGAAAGGCCACGTTCAGGCGATTCCAACCATTGATCGCGACGATCAGGAACGTCAAATCCGACAAGTCCTGTTCGGAAAAGTGTTCACGCACCTTCGCATACAAGCTTTCAGGAATGCCATGGGGTGGCAACTGGGTCAGAGCTTCGGCCCACTCCAGCGCGGCGCGCTCGACAGGCGAGAACAGCTGCGACTCACGCCAGACGGCAACGTGGTGAAGACGCAACTCGCGCTCGCCATGAATCTTGGCCTCTTTCACATGCATGTCCACGCAGAACGCACAGCCATTAAGCTGGGAAGCCCGAAGCATGACGAGGTGAGCAAGCTCAGCCAGCAGCGGCTTCTTGCTCAGGTGCAGGGTAAGGTCCACCAACTTGTTGGACGCCTGGGGGGACAGTTTGAAGTAATCGATGCGGCTTTTCATAGGTAGTTACTCGCAGTGAAGGTGTTGTCGGTGCCCACTGTAGTTATGCATGGCCCTGCCTGACAGAACCAAGATTGCGACTTCGAACTAGGCCATGTTGACTCGACGGATATTTGTCCCGTCCTGATTAGCGCTGACTTCGGAGGGCGGCCCTAGCCGTTGATTTGAATCGCCACAGGTGTCCTGGACACCTCGAACGGCTGCGAAGGGTCGAATGCGGTCAGGTGCGGTTTGCGGCTATCGACCCAGGCTGTGTGAAAACGTTCGGTGCGCAGCCTGGACCCGAAGCGGACGATCATGGCGCTGGGTTCGGTGGGGCCTGGAATTTTACGTCATGCGGTTTTTGGCGCTTACCAGATCGAGCGCCGCGCGGGCGGCGCTCGATCTGGTAAGCGCGATGCTGCTGGAGCAGAACGACGAGTGGTGCCTGCAACGGCGTTACATGCAGTTGGAGGCCTTTGAGGCAGTCAGCGATAATCCACAGGCCAAGCTGTCGGCCGGCCGTGATCAACTAAACGGCGAACTTAGCGGCCAGAACCATGATGAGTTACACCACTTCCCAGGACACGATCCTCGACGGAGTCGCCATTCACCTTCCAGCCTTCTGGCTCGTCACCACGAATCCGGCATTCATCGCAGGGCAGCTTGGACACTCGGTGCAGGTGCTTCTCTCGACCTACGCCAAATGGCTGAATTCCGCCAACGACTGGGCCGAACTGGCGAAGCTGGAAGCGAACGTAATTGGTACAGAATTGGTACAGGATTAAATATCGTTCACCTTGCGCCCTTTAGTCATAAGGCATTCGACAGCAATTCAGCCATACTCCAGAATGCATCGGTTTCTAGGGGGAAAACCCTTGCACAGCCAACGACATACAAACTTTTAGTGAGCCTCAACGTGAAAACTTCCCTGTCTATCCTCAGCCTGCTGCTGTTGCTCACAGGTACCGCGACCCTTCCGTCGACTGCTGCTGCACAACCCCCGGCCCAGGTTCAACGTGACCCATCCAAACTGCATCTGGCTTCAGGCAGCGCCCTGCTGATCGACCTGAACAGCAACAAGGAGCTGTATTCAAACCACGCCGACCGCGTGGTGCCCATCGCTTCGGTCACCAAACTGATGACGGCGATGGTGGTGCTGGATGCCAAGCTGCCCATGGATGAAATGCTCACCATGACCATCGCCAACAACCCGGAAATGAAAGGCGTGTACTCTCGCGTGCGCCTGGGCAGCCTGCTGGACCGTCGCGAAACCCTGCTGATTACCCTGATGTCGTCGGAAAACCGTGCGGCCAACAGCCTGGCCAACGCCTACCCCGGCGGTTACCCTGCGTTCATCAAGGCAATGAATGCCAAAGCCCGCAGCCTGGGAATGGCCCATACCCGCTATGTCGAGCCGACCGGCCTGTCGACGCAGAACGTCTCCACTGCCCGCGACCTGGCCAAGCTGCTGATGGCCTCGCGCAAGTATCCAATGCTGAGCGAGCTGTCGACCACCCGCGAAAAGACCGTGGCCTTCCGCAAGCCTAACTACACCCTGGGCTTCCGTAACACCGACCACCTGGTGAACAAGAGCAACTGGGACATCAAGCTGACCAAGACCGGCTTCACCAACGAAGCCGGGCACTGCCTGGTACTGCTGACCCGCATGGACAACCGGCCGGTGGCCATGGTCATTCTCGATGCCTTCGGCAAGTACACCCACTTCGCCGATGCCAGCCGCATGCGACAATGGCTGGAAACCGGTACCTCCAAGCCGGCACCGGCAGTGGCCATGCAGTACAAGGCCGAGCGGCAGAACAAGGGGCGGTTGGCGGTCGAATAACCGCCATATCCTGGAGCGTGCGGGCTTGTTCACGAAACAGACAACGCGGCGGATAGCACGGGCTTCGCCCGTGTTCGCGGGTGAAGCCGCTCCTACAACGGCCTGTGCATTGTGTGTAGGAGCGGGTTTACCCGCGAATACGGTCGCGGCAGCAACGGTGAACGGCGGGTGGAGATTGGCCAGCAGGCCTGGCCCATTCGCGGGTAAACCCGCTCCTACGACGGCCTGTGCATGTGTGTAGGAGCGGGTTTACCCGCGAATACGGTCGCGGCAGCAACGGTAAACGGCGGGTGGAGATTGGCCAGCAGGCCTGGCCCATTCGCGGGTAAACCCGCGCCTACAGCGGCCTGTGCATGTCCAGTCAGGCCGTAGCGCTGACCATGCCACCCGCACTGCTGCCGCCCTCTTGCTGCAACAGCTCCAGTAACTGCGCCGTGGCTGCCATGATCTGCCCGTTGATGGTGGCAATGCTTGCCTGCTTGGCACCTATCGCTGCCGCCTTGGCAGCCTCGTCCAACTTGCTGTTCTGCAATGCAGCCAACTGTTTCTGCTCTTCTGCCAGTTGCTTCTGCAGGTCCTTGATCAGTTGACGCAGCTCGCTCACAGCCCCCGACTCGCTAGTCTCTTCAGTGTCGGTGGATTGCGCCTGGCTACCCGCCGACACCTTCATGCTGTCACTGCTGATGCTCAACGGCCCCACCGCCTCACCGGCCTGTTTCGCCTGTTCGCGTTCGGTTGCTGCATTCGCGCTCAGCGTCTGCGCTGAAACGCCATTGATCATCAGGTTGCTTGCCGTGATGCCGCTCATGTCGATTCCTTGCCTGAAAGTTTGGTCCTTGCCGTAACCACCACATCGGCCGCCTCGCGCTGTTCTTTAGCCCGCTTAAATTCCTCCCCGGTTGGCTCGTTCCAACTCATGTACTTGCGCAGGAGCCGGAGCCCCGGCGGGCGTCCATATTCGACCATTCAGGAAATCGCAGCCATGAGCCAGTCCTCACAGCAGGAAACCATCAAAGACATGATCGGCGTGGGCTTCGGTCCTTCCAACCTGGCCTTGGCCATCGCCCTGGAAGAACTCGCCGAATCCCGGGGTCATGCGCTCGACGCACTGTTCATCGACAAGCAGAAAGACTACCACTGGCACGGCGAGACATTGGCTACCCAGAGCGAATTGCAGATCTCGTTCCTCAAGGACCTGGTGTCGCTGCGCACCCCGACCAGCCCGTACAGCTTCGTCAACTACCTGCACCAGAAGCAGCGCCTGGCCGACTTCATCAACCTCGGCACCTTCTATCCCTGCCGCCTGGAGTACAACGACTACCTGCGCTGGGCCGCCGAGCATTTCGCCTCCCAGGCGGTGTATGGGCAGGAGGTGTTGCGCATCGAACCGCACGTGCATGCAGGCCGGGTCGAACACCTGCGCGTGGTCACGCGTGACACGCAGGGCCGCGAATACAGCCGCCGCACCCGCTCGGTGGTGGTGGGCAGCGGTGGCACGCCGAAAATCCCGGAAAACTTCGGTGCCTTCAAGGACGACCCGCGGGTCTTCCACCACTCGCAGTACCTGAGCAGCCTGACCAAACTGCCGTGCACGGCTGGCAAACCGATGCGCATTGCCGTGATCGGCTCAGGCCAGAGCGCCGCCGAGGCGTTCATCGACCTCAACGACAGTTACCCGTCAGTCAAGGTCGACATGATTCTGCGCGGCTCGGCCCTCAAACCTGCCGACGACAGCCCTTTCGTCAACGAGATCTTCTCGCCCGACTACACCGACCTGGTCTACAACGAACCGGCCGACCAGCGCAGCAAACTGCTGGGCGAATACCACAACACCAACTATTCAGTGGTCGACCTCAACCTGATCGAGCGCATCTACGGCATCCTCTACCGGCAGAAGGTTGCCCATCAGCCCCGCCACAACGTGCTGTGCCGGCGCCAGGTGGAAGCAGTGGTGGCTACCCGCGAAGGCCTGGAACTGACCCTGCGCGACCTCGCCACCGCCCAGCAGCAAACCCACCGCTACGATGCCGTTATCCTCGCCACCGGTTACGAGCGCCGCTCACACCGTGAATTGTTGGCGCCGCTGGCCGATTACCTGGAGGACTTCAGCGTCGACCGCAACTACCGCGTACTGGCCAGCCCGGACATGCAAGCCTCGGTGTACCTGCAGGGCTTCTGCGAAAACAGCCACGGTCTGAGTGACACCCTGCTTTCGGTCCTGCCGGCCCGCGCTGCGGAAATTGGCCGGGCGCTGTACCAGGACCTGGAGCAGTTGCACGAAAAGCCCCAAGCAGCCGCGGCACTGACCCGCGCCTGACTCCTCTGCAACAAGCCATCAAGGCCGGACTGATGCCTGTGCGCAGTCCGGCTTTTGCGCTTTGAAACATTTGCTTTCATTTAAACCTGCAGGTTTTCAATTCTCATTCGTCCTTATCAGTACAGCCCTCTTTGGTTGGCACACGCTCGACCACCAATAACAGAAGACCGTCTGATGGCCAAATCACCGAAAAAATCCAAATCCAGGCTGTGGTTCCTGGTCCACAGCTGGCTCGCCCTGCCGATCTGGTTCTTCGTCCTGATCGTCTGCTTCACCGGCATGCTCGCCGTGGTCAGTCAGGAAATCGTCTGGCTCGCGGACCCGGCCGTGCGCGCCAACAAGCCAGACGCGGACACCGAGCGCATGAGCTTTCAGCAGGTACTGGAGGCCTTGAACAAGGCCGAGCCGGACATGGTGGTGGAGCGCCTGAGCCAGCCGGATGGTTCGCACTTCGCGGTGAAGGCCAATGTCACCCTGCCTGACGGCACCAGCCCGACGCTGTATGTAAACCCTTACACCGGGGCCATCCAGGGCAAGACCCCAGACTTCAACTTCGAAGCCTTCACCCGCGCCCTGCACGGCTGGTGGCTGGTGCCGTTCACCAATGGTTTCAGCTGGGGCTGGTACCTGGTATCGCTGCTCGGCCTGCCGATGCTGGCCTCGCTGGTCACCGGCCTGGTGGTTTACAAGAAGTTCTGGAAAGGCTTTTTCAAACCCGTGCGCACCGGCCATGGTTCGCGAATTTTCTGGGGTGACCTGCACCGTCTGTCCGGGGTGTGGTCAATCTGGTTCATTGCGGTCATTTCCATCACCGGCACCTGGTTCCTGATCCAGGCGATCCTGTCTGACAACCACATCACCCTTTCCAGCCGCCCCATCGTGCCGGTGATCGCCCGTGAGGAGGTGCCGCAAACGCCAGATGGCAGCCCCGCCTCGCGCATCGACCTGGATGAAGCGGCGCGCCTTGCCGGCCTGGCGATCCCGGGGCTGGAAGTGACCTCCATCTCGCTCCCCGCCACTGCCTACAGCCACGTCACGCTGTCTGGCCCGGGCTGGTACCCGTTGATGTTCCAGAGTGCTTCGGTGAATCCGTACACACGCAATGTCGACAGCCAGTTCCTGATCAGCGACCGTTCGGCCCTGGAGTTCGTCACCGAGTCCATGCGCCCGCTGCACACTGGCGACTTCGGCGGTTTGCCGATCAAGCTGGTGTGGTTCTTCTTCGGCCTGATCCTCACCCTGATGGTGCTCAGCGGCCTGCTGATCTGGACCAAACGCACCGCCCAGGCCACCGCCGCAGCCCTCAAGCGTAGCGAGCGCGCACCGCGTGCGGCACGCAGTGAAACCACCGTGGAGGTCCACTCATGAGCCAGGCCCAGGCCCTGCCCGCCAGCCCGCTGAAGCAGCTTTGGCTGAAGTGGCGTTTTCACCTGAACATCCTGCTGATCCTGATCCCGCTGGGCTTCATGCCCAAGTACTTCGCCGACGCCAGGCTGTTCCGCGGTGACGCCGGCCTTGGCGCCAACGTGATCAGTGACATTCAGGTCGGCCCTTACAGCCTCGACCTTGCCGAACTGCGTGACGAGGCGCCACGCGCCGACGGCCCGGCCGGCTACTTCAAATCGTTCAATGCATCGCTGTGCAAGGCCTGCATAAAGGACGTCAAGGCAGCCTACCTGCGCATCGGCAAGCCACGCAGCCTGCGCGCCGCCGGCACCCTTTTCTTCGGTGCACCGTACAACATGGGCACCTCGTTGCCGATCCCGCCGCGCACCAAACCCGACGCGCAGATCTGGATCACCCTGGAAGGCTGGGACGGCAGCATGCACCAGGCGTCGATCCCTCTGGCCAAGGCATCGCCAGCCACCGTGACATGGCTCGAGAAACAAGGAGACAACAAATGAAACACCTGATGCGCACCCTGGCGTTGCCCGTCCTGGTACTGGCCGCCGGCCCTGCGCTGGCGCACAACCCGATGTGCGAATGCGAAGAACTGGCCAGCGGCCAGGTCAAGTGTACCGGCGGTTTTTCGGACGGCAGCGGTGCCCCCGGGGTGACCCTGGATGTGATCGGTTATGACGAAGAGGTGCTGGTCGGCGGCAAGCTTGGCGACGACTCGACGCTGACCTTCAAGCGCCCGGACGGCGAATTCTACGTGCTGTTCGATGCTGGCCCCGGGCACGTGGTGGAAGTGGACTACGCCGATATCGCCCAGCCATGAGCCGCGCCCAAATCATTCGCCCGGCCGGTGCCGGGCACGAAACCCTGTATGTGCTGCTGGCAAGCCTGCTGATCGTGGTGCTCGCCGCCAGCGTGGTACTGCTGCGCGGTGAGCGCGAGGACGAACAGGCCATCGCCAGCCACCAGATCGACGCTCGCCGCGACCTCACCGCCGCCGAGCAAGGCCTGTACACCGACCTGTGGGTGGCCTTCGACGAGATCCAGCTACTGCGCGAAGAAAACGCCGTCGCCCCCAGCGTACAAAGCCTGGCCGAAGAAGGCCTGCCGCCGTTCGTGGTCGATGCTGGCAGCCAGAGCCGTGGCGGCCACCAATGGTCATGGCTGGAGCCCGGCGCCTACCTGGGCCGCAGCCAGGCCCCGGAAATTGCCGGCAGCCTGCTGCTGATCCTGCCACCCGACAGTTCAGGCCAAGCCGATGTCTGGCTACGCCGCGACAGCGCTGCCGTGATCCCGGAGGACCTCGAACAGGCCGCCCTGATCGCCGCTGGCTGGCAACAAGTGGTCAGCCACTACGACGCCGGGGTTACCCGCGAACACCGTCACTGAACCCAAGGACTCGCCCATGTTTCGCTCCGCCTTCGCCCTGCTCCTGGCCTTTGCCTTGCCGGCATTGGCCCTGGCCGATAACAGCAAGCCACTGCGTATCGGCATCACCCTGCACCCCTACTACAGCTACGTGAGCAATATTGTCGGCGACAAAGCCGAGGTGGTTCCCCTGATTCCGGCGGGCTTCAACCCGCACGCCTACGAGCCGCGGGCCGAAGACATAAAGCGCATCGGTACCCTGGACGTGGTGGTGCTCAACGGCGTTGGCCATGACGACTTCGCAGACCGCATGATCGCCACCAGCGAGAAGCCCGACATCGCCACTATCGAAGCCAATCAGAACGTGCCGTTGCTGGCGGCCACCGGCATTGCCGCGCGCGGTGCCGGCAAGGTGGTCAACCCGCACACCTTTCTGTCGATCAGCACCACCATCGCCCAGGTGAACAACATCGCCCGTGAACTGGGCAAACTCGACCCGGACAACGCCAGGCTTTACACGCAAAACGCCCGTGCCTACGCCAAGCGCCTGCGCGCCCTGCGTGCCGACGCCCTGGCCAAGGTCACCGAAGCCCCTGGCGCAACGTTCCGGGTCGCCACTATCCATGCTGCCTATGACTATCTCGTGCGCGACTTCGGTCTGGAGGTGACGGCCGTCGTCGAGCCTGCCCATGGCATCGAGCCCAGCCCGGCACAGCTGAAAAAGACCATCGACCAGCTCAAGGCGCTGGACGTGCGGGTGATCTTCTCGGAAATGGACTTCCCGTCGGCCTATGTCGAAACCATCCAGCGTGAGTCCGGCGTGCGCCTGTATCCGTTGACGCATATCTCCTACGGCGATTACACCAAGGACAAGTACGAGGTGGAAATGAAGCGCAACCTGGACACGGTGGTCCGCGCCATTCAGGAGAACCGCGCATGACCGCTGCCGCCAAGCTGGTGACAGCCTGCGGGCCGCGCATCGAATTCGCCGGCATCGACCTGACCTTGGGCCGCACACGCATCCTCGAACAGGTCAGTTTCAGCGTGGCAGCAGGCAGCGTGCACGCCATCGTCGGCCCCAACGGCGGCGGCAAGAGCTCATTGATCAAGACCCTGCTCGGACAGATGCCACACCAGGGCCAGCTGACCCTGCATTGGCCAGGTGAGCGCGAAGTGATTGGCTACGTGCCGCAAGCACTGGAGTTCGACCGCGGCCTGCCAATGACCGTGGACGACTTCATGGCCGCCATGTGCCAGCGCCGCCCGGCCTTCCTCGGCCTGTCGCGGCGCGTGAAGCCAGCCATTGATGCAGCCTTGGTTCAGGTTGGCATGCTCGACAAGCGCACGCGGCGCATGGGTGCACTGTCCGGCGGTGAGCGCCAGCGCGTGCTGCTGGCCCAAGGCCTGATCCCCGAGCCGCAGTTGCTGGTGCTGGACGAGCCGATGTCGGCCCTCGATGAAGCCGGTATCCAGGTGTTCGAACAGTTATTGCAGGGCTGGCGCCAGGCCGGCACTACCGTTCTGTGGATCGAGCATGACCTGGAAGCCGTGTTGCGTCTGGCGGACCGGGTAACAGGCCTTAACCGCCAGGTGCTGTTCGATGCGCCGCCTGCCCAAGCCCTGACCCCGGAGCGCCTGCTTGGCCTGTTCTCCGTTCACCCGCGTAGCGAGAGCCTTGCCTGATGAGTTTTGAATTCTTTCGCCAAACGGTCCAGGACTGGGCCACTGCCGGCTATCTGCCCGAGGCGCTGGCCTACGGCTTCGTGGTCAACGCCCTGTTGGCCGGCCTGATGATCGGCCCGGTGTTGGGCGGCCTGGGTACCTTGGTGGTGGTCAAGCGCTTTGCCTTCTTCTCCGAAGCGGTCGGCCATGCGGCGCTGACCGGCGTGGCCATCGGTATCCTGCTGGGTGAGCCCTATACCGGCCCTTACGGCAGCCTCTTCGGCTACTGCCTGCTGTTCGGCATCCTGCTCAACTTCCTGCGCAACCGCACCGGGTTGTCGCCGGACACGCTGATTGGCGTGTTCCTTTCGGTGTCGCTGGCGCTGGGCGCCAGCCTGCTGTTGATGCTGGCGGGCAAGATCAACGTGCACATTCTCGAAAACGTACTGTTCGGCTCGGTGCTGACCGTTAGCGCCCAGGATCTGGTCGTGCTGGGCATCGTCGCGGTGCTGGTGCTGGCCTTGGCCCTGCCGTTGTACAACCGCATCATGCTGGCCAGTTTCAACCCGCAGCTGGCGGCTGTGCGCGGGGTAGCAGTGAAGACCCTGGACTATCTGTTCGTGGTGCTGGTCACGTTGGTGACCGTGGCTGCGGTGAAGGTGATCGGGGCCATCCTGGTCGGTGCGCTGCTGGTCATCCCGGCCGCCGCCGCTCGCCTGGTGAGCCAGTCGCTCAAGGGCTTTTTCTTCCTGTCGGTGCTAATTGCCACCATCAGTACCCTGTTCGGCATCCTGCTGCCGATCGTTTTTGACCTGCCTGTGCCCTCAGGGGCCGCGATCATCCTGGTCGCCGGCATCTGCTTTGCCTTGGCAGCCCTGGCCCGCGCCCTCGTTCCCCGCTTGCAAGGAAACCCGGCATGAACTTCAAACACCTGACCCTGGCGCTGGCACTGGCCGGGCTGCCATCACTGTCTTTCGCCACGCAAGTGCTGACGACCCTGCCCGTCACCCACAGCCTGGCCAGCGCCCTGCTCGACGGTACTGCGGTGCAGCTCAAGCGGGCAGCACCGGCCAACCTGCCTGCCAGCCGTCAACCGTCATATTTCAGCGGGCGTGGTGGCGCTGGCCTGCACAAGGCCGCCCAGCAGGCAGATGCGGTGGTCGGCGTGCGATCGATCTGGCGTGACGACCCGCTGTACCCGATGGCTCGGCGCAGCAATATCCGCATTGTCGAGATCGATGCCGCGCGACCGGTGGATGGCGCACTGCCGGGCATTGCGGTGAGCGGTGACGATGCCTATGGCGCTTACCCCTGGCTCAACCCGACCAACCTCGGGCGCATGGCCGACGTGGTAGCCAATGACCTGGAGCGCCTGGCGCCGGACGACAAGGCGAAGATCCAGGGCAACCTGGCAGGGCTCAAGCGCCAATTGCTGGAGCTTTCGGCCAGCAGCCAGACGCGGCTGGCCAAAGTCGACAACCTGACGGTGGTGAGCCTGTCGGAGCGACTGGGGTATCTGGTCAACGGGTTGAACCTGGATGCGGTCGAGCAGCCGCTGCCGGCCAATTGGGATGCGGCCGCACTCAAGGCGCTGGGGGAGAACCTGAAGGCGCAGGACGTGGCGCTGGTGCTGGACCATCGTCAGCCGAGTGCGGCGGTGGCCGAGGTGATCAAGGCAGCCGGGGCCAGGCTGGTGGTGGTGGAGAGTGACCCTGAGGATGCGATTGCGGGGCTCAAGGCCAGTGTCGACCAGGTCGTCGGGGCATTGGGCGAGCGCTGATCGCACAGGGTCGCGCGGCTGCAGTGGACACGCATTGGTGGTTCGTAGGAGCGGGTTCACCCGCGAAAGGGCCGGGCCTGCTGGCCAATTTACACCCGCCGTTCACTGTTGCAGTCGCCACCGTATTCGCGGGTAAACCCGCTCCTACACACGCATCGGTGGTTCGTAGGAGCGGGTTCACCCGCGAAAGGGCCGGCCCGGCTGGCCAATTTACACCCGCCGTTTACTGTTGCAGCCGCCACCGTATTCGCGGGTAACCCGCTCAAGGATCGCGGTAACTGCCGGGCTAACGCTTCATGCACCGCTGATAGCGCACATCCACCCGCCCGGCAAACCAGGCCGTGGTCAGCTTGCGGGTAATCTTCGGGCTCTTCAGCTCGATGCCCGGTAGCACCGCGCGGGGCAACGGTTTGCCGGCTTTGGCATCTGCCAGGGCGAACACCCCGCTGTACAACTTGCTGTCTTCGAACGCCAGGCTGTCACCCTCCTCCAGCTGGCTTCGGATCTGCGGGTTACGCAGCCCCAGCTTTACCCCTAGCTTGCGCGCAGCCAGTTCGGTGCTCCCCGGCATGATCGCCCCCGGCGCCACCAGGTCGCCGTCCAGTGCCAACTTCACCCCCGTGACCTTGCTCAACGCCGCCTGGAATGCCGCATTGCGGCTGGCGTACCAGCCCGCGTTGAAATCGACAAACCGGTAAAGCTGGCGCTCGTAGTTGGCCGGGTAGTCCAACAGGTGGGCAATACCGAAATACATGCCGCCGCGCCGGCTGAACACTTCCTGGCGGATCGTGCCTTCATGGCTGTAGGGGTAATCCCTTGCATGCTTTTCGGCGAAGTCGATGCTGACCTGCATCGGCCCGCCGGTGTGCACCGGATTCAGCCCACCCAGCAAGGTCTTGCCCAGCGGCACGCGAGCCACGACTTCGTCGTACAGTTCGCTCAACTGCTTTTCACTGCGCACCGCCCGCAAACGCTGCTGGTAGCTCTGGCCGTTGCCCGACGGCGTCTTCAGCGCACCGTCGACCAGCAGCTTGGGAATATGCAGGCGCGCGGCGCGGCGGTCGATCTCCTGGCGGGCGATACGCCCAAGGTTGGGCACCTGCGGGTCCGCAGTGAAGGTCGACTCCTGTTCGGTCACCGCAAGCACGGCGCACAGGTTGCTTTTACTAGGCGCTATGCGCTGGGCTTCGAAGGCTGTCTGGATATCTTTGGCCCAACCCTCGCGGTCCTTGACCTGGGCGGGCAACAGCCGCAGCAGTTGCGCGCGGATTTTGGCCGGGTCCGCTTCGGGCGCGTCTTCGCGGCGCCCGGCACAGCCTTGCAACAGCGCCACGGCCGTCACCGCAATGGCGAGTAACCGGCCGTTCAGGGCTGTTCACCGATCAGGTAGGTTTTGCTGATGTGGCGGAACTGCGGGTGCCCGGCACTGCCCATCAATTCGAACAGCACCATCTCGCGGGTCACCACCTGCGCGCCGGCGGCACGCATGCGCGCCAGACCTGCGGCCTTGCTGGCCGGGGTGCGGCTGTCGCAGGCATCCTCGACCACGAACACTTGCTTGCCCAGCGCCAGCAGGCCGAGCACGGTCTGCAGCACGCAAACATGGGTTTCCATGCCACAGACGATCACCTGCTCGCGCGCCATCAAGCTGGCTGGCAGGCACTCGGCGGCCACGCAGGAAAAGTGACTTTTCTCCACCACGTCGGCTGTCGGGGCTGCGACCAGCAGTTCGGCCAGGGTATGACCCAGGCCTTTGGGGTACTGCTCGGAAATCACCGTCGGCAGCGCCAGCTCGGCAGTCGCCGCCAGCAACCAGCGGGCCCGTGCCCGAGTGCCTTCGGGGTCGCTCATGGCACCGATGAGTTTTTCCTGGATGTCGACGACCAGCAGCGTGGCCTTGAGTGGATCGATCAGCATTGCCTGCCTCTTGCCTGGGAAAAACCCTAGCCTCCCCCAGGCAAGCGGTGACGTCAATCAGGCGGACAGCCGAAGCGGTTGCAGCGACGCGGTCAGCGCAGCGAGCACACGGTCTTCCTGCTCATGGATGAAGAAATGGCCACCCGGGAACATCTGCAGCGAGAACGCGCCGTGGGTTTCATTGCGCCATGCCTGCAGTTGCTCATCGCTGGCCCGGTCATCCAAACCACCCAGCACATGCAGGGGGCACTGCAACGCCGCTCGCTGGCGGTATGTGTAAGTGCCGCACAACAGAAAATCGGCGCGCAAGGTCGGCAAGGTCAGGCTCATCAGCTCTGCGTTGGCCAGCACTTCCTCAGGCGTGCCCTGCAGCTCACGCAACTCGCTGATCAGCTCGGCGTCGCTCTTGGGCTCGCGCCAGTTGTTGCCATCGTAGTCCTCACGCCGGGTAGGTGCCGCGGTGCCGCAGGCGAACAAGGCCAGCGGCGCCGGGCAGCC
This sequence comes from Pseudomonas sp. VEM90, assembly GCF_054611535.1. Lineage (NCBI taxonomy): Bacteria > Pseudomonadati > Pseudomonadota > Gammaproteobacteria > Pseudomonadales > Pseudomonadaceae > Pseudomonas > Pseudomonas sp. VEM90. Next base: position 153,649 of record NZ_JBTRAR010000010.1, on the reverse strand, counting down.
CAATGCCTGCAGCTCATGGGCCAGCTCAAAGGCCAGCAGAGCGCCCAGGCTGTGGCCGAGCAGCGCATAAGGAGCGCTTGCCGTCAGGCGCTGCTCGCTGGCCAGTTGCCGCGCCAGACCTTGCATGTCGGTGTGCAGCGACTCGCCCATGCGCGCACCCCGCCCGGGCAACTCTACCGGGCGCACCTGCAACCAGGCTGGCAGCTTGCGCCGCCAGCGGCTGTAGACCATGGCGCTGGCCCCGGAGTACGGCAGGCACAGCAGGTTCAGCACGGTCACTGGGCGGCAGCTTCGGCCATTTTCTGGCGCAGGCTCAGCGGGCGCATGTCGGTCCAGACTTCATCGATGTAGGCCAGGCAGTCCTTCTTCAGGCCGCTTTTGCCCACGGCACGCCAGCCGTTGGGGATAGCTTTGTAGTCGGGCCAGATCGAGTATTGCTCTTCGTGGTTGACCACTACCTGGAACTGGATATCGTCGCGGTCGAAAACGGAAGTCATTGCCTGTCTCCTTAAGTGATGATGCCGCTGCGCGCCTGGCGCAGGGTGGCTTTCAAGTAGACGTAGCAAGCGGTGTAAAAATTAACGGAATTGACGCTCAGGTATCGCGCAACAGGTCGTGCGTATCGAGCAACCGGAACGCAACCTGCGGATTACGCTCCAGCCCGCGCCGGATCGCCGCAGGGATAGACTGCCGGGTCTTGCGGCACAACCCGGGCTGGTCGTCCAGTTCGATGACGATGCCGCGCATGGTCCGTACCTCGTTGTAACCGGGGGCGATGTGCACGCGGATGCCGAGGTTTTCGTACAGCCGCTGCTGCAGACGTTGAAGGTCTTCCAGGTCCTTCAGGTTTTCCAGGCGTTCGAGCAGGCGTTTTTCTTCCTGCCGAGTCAGCAGGAGAATGCGCCGGGCGGCCTGCGGATGGTCGGCCAGCTGTTCGCGGCCGCAGTCACAGGCACCAGGAGGGCAAGGTTGGCGTATAGGAACAGGTGTACTCATAGGGCAAGCATAGCCTGTAGCGACGGTCAGAGCTGCGCCAACCGCGCGCGCAGGAAGCTGACAAAACCCTGCACCGGCCGCGCCACCTGCCGGTGCTGCGGATACACCGCCGACAGCTGCAGCGCGGGCGGGCGCCACTCATCCAGAACCGCCACCAGTTGCCCCTCCGCCAACGCCTGCCCAACGATAAAGGTCGGCAGGTAAGTGACCCCCATCCCGGCAATCGCAGCGCCCCGCAGCAACTCACCATTGTTCGCCCGCATGCGCCCGGTCACCTGAATTGCCTGGGCTTTGCCACCTTTGTGGAACTGCCACTGCACCTGCCGCGAATGCCCATAGGGCAGGCAATCATGCGCGGCGAGCTCATCCGGTTTTCCCGGCACTCCCCGTGCTTGCAAATACGCCGGGCTCGCACAGTAGACCCGCTCGACACTGGCGATACGCCGGGCGATCAGGCTGGAGTCCTCCAGTGCACCAATCCGCAGCGCCAGGTCATAGCCTTCACCAATCAGGTCCACGGCGCGGTCGCTCAGGTCTACCTCCACATCGACCTGGGGGTGCAACTGCAGAAACTCGGTCAGCAGGCAGCCCAGGTGCGCCATGGCAAACGACAGCGGTGCGCTGAGGCGCAAGGTGCCGCGCAGGACCTGGGCCTGGCCGCTGATGTCGTGCTCGACCTGCTGCACTTCACCCAGCAGGCGCAGGGCAGACTGGTAGTAGTGCTGCCCCAGTGGCGTGGCATCGAGGCGCCGGGTGGAGCGGTTGAGCAGGCGCACGCCCAGGCGCTCTTCAAGCTGCATCAGGCGCCGGCTGACCGATTGCTTGGACATGCCCAGACGGTCGGCGGCAGCGGTGAAACTGCCGGCCTCCATCACCTGGGCAAAGATCCGCATGTCTTCGTAAGGGTTCATTGTCTCGTTCTTGGTGACAGTCAAACACTTTATAGCGGCTTTTTCCCACAAGCGCATCTGCCTAATCTACGCACAAGTCGCAGCGATGGCCCCACAGGCCAGGCAAGACGCCCACTTCCAACACTTGCACAGAAAAGGATTCGCTCATGAACATTGTCCACAAAGTCCTCACCACCTCCCTTCTGGCCCTGTCCGTTTCCAGTGCCTTCGCCGCCGGCAGCCCAGGTGTGGAACAACACACCCAGGCCTTCCTCGAAGCCCTGGAGAAAGGGGGTGGCAAACCGCTGGAACAGCTCACCCCGAACGATGCCCGCGCGGTACTGACCGGCGCCCAGGCCTCGGTCAAGGTCGACCTCTCGGGGATCGAAGTGAAGGAACGCACCATTCAGGCCAATGGCCATTCGATCAAGCTGCAAGTGGTACGCCCGACCAATGTGAAAGGTGATCTGCCGGTGTTCATGTTCTTCCACGGCGGCGGCTGGGTGCTGGGCGACTTCCCGACCCACCAGCGACTGATCCGCGACCTGGTGGTCGGCTCGGGTGCGGTGGCGGTCTATGTGGACTACACGCCGTCACCGGAAGCGCATTACCCGACGGCGATCAACCAGGCCTACGCCGCGACCCGTTGGGTGGCCGAGCATGGCAAGGAGCTCGGCGTGGATGGCAAGCGCCTGGCTGTAGCCGGCAACAGCGTTGGCGGCAACATGGCGGCGGTGGTTGCACTCAAGGCCAAAGAGGCCGGTACCCCTGCCCTGCGCTTCCAGTTGCTGCTGTGGCCGGTGACCGATGCCAGCTTCGAGACAGCGTCGTACAAGCAGTTTGCCGAAGGACACTTCCTGACCACCGGGATGATGAAGTGGTTCTGGAACAACTACACCGTTGATGCAAAGGCGCGGGCGCAGATTTACGCCTCGCCGCTGCGGGCGTCCGCCGAACAGCTGAAGGGCTTGCCACCGGCCCTGGTGCAAACGGCTGAGTTCGATGTGCTTCGGGATGAAGGTGAGGCGTATGCCCGCAAGTTGAATGCGGCGGGCGTGACAGTAACCTCGGTGCGCTACAACGGAATGATTCATGACTATGGGCTGCTCAACCCGTTGAGCCAAGTGCCGGCAGTAAAGGCGGCGCTGCGGCAGGCGGGCAACGAACTTAAAGTGCATCTGCAGTGAGGCGATGAGCAAAAGACCCGCCTGGGCGGGTCTTTTGCTTCTATTTGCGGAAACGGCCCGCAGGCTTCAATGAATCTGCCATCGGTGCGGCAGGTCCGGCCCTTTCGCGGGTAAACCCACTCCTACACAGCCACCACAACCGTCAAATTCTGTGGTGGCCTGTGTAGGAGCGGGTTTGCCCGCGAAAGGGCCGGCAAATCCTGCTCAGGGCTCGAACCCTTCCACAATGATCACCTCAGCCTTCACCACCCCTTGGCGATGGCTGCATGCCTCTTGGTACAGCGCAGAGCGGTAACAGGCGACGGCCTGCTCGTACGAATCGAACTCGATCACCACGCTACGCTGAGGCGTAACCCTCCCTTCCATCGCTTCGCTGCGCCCGCCACGGGCCAGGAAGCGGCCACCGAATGCCTTGAAGGCAGCCGGGGCGCGCTGGGTGTACTGCTGGTATTGCTCGGGGTCGGTCACGTCCACATGGGCGATCCAGTAGGCCTTCATGTGCTGCTCTCCTGTTACGGCGATATTTGTGTATGATGGTATACCATAAAATTCACCCCACCACAGTGAGCGTGCACCATGGCTTTCAACACCATCGAGGAACTTCTCGAGGACTACCGGCAAGGCAAGATGGTCCTGCTGGTGGATGACGAGGACCGGGAAAACGAAGGCGACCTGCTGATCGCCGCCGAGCGTTGCGACGCCCAGGCCATCAACTTCATGGCCCGCGAGGCGCGCGGGCTGATCTGCCTGACCTTGACCGACGATCACTGCCAGCGCCTGGGCCTGGAGCAGATGGTTCCGGCCAACGGTAGCGTGTTCAGCACCGCGTTCACCGTGTCGATAGAGGCGGCCACCGGAGTCACCACCGGCATTTCCGCCGCTGACCGGGCACGCACCGTGGCAGCCGCCATGGCCCCCAACGCCCGCCCCGAAGACCTGGTGCAACCTGGCCACATCTTCCCCCTGCGCGCCCGCGAAGGCGGCGTGCTGACGCGTGCCGGCCACACCGAAGCCGGTTGCGACCTGGCGCGCCTGGCCGGCTTCAGCCCGGCCTCGGTCATCGTTGAAGTGCTGAACGACGACGGCACCATGGCCCGCCGCCCCGACCTGGAAGTGTTCGCCACCCGGCATGGCATCAAGATCGGCACCATCGCCGACCTGATCCACTACCGTCTGAGCACCGAGCAGACCATCAAGCGCATCGGCGAGCGCGAGCTACCGACTGTGCATGGCACCTTCCGCCTGGTCACCTATGAAGACCGCATCGAAGGTGGCGTGCATATGGCCATGGTCATGGGCGACATTCGCCGCGAACAACCGACCCTGGTGCGGGTGCATGTGATTGACCCGCTGCGCGACCTGGTAGGTGCCGAATACGCAGGCCCCGCCAACTGGACGCTGTGGGCGGCGCTGCAGAGGGTGGCCGATGAAGGTGCTGGCGTGGTGGTGATCCTGGCCAACCACGAATCCTCCCAGGCCCTGCTGGAGCGCGTACCACAACTGACCCACCCTGTGCGGCCCTATCAACGTGGCCAGTCCAAGGTGTATTCCGAAGTGGGCACCGGGGCGCAGATTCTGCAGGACCTTGGCGTGGGCAAGCTGCGTCACCTGGGGCCTCCGCTTAAATACGCGGGTCTGGCGGGGTATGAGCTGGAGGTGGTGCAGAGCATCCCGTTCGAGCCCGGGATTGCAAGCTAAAAGCAACATAAGCAACTGATTTATCGAGGCTCTGTAGGAGCGGGTTCACCCGCGAATGCGATGGCGACGCCACCGACGCATTCGCGGGTGAACCCGCTCCTACAGGGCCCTTGGTGCTTTTGACAGGGCGGAGTGATGGCCGGTCGCCCCAGACCTCTTGCCAAAATCTTGGAATACCATAATATGATATCCCGTAGACCTTGAGTCTGCAGGCCGGCACCTACAATTAAAAACGGCCACCAGAACACTTTGTTTTAGCTGCTCCCCGAACACCATTGGCGGGCGCACCAAGAGCCCCGCCTCGAATAACAAAAGCAACGAGGGCGTAACCATGCTGTTAAGCAAACGTGTAACCGCAGTGCTGTCTGCCAGCCTGCTGACCCTGGCATGTCAGGCCGCTCAGGCCGCCGACAGCCTCAATTTCGTCAGCTGGGGTGGTACAACCCAGGACGCCCAGAAAGAAGCGTGGGCCGTACCGTTCACCAAGACCACGAACATCAAGGTCGTGCAGGACGGCCCCACCGACTATGGCAAGCTCAAGGCCATGGTCGAGAGTGGCAACGTGCAGTGGGACGTGGTCGACGTCGAAGCCGACTTTGCCCTGCGTGCTGCCAGTGAAGGCCTGCTCGAACCCCTCGACTTCACCCAGATCAAGCGCGACAAGATCGACCCACGCTTCGTCTCCGATCATGGCGTCGGCTCATTCTTCTTCTCCTTCGTGCTCGGCTACAACGAAGGCAAGCTCGGCGCCAACAAGCCGGTGGACTGGACCGCGCTGTTCGACACCAAGACCTACCCCGGCAAGCGAGCCCTGTACAAATGGCCCAGCCCAGGCGTGCTGGAACTGGCCCTGCTGGCGGACGGCGTAGCCCCCGACAAGCTGTACCCGCTGGACCTGGACCGCGCCTTCAAGAAGCTCGACACCATCAAGAAAGACATCGTCTGGTGGGGCGGTGGCGCCCAGTCGCAGCAACTGCTGGCCTCGGGTGAAGCCTCGCTCGGCCAGTTCTGGAATGGCCGTGTCTACGCCCTGCAGCAAGACGGTGCACCGGTGGGCGTGAGCTGGAAGCAGAACCTGGTCATGGCCGACTTCCTGGTCATCCCCAAAGGCGCCAAGAACAAGGACGCGGCCATGAAATTCCTGGCCAACGCCAGCAGCGCCGAAGGCCAGGCCGAATTCGCCAACAAGACTGCCTACGCGCCGGTCAACGTCGACAGCGTGGCCAAACTGGACAAAGACCTCGCGCCAAACCTGCCGACTGCCTACGCCCAGGACCAGGTCACCCTCGACTTCGCCTACTGGGCCAAGAACGGTCAAGCCATCGCGGCCCGCTGGAATGAGTGGTTGGTCAAATGAAAGTCGCCATCAACGCCCTGCACAATGCGCAAGGTGCCCCCACGGGTGCCGGCGCCCCGGGCACCGCCCCACGCCGCGCAAGCCTGAGCCAGCGCTGGAAAGGCAGCCGCAACCTGCTGCCCGCCCTGCTGTTCCTCGGCGTGTTCTTCTTCGCGCCGCTGATCGGCCTGTTGCTGCGCGGGGTGCTGGAACCCACCCCGGGGCTGGGTAATTACGAGCAGCTTTTTGCCAACTCGGCCTACGCGCGTGTGCTGTTCAACACCTTTTCGGTGGCCGGCGTGGTTACCCTGATCAGCGTGCTGCTGGGCTTCCCGCTGGCCTGGGCAATCACCCTGGTGCCCAAGGGCTGGGGCCGCTGGCTGCTGAACATCGTGCTGCTGTCGATGTGGACCAGCCTGCTGGCGCGCACCTACTCGTGGCTGGTGCTGCTGCAAGGCTCGGGGGTGATCAACAAGGCGTTGATGGCCATGGGCATCATCGATGCCCCGCTGGAAATGGTGCACAACCTCACCGGCGTGGTGATCGGCATGAGCTACATCATGATCCCGTTCATCGTGCTGCCACTGCAGGCGACCATGCACGCCATAGACCCGATGGTGCTACAGGCAGGTTCGATCTGTGGCGCCAGCCCGTGGACCAACTTCTGGAAGGTGTTTCTGCCGCTGTGCCGGTCGGGGCTGTTCTCCGGGGCACTGATGGTGTTCGTGATGTCGCTCGGTTACTACGTCACCCCGGCGCTGCTGGGGGGTGCGCAGAACATGATGCTGCCCGAATTCATCATCCAGCAGGTGCAGTCGTTCCTCAACTGGGGCCTGGCCAGCGCCGCCGCCGCACTCCTGGTAGCGATCACCCTGGTGCTCTTCTACCTGTACCTGAAGCTGCAGCCGGAATCCCCGGTTGGCAACCCGAGGTAATCCGCCATGCTCCTGTCTCCCAATGCCATGGGCCGCCCGCTGCGTACGGGCCTGTACCTGACCACCGGGGCGATTGCGGCTTTCCTGCTGCTGCCGGTGGTGTTCATCGTGCTGCTGTCGTTCGGCTCATCCCAGTGGCTGGTGTTCCCGCCACCCGGCTGGACCTTGAAGTGGTACAGCCAGTTCTTTTCCAACCCGGAGTGGATGGAGGCCGCGCTGGCCAGCCTGAAGGTGGCCGCGCTGACCACGGTCGCCGCCGTACTGCTGGGCCTGCCCACCGCGTTCGCCCTCGTGCGTGGCCGCTTCCCGGGCCGCGAGCTGCTGTACGGGCTCTTCACCATGCCGATGATCGTACCGTTGGTGATCATTGCCGTGGCGGTGTACGCGCTGTTCCTCAAGCTTGGCTATACCGGCACGCTGTTTGCGTTCGTGGTCAGCCACGTGATCGTCGCCCTGCCGTTCACCATCATCTCGATCATCAACTCGCTGAAGCTGTTCGACCAGTCGATAGAGGATGCCGCGGTGATCTGCGGCGCCTCGCGCCTGCAAGCCATCTTCAAGGTGACCTTCCCGGCCATTCGCCCCGGCATGATCGCAGGTGGCCTGTTCGCCTTTCTGGTGTCGTGGGATGAAGTGGTGCTGAGCGTGATGATGGCCAGCCCCGACCTGCAGACCTTGCCCGTCAAGATGTGGACCACCTTGCGCCAGGACCTCAGCCCGGTGATCGCCGTGGCCTCGACCCTGCTGATAGGCCTGTCGCTGCTTGTCATGTTCATTGCCGCCGCCTTGCGCCGGCGCACCGAAACCAACGCCTGAGTGCGCGGAGATAACAACAATGAGTGCAGTGATCAAAGACAACGCGCACGGCAAGGCCCTGGTCAGCCTGCGCGGCCTGAACAAGCACTACGGCGACTTCACCGCCGTGGACAACCTCGACCTGGAGATCCAGGACGGCGAGTTCCTGACCTTCCTCGGTTCCAGCGGGTCGGGCAAGTCCACCACCCTGTCGATGCTGGCCGGCTTCGAAACACCGAGCAGCGGCGAGATCCTGGTCGACGGCCAGTCGCTGGTCAACGTGCCGCCGCACAAGCGTGACATCGGCATGGTGTTCCAGCGGTATTCGCTGTTCCCGCACCTGAATGTGCGTGACAACATCGCCTTCCCACTGGCCATTCGCAAACTCGGCGCTGCCGAAACAGCCAAGCGCGTCGACGCCATGCTCAAGCTGGTGCAACTGGAGCAGTTCGCCCACCGCAAACCCTCGCAAATGTCGGGCGGCCAGCAGCAGCGCGTGGCGATTGCACGAGCGCTGGTGTACGAGCCGCGCATCCTGCTGATGGACGAGCCGCTCGGCGCACTGGACAAGAAGCTGCGTGAAGACCTGCAGGACGAACTGCGCCAGTTGCACCGCCGCCTGGGTATCACCATCGTCTACGTCACCCACGATCAGGAAGAAGCCATGCGCCTGTCCCAGCGCATCGCCATTTTCAGCCACGGCAAGATCGTCGGCCTGGGCACCGGTTACGACCTGTACCAGAATCCGCCGAATGCCTTTGTCGCATCGTTCCTGGGCAACTCCAACTTCCTGCGGATCAAGGCCAGCAGCAACGGCGCGGGCAGCTTCGAGGGCCAGCCAGTGGCTATTCGCCTGACCCCGGGGCTGGCCGCCTCGCAGGATGCACTGATCATGGTGCGCCCGGAAAAGGCCGTGGCCCTGACCGCTGAACAGGCCACGCGTGAACCGCTGCCGGCGGGTTGGAACGAGGTCAGTGCCAAGGTTGGCGAAGTGTTGTTCCTGGGTGAAAGCCAGACCTGCCATGTGGTGACTTCCGGGGGTACCGAGCTGACCGTGAAGGCACTGTCGGCTGCGGGCATGCCAATGCAGCCGGGCGACAGCGTGAAGGTGCGCTGGGCAGTGGCAGACGCGTGCATTTATACCGAATGGGCCGAGAGCGACCTGAGCAAGTCAGCCGGGGCGCACTAACGCTCTTCTGCGTTGCAGCGCCTGCCAGATCGAGCACCGTCCGCGCGGCGCACGATCCGACAGGCGCTGCACGATTGGAGGCGTACGCCCCCGTCACATTATCATCACGCCACTGTCGTAATCTGCCGGCCAACTCTATGCCACAGGCCACCCGGCATGCCCCGCCTGCTTGTCTTGCTGCTCACCCTGTTACCTCTCGCAACCTTGGCTGAGCCCCTGCACCTGCGCGTGCAAGGCTCCAATACCATCGGTGCGGCCTTGCTGCCGGCGCTGGTACAGGGGCAATTGCGCGCGCAGCAGGCCACAGCCATCGAGCAACAGCCGGGCAAGGTGGCCAACGAGCGGGTGATTACCGCCCGCGACGTGCACGGCCAGCGCTTGCGCATCGACATTGCCGCCCACGGCTCGAGCACCGGCTTTGTCGCGCTGGGCCGTGGCGAAGCGGACCTGGCCGCTGCCTCGCGGCCGATCAACGACAGTGAAGTCCGCCAGTTGCAGGCGCTGGGTGACCTGCGCGCAGCTGGCGCCGAACACGTGATCGGCCTCGACGGCGTCGCAGTCTTCGTCCACCCCGACAACCCAATACCCCAACTGAACACCCGGCAACTGGCGGAAATTTTCTCTGGGCAGATCCAGCGCTGGGAACAACTGGGCGTACCTGGCGGGGCCATTCACCTGTATGCCCGAGACGACCGTTCCGGGACTTTCGAGACCTTCAAGGCACTGGTGCTGGAACCTCAGCACGCCGAAATTTCGGCCAAGGCCAGGCGCTTCGAGTCCAGCGACGAACTGGCGGTACACGTGGGTACCGACCGCCAGGCCATCGGTTTCAGCAGCCTGGCCGCCGTACACGGGGCCAAGGTGCTGGCGGTGGCCGAGGGCGACGCACCGGCCATGCTGCCGGAGCGCGCACGGGTGGCCAGTGAGGACTACCCGCTCTCGCGGCGCCTGTATTTTTACTTGCCAGCCAACCCCAAGCCCCAGGCCAAGGCCCTGGCCGATTTCGCTCAGAGCCCGGCCGGCCAGGCGATCATCGCCCAGCAGGGTTTCGTTTCGCAGCAGATCAAGGCCCTGTCTGTCGCCCCCCAACGCGACATGCCACCGCGTTATCGCACCCTGGCCCAGCAGGCGCAGCGGCTGAGTGTGAACTTCCGGTTCCAGGAAGGAAGCGCCAACCTGGACAACAAGGCCCTGCGCGACGTGCAGCGGGTGGCAGAGTACCTGCGCCTGGCCGGAAAGCTGCAGGGCAAGGCAGTGCTGGTGGGGTTCGGCGACCCCAAGGAAACCCCCGGGCGCGCAGCCCTGCTCTCCCGCCTGCGCGCGCAAGCGGTGCGCCGCGAACTGGCACGCGGTGGAGTGGAGGTGCTTCAGGTGACCGGGATGGGCGATGAATTGCCAGTGGCCGGGAATGAACTGGAGCAAGGCCGGCTGCGCAACCGGCGGGTCGAAGTGTGGGTGTATTGATCCGGCCCCGTACACATCCCTGTAACAGCCTTTTTGCTGCAAAGAGGCCCGAGCAAGGGCCCCATCGCAGCACAAGGCTGCTTCTACAGGCTGTACAGCAGGTTCCGCGTTATCAGCGGGTGACTGTACGCATGGTGACGAACTCTTCAGCCGCCGTCGGGTGCACGCCGATGGTTTCGTCGAACTGCTGCTTGGTCGCACCGGCTTTAAGCGCAATGCCCAGGCCCTGAATGATCTCGCCAGCGTCTGGACCGACCATGTGGCAGCCCAGCACCTTGTCGGTCTCGGCATCCACCACCAACTTCATCAGGGTCTTTTCCTGAATGTCGGTCAGGGTCAGCTTCATGGCCCGGAAGCGGCTTTCGAATACCTGCACCTTGTGCCCGGCCTCCAGCGCCTGTTCTTCGGTCAAGCCCACGGTACCGATTGGCGGCTGGCTGAACACCGCAGTGGGGATGTTCTGGTAATCCACCGGGCGGTATTGCTCGGGTTTGAACAGGCGCCGCGCCACGGCCATGCCTTCAGCCAAGGCCACTGGGGTCAACTGCACACGGCCGATCACATCGCCAATGGCAAGAATCGAGGGCGCGGTGGTCTGGTACTGCTCATCAACCCGGATGTAGCCGCGCGCATCCAGCTCGACGCCGGTGTTTTCCAGGCCCAGATTGTCCAGCATCGGGCGCCGGCCAGTGGCATAGAACACACAGTCGGCGACCAGCTCGCGACCGTCCTTGAGCGTGGCTTTGAGGCGACCATCTTCAAGCTTGTCGATGCGCTGGATGTCGGCGTTGAACTGTAGGTCAAGGCCGCGCTTTTCCAGTTCTTCCTTCAGGTGGGTGCGCACCGAGCCATCGAAGCCGCGCAGGAACAGGTCGCCACGGTACAGCAGTGAGGTGTCGGCACCCAGGCCCTGGAAGATGCCGGCGAATTCGACGGCGATATAACCCCCGCCCACCACCAGCACGCGGCGCGGCAGGCTCTTGAGGTAGAAGGCTTCGTTGGAGGTGATGGCCAGTTCCTTGCCGGGGATGTCCGGTACCTGCGGCCAGCCACCGGTAGCGATGAGGATGTGCTCGGCGGTGTAGCGCTGACCGTCCACTTCCACTTCATTGGCACCCGTCAGACGCGCGTGGCCCTGCAACAGGGTCACCCCGCTGTTGACCAGCAGGTTACGGTAGATACCGTTAAGGCGCTCGATTTCCCGATTCTTGTTGGCAATCAGGGTGCCCCAGTCGAAATGCCCCTCTTCCAACGTCCAGCCGTAACCTGCGGCCTGCTCCAGTTCATCGGCAACGTGCGCGCCGTACACCAGCAGCTTTTTCGGCACACAACCGACGTTGACGCAGGTCCCCCCCAGGTAGCGGCTTTCAGCCACTGCCACTTTTGCGCCAAAACCGGCAGCAAAACGCGCTGCGCGCACACCACCGGACCCGGCGCCAATCACGAACAGATCAAAATCGAAGGCCATGTATTCACTCTCCTAGGCAGGCGTCCAGCATACCGCCGTTGGCCGCAGCAAACAAAAAAGCCACCCCGAAGGATGGCTTTGAGGCTAGCAGGGCTAATCAGTATGCCTTGCCAGTCTTGTAGTAGTTCTCGAAGCAGAAGTTGGTCGCGTCGATGTAGCCTTCGGCACCACCGCAGTCGAAACGCTTGCCTTTGAACTTATAGGCAATCACGCAGCCATCTTTGGCCTGCTGCAGCAGGGCATCGGTGATCTGGATTTCACCGCCTTTGCCTGGTTTGGTATTGGCGATGATGTCAAAGATATCCGGGGTCAGGATGTAACGGCCGATGATCGCCAGGTTCGAGGGCGCGTCTTCGGGGGCCGGTTTTTCGACCATGTTGGTCACACGGAAGATGTCGTCGCGAATCATCTCACCGGCGATCACACCATACTTGTTGGTTTCCTGCGGATCGACTTCCTGGATGGCGACGATCGAGCAGCGGTACTGTTTGTACAGCTTGACCATCTGCGTCAGCACGCCGTCACCTTCCGGGTTGACGCACAGGTCGTCCGCCAACACCACCGCGAACGGCTCGTCGCCGATCAGTGGGCGGCCAGTGAGGATGGCGTGGCCGAGGCCTTTCATTTCTGTCTGGCGCGTGTACGAGAACGAGCACTCGTCGAGCAGACGACGAATACCGACCAGGTATTTTTCCTTGTCGGTGCCCTTGATCTGGTTTTCCAGCTCGTAGCTGATGTCGAAGTGGTCTTCCAGGGCCCGCTTGCCGCGCCCGGTAACGATGGAGATCTCGTTCAGGCCAGCATCCAGTGCTTCTTCAACGCCGTACTGGATCAGTGGCTTGTTGACCACCGGCAGCATTTCCTTGGGCATGGCTTTGGTAGCAGGCAGGAAGCGAGTGCCGTAGCCGGCTGCCGGGAACAAGCATTTTTTGATCATATACGTCCTTACAAAAGGCTAGGCCTGTGGAATTCGGCGCAGTCTAATCAGGCGGCAGTGACCTTACAATGCCCCCGATAACGACCGATGCCATCATAGAGATATCCCAGTGTAGATAGTTCCGGGGGATCGTAAATATTGCTGTCATACATGACCGTTGGATGACAGGCAAATCAGCGTGCCTGTGGCGGCCTCGTCGACGGGTTCATCCGCAAAGAGGCCGCCTAAGACTTACATCAACTCCCCGTCCCTTGTCCGATCAGCACCCCATCGACCTGCTGACCATACAGGTTCACCCCATCATTGGCATGAAACTTCACCCGCGTCTTCTCGATGGACCCTTCCACCAGCCGCGGGTCCTGTGGCCGCTCGTGGCGGTTGATCCACGCCGCCACGTCCCAGGCCTGCTGGTCGCTTAGGCTGCCTGGCTTGCCCAGCGGCATGTTGTACTTGATGAACGACGCAGCGGTGTTGATGCGGTGCATGCCAGCCCCCCAGTTGTAGGAGTCCTTGCCCCACAGCGGTGGCATGACGTATTCGCCTGCGACCTTTTGCCCTTCACCGTTATCGCCATGGCAAATCGCGCATTGTTCACGGTAAACCTGCTGGCCGCGCTTGAAGTCATAACCACCCTTGGGTTGTGCCACCTCCGGATAACCACGTCCGGCAATCTCCACACCGGTCGGTGCCTTGGTCGACAGCCAGTATGAATACACTGCCAACGCGGTCATCTGCGGGCTGTCAGCGGCCGGCGGCTTGCCGTTCATGCTGAACTGAAAACACCCCTGGATACGCTCGGCGAAGGTGTTGACCTTGTCATTTTTCTTGCGGTACGCCGGGTACATCGGGTAGGCGCCCCACAGCGGCGCCGAATGCGCCAATCGCCCCTGATCGAGGTGGCAGTTACTGCAGTTCATGCCGTTGCCCACAGCCTCGGGCATCAATCGGCGGGTGTCGACGAACAAGGCATGGCCTTCACGCACCATCTTGCCAAAAGCATTATCGGGCAACTCACGCTCAGCGGGCGGCACGAACTGCGGTGCCGCCTGCACACCGGGAACCTTCAACTGCGACTGGTCTTCCATGGCGATCGGCGTGGCCTGGGCGCTGCCCACGGTCAGCAGCCACAAGACTGGAATCATGGTTTTCATGGCGTGACCTCCTGGCTGACGGGGCGGGCGAAGAACTCGGCAACGGCCTTGACCTCCTCATCGGTCATGGCCTTGGCCACGCCGACCATCAGCTGATTGGGGTCATTGCTGCGGCTGCCGTCGCGCCAGGCATTGAGCTGTGCCACCAGGTAACTGGCGGGCTGGCCGACCAAGGGCGGGAAGTGTTCGCCCACCCCACCGCCACCCGGCCCGTGGCATTGCACGCAGCCGGGAATCTGCCGACTCCAGTCGCCGTACAGGGCCATGCGGGTGGTAGGGTCATTGGCAATCTGCTGCCGGCGCAGGTCGCCAGCGGGTGCTGCCGGCAGGCTGGCCAGGTAGGTACTGACGGCCTTGATTTCATCTTCGCTCAAGGCCTTGGCCAAGGGCTCCATCACTGGCTGCTTGCGGCTGCCGTTGCGCCAGTCATGCAACTGCTTGGCAATGTAACCGGCCGGAAGCCCGGCCAAACGTGGAAAGCCGGCAGCGGCAATACCCTTGCCGTCCGGGCCATGGCAACCAAGGCAGGCCATGGCGGCGGGGTTGGCCCCACCCTGGGTGAACACCTTCTGACCGTCAGCGGCATGTGCCGTGGGCCAGGCCAGGATCAGCAGGCTGCCGATCACCACGCGTCTCAACGGTGTCATCACGAATCTCCTTTTCTTTTGTTATATGTTTAGGCTCAAAACATATAAGCAGAGAAAGGAGCACCCGTTGCTTCAGATCAACTTCCGGAGATGCATTCGGTGGCGGCGGTGCGCACATCCCCCAGGCGCAGCGGGAAGTTATTCAGCCGCTCGTGCAGTTTGATGCTGCTGCCGCTGCCGCGCTCGTCGATATCCACCAGCGCCGCCGGGCCAGCACCTGAGGTGATTTTCTGCGGGACGATCAGCCGCAGGCCGTCGCCACGCGGCTCTTCGGTCAGCGGGTCACGCGTATCGGCCAGCTTCTCCTTTACGCAATCGGCATAGGCGCGCGGGCTCTTGCCAGAGATCACATCCATCGTTTCACGCGATTGCTCCAGCTCTGCGACGCTCACGCAGCCACCGAGCGTCACCGACAACGCCGCCACCATCCACTTCATTTGCTGCACCTCTGCCTTCAAGAATTCGCTTCGACCACATCCAGGCGGTTTTGCTCCCTGCTTTGGCAGAATTATCTACGCCCGGCGATCAACGCGGCAGTCTA
This sequence comes from Pseudomonas sp. VEM90, assembly GCF_054611535.1. Taxonomy (NCBI): domain Bacteria; kingdom Pseudomonadati; phylum Pseudomonadota; class Gammaproteobacteria; order Pseudomonadales; family Pseudomonadaceae; genus Pseudomonas; species Pseudomonas sp. VEM90. Next base: position 138,415 of record NZ_JBTRAR010000010.1, on the reverse strand, counting down.
ACGGCACATCGTGGTATCTTTTGCTTTTGCAGATCCAAACCTTGCGGAGCATCACATGAAATTCGTACACCAGCGCGAGCACCTCAATGAGGACGATATTGTCGTCATCGAGTGCTCCCAGCGCTGCAATATCCGCCTGATGAACGACGCCAACTTCCGCAGCTTCAAGAACGGCGGCCGTCATACCTACCACGGCGGCCATTTCGAGAAGTTTCCGGCAAAGATCACCGTACCCAGCACCGGCTTCTGGAACATCACCATCGATACCGTCACTACTCGCCCGATCTCGGTCACCCGCAAGCCAACCCTGACCCACAAGATCAAGATCATCCGTCGTTCGTCGTCGAAACTCAGATAAGGCCACCATGACCCAGACCATCAAGTACGTCATCAAATACAAGCTCGACGGCCAGCGTCGTTGGGATTTCGCGCTGATGCCCGATGCCTCGCAAGAGCAAGCCCTCGAAGCCCTGCGCAAGATCCACGGCGAAGACGCCGAGAAAATCAGCGACATCCAGGTCAGCAAGGCCCTGTAAGACTCGCCGCAAGCCCCCGCCGCATCGCTCGCCCTACGCAAGGAGAATCGCATGAGCCATTGGCCAGACCGCCGTATCCTCGACCTGCTGGGCATCGAGCTGCCCATTCTGCAGGCCCCCATGGCGGGGGCCACCGGCTCGGCCATGGCCATTGCCGTGGGCCTGGCAGGTGGTCTGGGCGCCCTGCCCTGCGCCATGCTCAGCGGCGAACAGATGCGCGCCGAGATCGCTGCATTCCGCGCCGGCTGCCCGGGGCGCCCGCTGAACCTGAACTTCTTCTGCCACCAGCCGCCAGCGCCCGATGCCGAGCGCGATGCGCGCTGGAAGCAGGCACTTGAGCCTTATTACAGCGAAGTGGGCGCCGATTTCGCAGCGCCCACGCCAGTGTCCAACCGCGCGCCTTTCGACGAGCAGAGCTGCCAGTTGGTCGAAGCCTTGCGCCCTGAGGTGGTGAGCTTCCACTTCGGCCTGCCTCAGGCCGAACTGCTGCAGCGGGTAAAAGCCAGCGGTGCCAAGGTACTGTCCAGCGCCACGACCGTGGAAGAAGCGGTCTGGCTGGAGCGCAATGGATGCGACGCTATCATCGCCATGGGTTATGAAGCCGGTGGCCATCGCGGCATGTTCCTCAGCGATGACATCACCAGCCAGATAGGCACCTTCGCTCTGGTACCGCAGGTGGCCGATGCCGTCAGCGTGCCGGTGATTGCCGCCGGTGGTATCGGCGACCACCGTGGGCTGTTGGCGGCAATGGCCCTGGGTGCCTCGGCAGTGCAGATCGGCACGGCTTACCTGTTCTGCCCCGAGGCCAAGGTGTCGCCAGCGCATCGCCGGGCGCTGGACAGCGCGCCTGCCAGCGACACCGCGTTGACCAACCTTTTCACCGGCCGCCCGGCGCGGGGCATCAACAATCGCATCATGCGTGAGCTGGGGCCGATGAGTGAGCTTGCACCGCGCTTCCCCCTGGCGGGTGGGGCGTTGATGCCTTTACGGGCGATCACCGATCCCCAGGGTAACAGTGACTTCAGCAATCTTTGGTCGGGCCAGGCATTGCGGCTGGGGCGGCACATGCCCGCGGGTGAGCTGACCCGGGAGATCGCCGGGAAAGCACTGGCAGTGATTGGTCACCAGGCATTCTGACAAGCAGGCCTGCCCTCTTCACGGCCAATGGTTTATCGCTATATAGTTAAGGCTATAACGATAATCTCAAGGAGCTGTCTTCATGCGTATTCGCTCGCCCCAGTTGGCCGTCACTGCCCTGGCCAGCCTGCTCGCGTTCAACACGGCCTGGGCCGACGAAGTCCAGGTCGCGGTCGCAGCCAACTTCACAGCCCCTGTCCAGGCCATCGCCAAGGCCTTCGAAAAGGACACCGGCCACAAACTGGTCGCGGCCTATGGCGCCACCGGGCAGTTCTATGCGCAGATCAAGAACGGTGCACCGTTCGAGGTGTTCCTCGCCGCTGACGACACCACCCCCAAGAAGCTTGAAGCGGAAAAGGAAACCGTACCCGGCTCGCGCTTTACCTACGCCATCGGCACTCTGGCCCTGTGGTCTGCGAAGGAAGGCTACGTAGATGCCAAGGGTGAAGTGCTGAAGAAGAACGCATATAAACACCTGTCCATCGCCAACCCGAAAGCGGCACCTTACGGCCTGGCCGCCACCCAGGTACTGGACAGGCTGAAGCTCACCGAGGCCACCAAAGGCAAGATCGTCGAAGGCCAGAACATCACCCAGGCCTTCCAGTTCGTCTCCACCGGCAACGCCGAGCTGGGCTTCGTCGCTCTGTCGCAGATCTACAGGGATGGCAAGGTAACCAATGGCTCGGCCTGGATCGTGCCGTCCAATCTGCATGACCCGATCCGCCAGGACGCCGTCATCCTCAACAAAGGCAAGGACAATGCGGCCGCCAAGGCACTGGTCGAGTACCTCAAAGGTCCGAAAGCCGCAGCGGTGATCAAATCCTATGGTTATGAACGCTGATGCCACTGGACGCCAGTGACCTGGGCGCCATCTGGCTGACCGTAAAACTGGCCAGCCTGACCACCCTGATCCTGCTGGTTATCGGCACACCCGTCGCCTGGTGGCTTGCCCGCACGCGCTCATGGCTGCGCGGGCCGGTGGGCGCGGTGGTGGCACTGCCGCTGGTACTGCCACCGACGGTGATCGGCTTTTACCTGTTGATCGCCCTTGGCCCGCACGGCTGGCTCGGCCAGGCCACCCAGGCGCTGGGCCTGGGCAGTGTGGTGTTCAGCTTCACAGGCCTGGTGATTGGCTCGACGGTGTACTCCATGCCGTTCGTGGTGCAACCACTGCAGAATGCCTTTGCCGCGATCGGCCAGCGGCCCCTGGAAGTCGCCGCTACCCTGCGCGCCAGCCCATGGGACACCTTCGTTCATGTGGTGCTGCCGCTGGCCCGCCCTGGCTTCGTCACTGCCAGCATCCTCGGCTTTGCCCACACGGTGGGCGAGTTTGGCGTCGTACTGATGATCGGTGGCAACATCCCCGACAAGACCCGCGTGGTTTCGGTGCAAATTTTCGATCACGTCGAAGCCATGGAGTACTCGCAAGCCCACTGGCTGGCCGGTGCCATGCTGGTGTTCTCTTTCCTGGTGCTGCTCCTGCTGTACGCTGGACGCCGCGGCAAAGCTGGCTGGAGCTGAAATGACCGCATCGATTGTGGCGCGCCTGAAACTGGCACGCGACGACTTTACCCTGGACGTCAACCTGCACCTGCCCGGGCGCGGCATCAGCGCCCTGTTCGGTCACTCCGGCTCTGGTAAAACCAGCTGCCTGCGCTGCCTGGCCGGGCTGGAGCGGGCCGCCAGCGCCTATATCGAAGTCAACGGCGAAGTCTGGGAAGACAGCACCCGTGGCTACTTCCAGGCACCGCACCTGCGCCCGGTGGGTTATGTGTTCCAGGAAGCCAGCCTGTTCCCGCACCTGTCAGTGCGCGGCAACCTTGCGTTCGGCTGGCGCCGGGTAGCGCCCGCTGAACGCAAGGTCAGCCTCGACCAGGCTTGCCAACTGCTGGGTATCGGCCACTTGCTGGACCGCCGCCCGGCAACCCTGTCTGGTGGCGAGGCGCAGCGGGTGGGTATTGCCCGCGCCCTGCTCAGCAGCCCACGGCTGCTGTTGATGGACGAGCCGCTGGCAGCCCTCGACGGACCGCGCAAGCGCGAGATACTGCCCTTCCTGGAGCGCCTGCACGACGAACTGGACATCCCGCTGATCTATGTCAGCCACGCCCAGGATGAAGTCGCGCGGCTGGCCGACCACCTGGTGTTGCTGGAACAAGGCCGAGCGATCGCCAGCGGCCCGATCGGCGAGACTCTGGCTCGCCTCGACCTGTCGCTGGCCCAGGGCGACGATGCCGGCGTAGTGTTCGAGGGTATGGTGGTAGGGCACGACCCGCACTACGGCCTGCTTGACCTACGCCTGCCCGGCAGCAGCGGGCCGCTGCTGCGCATCACCCACGCTGCGCAGGAGATGGGCAGCACCCTGCGCGTCAAGGTGCAGGCCCGGGACGTCAGCCTGGCACTGGCGGCGGACAGCGCATCGAGCATCCTCAACCGCCTGCCGGTGCGCGTACGCGAGAGCCGCCCGGCGGCCAACCCGGCGCATGTGCTGGTCAGCCTGGATGCCGGGGGCAATGCCCTGCTTGCACGCATCACCCGCTTCTCGGCAGACCAGCTCGGCTTGCATCCAGGGCAGGTACTGTTCGCCCAGATCAAGTCGGTTGCCCTTTTGGGTTGAGCATCCTTCGCGCGCATATTGTCCATTGATCAGTGACCTGATCGAGGCCTGCAGCCCATGCTCGACTGCCCCATGCCGCGCACCCTGCACTACGTTGACGACAGCCAGCCGGGCCTGACCCGTCGGCGCTGGCGCGACCGCTTCATCTATCTGGATGCCGATGGCCAACGGGTACGCGACAGCGACACCCTCTCGCGCATCGCCGCACTGGTGATTCCCCCGGCCTACACCGATGTGTGGATCTGCGCCGATCCGCAAGGCCATCTGCAAGCCACCGGCCGCGATGCCCGTGGCCGCAAGCAGTACCGCTACCACGCGCAGTGGCGCGAACTGCGCGACCAGCACAAATATGGGCGCATGCTTGCGTTCGCCCAGGCCCTGCCAACGCTGCGCACACAGTTGCAAGCCCACCTGGCGCGGCCAGGGCTGGACCGGGAAAAGGTAATGGCGCTGGTAGTGAGCCTGCTGGACCACACCCTGATTCGCATTGGCAACCAGCGCTACCTGCGCGATAACAAGTCGTATGGACTGACCACCCTGCGCAATCGCCATGTACAGGTCAAAGGCAGCAACATTCGCTTCCAGTTCCGCGGCAAGCGCGGCGTCGAACACAGCGTCACCGTCAATGACCGGCGCCTGGCCAACTTGCTCAAACGCTGCATGGAACTGCCTGGGCAGGCGCTGTTTCAGTACCTGGATGAAAACGGCCAGCGCCATAGTGTCGGCTCCAGCGAGGTCAATCAGTTTTTGCAGCAGTTGACCGGCGCCGACTTCACCGCCAAGGACTATCGCACCTGGGCCGGCAGCAGCCTGGCATTGAACCTGCTGAGGCCCTTGGCCTGGGAGCCGGAGAGTGAAGCCAAACGCCAGGTCGCCGCGATAGTCCGCCAGGTCGCCACACGCTTGGGCAATACGCCGGCCGTGTGCAGGCGCTGCTACATCCACCCGGCAGTCCTGGAGCACTATGCCTTGGGGCGCCTGGCCAATCTGCCGAAAAAACGTGCGCGCAAAGGCCTGGACCCGGAGGAAGTGGCCTTGCTGTTGTTTCTTCAGGCTCTCGAGGAACAGGACGACCATTGAGCTTGTCTATTCAGCCCATGATGCGAAGAAATTTCCCATTAGCCGCCAACCCCCCTATTCTTGGCAGCGAGCGCCTTGGCCGACAAACCGTTGACGGTTTGCTTTGGCACCTGCAACTGAAGACACGCAACAGAATTTGTCTGTCGGGGAATTCCTATCCGCCGAAAGCGTCTTTAATGAGAAGGAAGAGGGACAAGCTCCCGCCGCCGCGGCAACTAGCCCTGCGGACTCTTACATTACCAAGGAGAACTACATGCTGATACTCACCCGTAAGGTTGGCGAAAGCATCGTCATCAACGATGACATCAAAGTCACCATTCTGGGCGTCAAAGGGATGCAGGTGAGGATCGGTATCGATGCACCGAAAGATGTCCAGGTCCATCGAGAAGAGATCTTCAAACGCATCCAGGCCGGCAGCCCGGCTCCGGAGAAACACGAAGACTCGCATTGAGCCTCCCCTAAGGGGCATGGATGCGCTCGACCGCCAGCCTCAGGCGCCCATTAACTGATGCACCGTGGCGATCATCTCATCCATGTCGAATGGCTTGTCGAATATTGCGGCAAACAGGGCCGGACATCCTTGGCTGGCCTGCGCGCCGCTCATGAGGATGACCGGCAACTCGCTTAACGCCGGGTCCTCGCGTATGGCACGCGCCAACTCCTCGCCATTGAGTAGCGGCATCATGTAGTCGGTAATCACCAGCTGCACGCGTTTTTCCTTCAACGCCTCCAGTGCTTTGCAGCCATTGCTCGCCTTTTCCACCTGGAAACCTTCGTCCTCCAGGGCAAAACCGAGGATATCGGCGATCAGGTATTCGTCATCGACAATCAGGATGGTGTTCATCGGCTCGTCCGTCACCCGCTCCCCTGCGGCATCGGCGTTCCCGAGAGCACACCACAGGCACCTTCGAACGCCTTGCGCAAGGTAATGCCTTGCGGCCCGATCAGCAGCTCGTGCAATGCCGGGTCATGATGGCTGTCACGTACTTTGAGGACCGACAGCATGCGCCGTAGTTGCGAGTCCAGTTCGACAAAGCGCATCAGCATAAGGTTGTCGACGATACTCGACAGGTCCGGTGCGGGGGCGCTGATTTCCGCGCCGAAGATGTCGCGCATCTCCCAGGTCAGGATCACACTGACATCGCGCGCGCGCAACTCACCCGCCAGCGCGCGGAAAAACGCATTGAGCCGCGTCGAGTCAATTGCCAGCCGGCTGAATGCGCCAAGGCTGTCGATCACCACGCGCTTGCTGCCCTGCGCCGCCACACACTCCAGCAGCCGCGCGCCAACCTGGTCCAGCAACCCCTCGGTGGTCGGCTGCCAGCACAGTTGCAAGCTACCACCCTGTTCCATCGCGGCAAAATCGTAACCGAGCGAAGCGGCCTTGCTGCGCAGGCGTTCGGGCGTTTCGTAAAAACCGAAATGCAACCCCGGTTCCTGCGGGGTGCTGGCACCGAGAAAGGCCAGGCCCAATGACGTCTTGCCACTTCCCGAAGGCCCCATCAACAGGCTGACTGACCCAGTGGCCAAGCCACCGCCAAGCATTTCATCGAAGGTTGGCACACCGCTGCTGATACGCGCCAAAGTGCCGCTGCCCAACTGGCTGGGGTGGCTGAACAACGCTTCCAGGCGAGGATAAACCTGCATGCCGGACTCATCGACAAGGCATTCGTGACGCCCCGACAACGCACCACTACCACGGGTCTTGCGCAATTGAACATGGCGCACTGCGCGGCTGCCCACCAGTTGCTCACCCAGTTCGATCACGCCATCGACCATGGTGTGTTCCGGGCTGCCCTCGTCCAGCCGGGCACTGGTCAACAGCAGAACGGTGCAGCCGGCAAAGGCTGCATGCCCCTGCAGCTCAGAGACGAACTTTTTGGTGTCCAGCGCGGTTTCCGCACGTACCCGAGCATTGAGCACACCGTCGACGATCAGCAGGCTGGCCTGTTGCCGGGCAATTTCCTGACGCAGCAAGCGCACCACTGCATCCAGCCCGTCCTGCTCAAGCGTATCAAAGGCACTGACGAACTGGATTTGTTCGCCGACCAGCGCCGGGTCGAAGAAGTCCAGCGTGGACAGATACTGGAACAAGCGTTCATGCGACTCGCTCAGCAACGTGGCCACCAGCACCCGACCACCGCCACGCACGTGGCCACAGGCCAGCTGATTGGCAAGGATGGTCTTACCGGCCCCCGGCGGCCCTTGGATAATGTAGGAGGCGCCAGCGATCAGGCCGCCCTTGAGCAACGCGTCGAGCCCGTCGATCCCCGTTACCAGCCGCTTCAGTGCCTGTGCCATGTTGTCTACCTGTCGAGTGGGCTATCCGTCTGGTCCTGATACATTGGCAAGTACAGTCGCATGCAAGTTCCCCGGCCAGGCTCGCTGTCGACATAAATCGCACCGCCACTTTGCCGGGCGAAACCATAGACCTGGCTGAGCCCCAGGCCGGTACCCTTGCCGAAAGGCTTGGTGGTGAAAAACGGCTCGAAGATACGCGGCAGTATCTCTTTGGGTATACCTTCGCCGCTGTCTTCCACCTTGAAGCGTACGAAGCTGCCCTTGAGCCCTTCAACTTCGCCGAGCAGCTCGACCACATCGACAGTCAGGCTGATCCGGCCATGCCCCTCGATGGCATCACGGGCATTGAACAACAGGTTGAGCAACACCATCTGCAGTTGCCCGGCATCCACCTCGATCAGCGGCAGGTCCGGTTGCAGCAATACCTCCAAGTCAATTGAGCCTGGCAAAGCATGCTCAAGCAGGCCACGCGTAGCGGTCACCACGTCTGCCGGGGCAACGCTGGCCACATCGAACTTGCGGTGACGAGCAAAGCTGAGCAGTTGCTGGGTCAGTTCGGTACCGCGCTGGCTGGCATCGAGGATGTGCTGCAACATGCGCTGGGCGCGAGCCGGGTCCTGGGTGGCCAGCGCCAGGCGGGCCGAGCTGATGATGATGGTCAACATGTTGTTGAAGTCGTGCGCCAGACCACCGGTCAACTGGCCGAGGGCTTCAAGCTTCTGCGCCTGGAACAGCTGGGCGCGCACTGCGTCCAGCTGCAGCGCCGACTCGCGACGGTCAGTGATATCGCGTGTCACCTTGGCCAGGCCAATGATCTGGCCATTTTCATCACGGATCACATCCAGTGCAGCCAGGGCCCAGAACTGTGTACCGTCCTTGCGCACCCGCCAGCCTTCGTCCTGCGCCCCACCCTGCTCCAGCGCCTGGCGCAGCAGGCGCTCGGGGCGGCCATCCGCACAATCCTGGGGGGTGAAGAACAACGAAAAGTGCTTGCCGATCACTTCATCTCCACGGTAACCCTTGATCCGTTGTGCGCCGGCGTTCCACGACACCACATGGCCGGAAGGGTCGAGCATGTAGATGGCATAATCCACCACCGACTGAACCAGCTGTTCATAACGATGGGCAGGCATGACGGAATAGTCGAGGCAGTCAGCTGGAACCATGCAAACTCCACTGGCACAGCAGGAGGGAGGAAATGAGCGTAGCCCGGAGCGCCTGCCAGTAGACCGCTGAACGACTACAGGCTGTCAGCGTTCCGGCTCGGTCAGCGCCGGGCTGATGCGACGCGGCATGGCCACTTTCAGCAACCACAGGCTCAGCACCATGATCATACCACCGCCGGCCAGTGCCAACATACGCTGCTGCTGTGAGTGCTCTGCATCGAAGCCCAGCAACAACAGGTACCCGCCCAGGCTGATCAGGCTGATGTAAAGAAATGCACCCAGCACGAGCACCTGCGCGAACACCAGCCGCCAGAATAACCGTGGACGCACCACACCTTCGCCAACTCGGCCCTGAGTCATTACGGAGCACTCTTGGATCCATTAATGGGCAACACTGGCGCAGTGATGGCAAGGTGTCAATTGCCCGTTCGATCGACCCTTCTATCTGTTGATCATAGGTGCTGCAGTTGACTCAACTATAACAATGGGTTATAAAGCGCGCTTGATTGCGAAGCCCTTCTGCCTAGAAGCGAGCTGGTCGTTGCGACCCCTTCAAGCGTGCGAGTGTGGTGGAATTGGTATACACAGCAGACTTAAAATCTGTCGGCGTGAGCCTTGCGGGTTCGAGTCCCGCCACTCGCACCAAACTTCGTTGAAAAGGCGCCCTTGCGGCGCCTTTTTGCTGCCTGACGGCAATGTCTTGCGCAGCTGCTAAAGTGGAGCTTGTACCCGTCCACTGGAACGCCGCCATGCGCTACTCCCTGTTCGATGGTCAACGCGACATCATTATCCTGATCGCCCGCATACTGCTGATGATCCTGTTCGTCTTGTCTGGCTGGGCCAAGCTGACCGGCTTCGAAGGCACGGTAGGCTACATGACCTCGCTCGGCGCCCCTGCCCCGATGCTGGCAGCAGGGATTGCTGTCATCATGGAGTTCGTCGTCGCAATCCTGTTGATCCTCGGTTTCTACACGCGGCCACTGGCGTTCCTGTTCGCGCTGTTCGTACTGGGCACGGCGCTGCTTGGCCACCCGTTCTGGAACATGGTCGACCCCGAGCGCAGCACCAACATGACCCAGTTTCTGAAAAACCTCAGCATCATGGGCGGCCTGCTGCTACTGGCGGTAAGCGGGCCCGGACGGTTCTCGGTGGACGGTCGCTGAGTCAGTCGTCGCAGTCGTCGAACCAGGCTGGGTGATCGCGCTCTTCATCATCGAGATCATCCAGCGTTTCCTCGTCTTCCTCCACTTCATCCTCGGCGCCCTGGGCATCTGCCTCGGGCTCCACGTCGTCGTAGAGAAATTCGTGGTCGAGCAGGTGATCGTGCTCGGGCTCGTGCAGGTCGTCTTCGTCGCGCATGCTGGCTCCTGGGATAATGGCAGGCCTGTATAGGCTGATCAGGGTGCCGGGTCAATGCATTGTCGCTTAATCCTGGGTTAACCGGCACGGCGCAGCCTGCAGGCTCTCCCTTCAAACGTCTTTTGCCCGCCCTTTATGGCGGGCTTTTTTATGGTTTTCACGAAATGCCGACATCCGGATGGGCACACTGACCCTGCTCCGTACGTTCTTGCAGCCCGCCGCATCATTGCCGCGGGCTTTTCTTTTTTCCGCACATGCCAGTCAGGCCTAAGCAGGCATTTTATGGGCGCGTCCACCACGACCATGACCTGAAGCAGTTTTGCCTGGCCAGGCAAGGTCTATGCTGTCCCGGCGATAACCCAAGCTCACATCGGATATACACGGAGGCTCTTATGAAAGCTGCTGTCGTTGCACCTGGCCGTCGCGTGGACGTGGTAGAGAAAACCCTGCGCCCTCTCGAACACGGCGAAGCGCTGCTGAAGATGCAGTGCTGCGGGGTGTGCCATACCGACCTGCACGTGAAAAATGGCGACTTTGGTGACAAGACCGGTGTAGTACTGGGCCACGAAGGTATTGGTGTCGTCCAGGAAGTTGGCCCGGGCGTCACCTCGCTCAAGCCAGGCGACCGTGCCAGCGTTGCCTGGTTCTATCAGGGCTGCGGACACTGCGAATATTGCAACAGCGGCAACGAAACCCTGTGCCGCGCCGTGAAGAATTCCGGCTACACCGTGGACGGCGGCATGGCCGAGGCCTGCATCGTCAAGGCCGACTACTCGGTTAAAGTACCCGACGGCCTCGACTCCGCTGCCGCCAGCAGCATCACCTGCGCTGGCGTCACGACCTACAAGGCAGTGAAGATCTCCAACGTTCGCGCCGGCCAATGGATCGCCATCTACGGGCTCGGCGGTCTGGGCAACCTGGCCCTGCAATATGCCAAGAACGTGTTCAACGCCAAAGTCATCGCCATCGACGTCAACGAAGAGCAACTGCGCTTCGCCAGCGAGATGGGCGCGGATCTGGTCGTCAACCCGCTCAACGAAGACGCCGCGAAGGTCATCCAGGCCAAGACCGGTGGCGCACATGCTGCCGTCGTGACTGCCGTGGCCAAAGGCGCGTTCAACTCGGCCGTCGATGCCTTGCGCGCTGGCGGGCGACTGGTGGCCGTCGGGCTTCCGTCGGAGTCCATGGACCTGAATATTCCCCGCCTGGTGCTTGATGGGATCGAAGTAGTGGGCTCGCTGGTAGGTACACGCCAGGACCTGCAGGAAGCCTTCCAGTTCGCCGCTGAAGGCAAAGTGGTGCCCAAGGTGACGCTGCGACCGATCGAGGATATCAACCAGATCTTTGACGAGATGCTCGAGGGCAAGATCAAAGGCCGGATGGTGATACAGTTCGAAGGCTGACAGGCCGACCCAGATTATTTGAAACCATCGCAAAGCCCGTAGATGACCACCTACGGGCTTTTGCCTTCTCAATAGTCAAGGAACAGACCATGACCGTCGACTGGCACGCTGGGCCGATTACCCGTACGACTCCACTGGACAAGCATTACCGTAACACGCAGAAGGTTCGTCAGTTTCTGCTCAGCGAGTGCGGGGCGGCATTCAAGTTCGACCGTGGATTCATGCTTTGGATCAAAAGTGGCACCCCATCAACCATGGGTGACGTCGCGGATGAATGGCTACGGAGGTATGGGTGACACTTTGCATCTGACGGCTGGAGGCAGCCTTTGGCTGCAGCCGTTGCTTTCAACATCTTGTCCAACGATTCAACCATGCTGGAATAATCCATTTCCTCACTCCCTCGCTGGTGAAATTGGCTTGCGTTCAACCATAGACTACGAACATTTCAATATTTGATCAGCAAACCTGGAAATATCACTCATCCTTCATGCTAAAGACCGACGCCCGCGAGGTGAGGTTCAAGAAAAGTGCTCAGCCTGCAATGGCGAGCCTGTGCATATTGAGGAGCTAGGTATGTCCATTCGAAGCTTGGCGAAGCACCTGCCGCCGGACCCTTCGCGGGAAGGCTGGGTAATCGGATGGGGGGTCCTGAGAGACCGACATCCATGGCATTTCGTCGACGTTTATGCTGACCAGAAAACGGCCATGGCAGAGGCGGAGCGCAGAGGAGATGGCTACGTGGTGGAATTCGGCTCGCACCGCTTGGGGACGCATGAGTTTATCTGCGGTGTAACCTTACCTGAAGGCTGATGCTCGATCGAAAAGGGTCATGGACAGGACGTCAAGGAATCATCTGCCCATTGGCAATTGCACTGGCTTCAAGCTTCGCACGCTCCGCGTCCAGAAAAACATAAGCGGCTTGTAGCGTGGTGATCTTCGTTTGAATCTCGGCCATCTTGGCGGCGACCAAGGCGGCGCCTTGCGCGCAGTCGATCGTGTTACCCCGCCTGGCCGCAAGGATGCCCCCGATCTCAGCAAGTGAAAAGCCCCCGCTCTGGGCGCTCTGTATGAAGGCCAAGTCAACAACGGTCTGTTCACTGTAACTGCGGTAGTTGTTGGCTTGTCGGTGTGGCTCGATAAGCCCGAGCTGTTCGTAATAGCGCAATGCATGGCGGCTGAGCCCACTCCGGCGCTCCAACTCTCCAATATTCACGTTAAAAATCCTTGACTGTAGAGCAGGCTCTACACCTTAGCCTGCGCCCATCATCCAAACAAGGATTCAAACATGAGTGTGGAATGCTTTGTCACCGGCGGCAGCGGCTTTGTGGGGCAACACTTGCTGGCCGGTCTTACTGCGCAAGGACACAAGACCTGGGTGCTGATGCGCAGCCCCGGCAACATCGAGCGCCTCAAGGAGCAGGTAGGCCAACTGGGGGGTAACCCTGAGTATATCCATGCCGTTGAAGGCGATATCAGCCAGGAGGGGCTTGGCCTCAGCAAATCAGACAAAGAATGCGTCACTTCGGCCGCTGTATTTTTCCATCTCGCGGCGGAATTTTCCTGGGGGCTGACACCGGAACGCGCCCGCACAGTCAATGTCCAAGGTGCTTTGAGAGTGGCCAGGCTTGCGGCCGACCAGCGCATCCGATTGCTCATGGTAGGCGGCTTCATGCTGCAAAACCTCAACCACCTTGCCAGTATCGGGGTTGATATTCAGTGCCCTGAAAACACAAACTGGCCCGCGGTCTACGCCCGTGTAGGCGGCTACGAAGGCAGCAAACTCGAGTCCCATTTTGCAGTCATCCGCTATATGCAAGACGCGGATGCGGATTACACGATTGTTCACCCTGCTACGGTGTGCGGCCACAGCGAGAACGGGCATATCCTGGACGGACAACCGCTTGCCGAACTCATTCGCAATCTGGCACAAGGCCGGTTCAAAGCTGTTCCCGGTTCCGCCAGTCACTGGTTGCCATTGGTCAGCGTCGATTATCTGGTGAACATGATAACTTGCGTGGCGTTCGACCCCTCCATGGCCAACCGGCAAGTTCTGGCGCTGTATGAGCGAACACCGAACTTGCAGGGAATGCTTTTGCAGATCGCAGACACGCTAAAGGTCAAGGCCCCCCGCCGCCATGTACCCATAGGGTTGCTCAGGTCGATATTGACGATTCCAGGACTGGCGACCCGCTTGGCGATCAGCGCCGAGTCCTTGAACTTTATTCAGACGCAGCGCTTCGACATGGGAAACAGCAGGCAATTGGAGCGCAAGTACGCGTTTACCCATCCCGACATGACGCAGGCCTTGGAAAACACGGTGCGCTATGTCAGCGACTACTTGATGAAAAAGTCCAAAAGAGAAGGCGCTGGCCAGCGAGGATAACGGGCCAGGCCGATGAAGCCTTCCCTGCCGGCTTGCTGGAAGTCTGGAGACGCAGGGGTTTCATGCACTGCGTCTTCGCTGATGACAGTAAGTCACCGCTCGACCTCCGGCGCTGCGCGCCTGGCCGCTATTTCGAGGCAGCCAGAACGCCTACGGCAGGCGCACCTTCAGTGGCGACACGTCGGGCCCGACCAACGCCCCACGCCAACGCCCTGGTCATCGACTCGCCAGGGCGAGAATCGAAGGTCTCTTCATGGATAGCCATGCCGCCTGGGGCGTACACCCCGATGAACATCTGCGTGTTGCCTGTCCGCGACAGCCGCGTCTGGACATCAATGTATGTCCCATCGTCGAGTGTCTCGTCGTGAGTTCGGTGATGAAGCGTCGGGTCAGCCCAGGCCCAGAAAACATCACCGCGTATTCTCATGAGGCGCTCCTACGACTTTAGTTGTAGTCAGGTGGTTTATTGCCACCATAGCGAACGTGCAGTTTTACGCAAATTCGTCTGACTCATCTGTGAGCTGAATCGGACAATCGGCTATTCAGCAGCCCCGCCAGAGACTCAGCGCTTGTCGTGAAGCTCCGGCGGCCATGCGCTCAAGAACCACATGATCCCTGGCGTCAATACATAGATCCAGTGCTGGCCAGGGTAGATGAAGATGCCGACAGCCCAGATGGCGAGTAAGATTCCGCCCGCTCGCCTACGCCGCCTCGGCGTGAACCATTCCTGAAACGCCTTGTGCCCCTCCCGCAGTTTCATTACCACCCTCCCTGTTTGGTAAGCGGCGAAGCATATCACCGCTAATTCAACGATAACGCGTCCCCGGCAAAGGCGGCGCCTGCACGCAAGAACCACGAAGTGACCGAACAACAACACGACGAGCGCAAGCCGGACCGGGTCATCCGCCAACATCTACGGGTTCAAGCAGCTGCGCTCAGTGTTTGACTAGACATAATGGCCCCCAGCACGCCGGCCCTGATCACGCAGTACTGCGACTCAAGGTTGGCTAAGAGGTTTCGGAACTCCATGCCAAAAGTTACCGAGCTCTTGGTTTTTTCGACCCATAAAGAAAAACCCCGCAGACGTTAATCTGCGGGGCTTTCGAATGGTGGAGGCCGAGGTCGGAATCGAACCGGCGTAGACGGATTTGCAATCCGGAGCATAACCACTTTGCTACTCGGCCTCAAAGGTCGGATCTAGCTGCTTGCGCTTTGCTATCTCCTTGAAACGCTGAACCTTTTTCGAAGTTTGCTGCGTTTCGATGGGCGCCATTATGTCTTCATTCTTTTAACCTTGCAACCCCCTGAACGAAAAAAAATTTCAACAGGTTCAAGGTGTTAGCGCAGGCGGCTGAGTTTGCTCCACAAGCCCAGCACCGTGTTCTCCACTGTACCGCTGGCGGCCATGCCAATACGCTCCTGCAGGCTCTTGCGTTGGGCATAGTGCAGGTGGAACAGGTTGGCGTTGCGTGCGCGTTCGCTCAGGTACTCGTCACTGGTCTGCAGCTCGTCCACCAGCTTGCGATTGAGCGCCGCCACGCCCAGCCAGACTTCGCCAGTGGCGACTTCGTCGATGTGCAGTTGCGGACGATAGCGGGAGACGAAATCCTTGAACAACTGGTGAGTGATGTCCAGGTCCTCCTGGAACTTCTCCCGGCCCTTCTCGGTGTTTTCGCCAAAGACGGTCAGGGTGCGCTTGTATTCACCAGCAGTCAGCACTTCGAAGTCGATGTCGTGCTTTTTCAGCAGGCGGTTGACGTTGGGCAACTGCGCCACCACGCCAATAGACCCCAGTACGGCGAATGGGGCACTGACGATCTTCTCGCCGATGCAGGCCATCATGTAGCCGCCACTGGCAGCCACCTTGTCGATGCACACGGTCAACGGGATGCCCGCCTGACGAATACGCGCCAGTTGCGATGCAGCCAAGCCGTAACTGTGCACCAGGCCACCGCCGCTTTCCAGGCGCAGTACCACTTCGTCACGCGCGGTGGCGAGCGTCAGCAGTGCGGTGATTTCGTTGCGCAGGCTTTCGGTGGCCGAGGCTTTGATGTCGCCATCGAAATCCAGCACGAATACCCGGCTCTTGTCCTCGGCCTCGGCCTTGCCCTTCTTCTGCTGCTTTTCTGCCTTCGCCTGCCGCTTGCGCAGTGCTTTGAGCTGGGCCTTGTCGAGCAGGCCGGACTCCAGGCGCTCACGCAGGTCCTTGTAAAAATCGTTCAGGCGGGTGACCTGTAATTGCCCGCCCGATTTGCGCCGACCTTTGCCACGCAGCCCGGCGATGGCAGACAGCACCACCAGGATGGCGATGACCAGGGTGGCGGTTTTGGCGAGAAAGCTTGCGTATTCGGCAAGAAACTCCACGTTGACTCCTTAAATGCCTGCGCCACTACGGCGCGTCACTGTTGCAAGCATACCGTTGCGCCTGTAGAGCTGCCAGCCGGTGTAAACGCTGGCAACATCTTTCAAACAACCTTTTCAAACGCTTGTATGTTTTTTCGTTGACAGCCCGTGTGCCGCATCCTAACCTCGCAGCAACCTCCAACAGGCCGGAACCTTCCGTGGGCAATCTCTACCTGATTCGACATGGCCAAGCCTCCTTCGGTGCCGATGACTACGACGTCCTCTCGCCCGTGGGCGTGCGCCAGAGCCAGGCCTTGGGTGAACACCTGGCCCAGTTGGGCGTGCGGCTGGACCGCTGCGTGGCTGGCGACCTGCGCCGCCAGCAGGATACCGCTCGGCTGGCGCTGCAGGCGCTGCACGCCAACGGCTGCCCGGTGCCGGCGGTTGAGACCGACGCCGCATTCAATGAGTTCGATGCCGACGGTGTGATCCGTGCCCTATTGCCCGACCTGCTGCCGGAAGAGCCCGATGCCCTGCATGTGCTGCGCAATGCCGCACAGCACCGCAGCGAGTTTCAGCGTCTGTTCGCGTTGATGGTGCAGCGCTGGCACGATGGCGAGCATGCCGATAATGGCCTGGAAACCTGGCATTCGTTTACGTCACGCGTACAAGGGGGCCTGCAACGCGTGCTGGACAGCGCCGGCAGCGGCGATCATGTTGCTATCTTCACCTCGGGTGGCACCATTGCCGCCCTGCTCCACCTGGTTACCGGTATTACCCCCAGCCAGGCGTTCGCGCTGAACTGGCAGATCATCAACACGTCGCTCAGCCAGCTGAAGTTTCGCGGCCGCGACGTGGCACTGACTTCCTTCAACAGCCAGGCCCATGTGCAGCTGTTGAGGGCGCCGGAGCTTGTCACCTACCGATAAGCCCGGCTTGTTGTGTCCCTGCGGGGACGTGTAAATCACTCTATAAGGAATGCGCCATGACCTCCGTAGCTGATGCCGTCAAAAAGATGCAAGAGAAATTCAACCCATCCGCTGCCGCCGGCCTGGACCTGGTGTTCGGCTTCAACATCACCGACGAAGACAAGCACTACGCGCTGATCGTCAAGGACGGCACCTGCGACCTGCAGGAAGGCGAAAACCCGGATGCCAACTGCACCCTGGTGATGGACGCCGAAACGCTGAAGGGTATCGTCAGCGGCGAAACCGACGGCATGCAGGCCTTCATGGGCGGCAAGCTGCGGGTTGAGGGCGACATGATGCTGTCGATGAAACTCAGCGAACTGTTCCCGTCCTGAGGGCTGGGAGTACCGGATGATCAAAAAACCGAAGCCTGCCAGGCTTCGGTTTTTTTTGGCCTGCATTCGGTGCAGTGATCCACCAGCAACACCCTCACCTATATGGCATATGGCACGATTGTTCCAACCTCGGCGGACCATTAGATTACCCAATAGTACTTGCTATCGAGAATAAGGAAGACGCATGACGCTCACCGACCAGTCCACCCAGGTACGCCCCGGCGAAGAACTCGACGCGGCCGTCATCGACCCTTACTTCAAAGCCAATATCCCCGGCCTGCACGGCCTGCCGAGCATCAGCCAGTTCCCTGGCGGCGCCTCCAACCTCACTTATCTGGTCAGCTACCCGGACCGCGAGTTCGTGCTGCGCCGACCTCCCTTCGGTCAAAAGGCCAAGTCGGCCCACGACATGGGTCGTGAGTTCCGCATCCTCAACCAGCTCAACAGTGGCTTCCCCTATTGCCCCAAGGCCTACGCACACTGCACCGACACCCGCCTGATCGGCGGCGAATTCTATGTGATGGAACGGGTCAAGGGCATCATCCTGCGCTCGGACATCCCGGCCGAACTGAACCTGGACGCCAGCCGGACCGAAGCCCTGTGCAAAAGCTTCATCGACCGCCTGGTCGAGCTGCACCAAGTGGACTACACCGCCTGCGGCCTGGCCGACCTGGGCAAGCCGGAGGGCTACGTGCAGCGCCAGATCGAGGGCTGGACCAGCCGTTATGAAAAAGCCCTGACACCGGATGCACCACGCTGGGAAAAAGTAACCGCCTGGCTGCACGACAAAATGCCCGCCAACCACCCGCGCCCAGGCATCGTGCACAACGACTACCGTTTCGACAACGTGATCCTGGATGCTGACAACCCCATGCGCATCATCGGTGTGCTGGACTGGGAGATGGCCACCCTGGGCGACCCACTCATGGACCTGGGCAACTGCCTGGCCTACTGGATCGAAGCCGGCGACCCGGCGCCAGTGCAACTGATGCGCCGCCAGCCAAGCAACGCGCCGGGCATGCTCAGCCGCCGCCAGTTCGTCGATTACTACGCCGAGCGCTCCGGCATCCGCCTGGACAACTTCGATTACTACTATTGCTATGGCCTGTTCCGCCTGGCAGGGATCGTTCAGCAAATCTACTACCGCTACTACCACGGCCAGACCCAGGACAAGCGTTTCGCCCAGTTCATTCACATGAACCGTTTGCTGGAACAAATGACCTTGCAGGTCATCGCCAAGTCCAGCTTCTGAGCACTGCCCACGACGACGGATAACAAGGAAAACAGCATGTCCAAGACCCACCTGTTCGACCTCGACGGCAAGATTGCCTTTGTTTCCGGCGCCAGCCGAGGCATCGGCGAGGCCATCGCCCACTTGCTCGCGCAGCAAGGGGCCCATGTGATTGTTTCCAGCCGCAAGCTTGAAGGGTGCCAGCAGGTGGCCGACGCCATCATTGCCGCCGGCGGCAAGGCCACGGCTGTGGCCTGCCACATTGGTGAGCTGGAACAGATTCAGCAGGTGTTCGCCGGCATTCGCGAACAGTTCGGGCGACTGGACGTGCTGGTCAACAATGCAGCCACCAACCCGCAATTCTGTAATGTGCTGGACACTGACCCAGGGGCGTTCCAGAAGACCGTGGACGTGAACATCCGTGGTTACTTCTTCATGTCGGTGGAGGCTGGCAAGCTGATGCGCGAGAACGGCGGCGGCAGCATCATCAACGTGGCGTCGATCAACGGTGTTTCGCCCGGGCTGTTCCAAGGCATCTATTCGGTGACCAAGGCGGCGGTCATCAACATGACCAAGGTGTTCGCCAAGGAGTGTGCGCCGTTCGGTATTCGCTGCAACGCGCTACTGCCGGGGCTGACCGACACCAAGTTCGCTTCGGCACTGGTGAAGAACGAAGCCATCCTCAATGCCGCCTTGCAGCAGATCCCGCTCAAGCGCGTGGCCGACCCCAAGGAAATGGCGGGCGCGGTGCTGTACCTGGCCAGCGATGCCTCCAGTTACACCACCGGCACCACGCTCAATGTCGACGGTGGTTTCCTGTCCTGATCAGGCTTTGACGGCGACCAAGGTGTAACTCAGGGGAAGGCGCGCCGGTTGCTCGCGCAGGCGATATTCACCGTCTTCGCCCTTGACCATCTGCCCCGGCAGCGCCTCCCAGGGGATGCTCTGGTGCTCGACCAGCGCAGTCAACTGCAGGCCGTGGGCCAGCAAGGCAGTGATCACTTCGCCCAGGCCGTGGTTCCATTCGTGGGTTTCGGTGTGGGCCAGGCGCTGATCGGTTTCGACGTAGGTCTGGTCGGTGTGCCACACCGTCGGCGATTCGTGCTCGAAGTACGGATATTCGAGCTGCAGGCGATCCTGATGGTCTTCGTTGACGGCCATCAGCATCGGGTGCCCGTCGCGCAGGAACAGCCGCCCGCCCGGTTTAAGCAGTGCCGCGACGGTGCGCGCCCACGGCTCGATGCGAGGCAACCAGCAGAGCGCGCCAATACCGGTGTAGACCAGGTCGAAAGTACCCGCCGGCAGTACCTTGTCGGCGGCATAGACGTCAGCCTCGACATACGAGATGGGCTGCGCGCAACGCTCGGCCAAAGCCCGTGCCTCGGCTAGCGAGGCCTTGGAATAATCCAGGCCGCAAACCTTGGCGCCAAGGCGCGCCAGCGAGAGGGTGTCGGTGCCGATGTGGCACTGCAAATGGACCGTCTCAAGCCCGTCGATGTCGCCGAGCAGTGGCAGGTCGAAGCGTACGGTTTCGGACAAGTGCCCGTGTTGCTGGACCAGGCGTTCGACTTCGTAGTCCTTCGAAGCGGCGTGCAACGGGGCACGTTCATCCCAGCTGATGCGGTTGAGTTGCAGTGAGCGGTCCATGGAGTCGTCCTTGTGTGGAAGCGCCTTATGCTAGCCGTCACCGCGCCCCCTGCAACACAACTGTCTTGATAAAAAGTGTAAAGCCCGCGCGCCCTCTGCTGTGGCAACAAATGCCTTGCTCACTACCCTGAATACGCGGGCCCTTGCAGGAGTGGTGATAAAGCCAGCACAAGCGCCAGCCGTTACAGGCAGGTTGCAGCTGCCGCCCGGCGCTGCAGGGCCACGCCGTCGTTGCTCTTCGCGTAGTAATCCACACGCGCCCCGCCCGACTGCGGATACACGTCCACGAACGCTTCGGCCTCACGGGTATACACGGTGAACCCGCCCTGCTTGCGCGGTTCCATGTAGCCACTGGCGTCGTCACCGAACACCTGCTCTTCCTGCCAACTGAACTGGATGCACTGGGCAACCAGCGCGGGTGCCTTGTGCGAGTCGAACTGCGCAGTCGGCTTGCCGCCACGCGCGGTTTCCATGGTCGCAGAAGCGCAACCGGCCAGCATCAGCACCGCAGCCAACGGCAGAATCGCACGCATGTTCCATCCTCGGGGTCGCGAAAAAGAAGGCGACTCTAGCACTGGCAGGCATCCCGAGTGAATTGCCAGGCACTTGCCGCTGTCGCAGATAAGACATGCCGTCACAAGGAACGCATCATGAAACTGCACTATCTGCTACTCGCCGCCCTGCCTTGCCTGCCTCTGAGCGTCAGCGCCGCCCCCTCCAGCGAAGAGAGAATCACCGCCCCCGAAACCCACAACCGCGAACTGAACGTCGGCGACAAGGCTCCGGACCAGTACAAACGCGATGACCAGGCCATCAAGGACTGGAAAGCCAAGGGCCTGCCCGAGCCGGAAAAGGAAAGCCACTGGGTGCGCATGGGCAAGCACTACGTGCTGGTGCAGATCACCAATGGCGTGGTGCTGGCGATTCAACCGGCATCCTGATTCTGCACACCCTGACCAAGGCGACCCATTGCAGAGCACTTCGCCGCCGGCCAGGTACGCTCAGAGCGCGTTGATACGCTTGGACCGATCGATGCCGGTCAGCGCCACAGCCCGTTGTTGCAGGCGGGCGCCTTGGCGCTGATCGCGTGAAGCACAATTTTTTTGCCCGTCCGGGAAACCAAATCGATCGACCCACAGTCTTAGAAGGTGCCCCGTAAACCTATGCGGATCAAGGACCTATATCGTGCTCACGCGTCTTGCAAGCCTTTCTCTGGTTGCTGTTGTCCTGCTGACCGCAGGCTGCCATAGCCATCGCTACCATGATGACGACGGCTGGCGTGACCGCGACCGTGACCATCGCCACCACCATCGCCATGACCGCGACGACGATGATCGGCAATACCGCGGTGACCGCTACTACCGCTGAAGCGTCCTTTCAGCCCTGACCTGCCGCCCGTTGCGCGGCGACTTATCCTGATGATTCCTTTGAGGTTCGTATCATGCGTCTGACTCTGCCTTCCCTTGCCCTCGGCCTGCTGCTGTGCCAGGGCGCTTTCGCCGGTGACGGTACTGCCGCCATTGGCGGCGGTCTGGGGGGTGTCCTGGGCAACGTTGTTGGCCAACAGCTCGGCGGCAAGACCGGCGCAGCCATCGGTGCCGGCGTTGGCGGCGCAGCCGGCAGCGCGGTCGGTGCACGCAAGGGCAACCGTACCGAAGCCGCCATCGGCGGTGGCTTGGGCTCGGCCGGTGGCTCGCTGCTGGGCGGCGCAGTAGGCGGCAAGACCGGTTCGACCGTGGGTGCCGGCCTGGGCGGCGCGGCCGGTGGAGCCCTCGGCAACCATCTGGGCGACGACAACCGCGGCAGCAAGAAGCACCGCCGCCACCGTCACTGAGCCCGTGACCGAAGGGCCGCATAGCGGCCCTTTTTGTTGCAGCACATCAACACCCCCTTCACTGCAAGCTGGCACACTGACTGCTACTGTCTATCGTGCCCCCGTGTGAAGGAACACCCCCTCCCCATGAACCATGAGTTGCTCTGGGTCCTCGGCCTGCTGGCCCTCGTGATTACCCTGTTCGTCATCAACCGCCCACGCATGGACGTGGTTGCGCTGTTGGTGATTCTCGCCCTGCCACTACTCGGCATCCTTACCGTAGAACAGGCCCTGGCCGGATTCAGTGACCCCAACGTGGTGCTGATCGCCGCCCTGTTCGTGATTGGCGAAGGCTTGGTGCGCACCGGCATTGCCTATCGCATCGGCGAATGGATGAGCGAGCGGGCCGGCAATAGCGAAGCACGCCTGCTGGTACTGCTGATGGTGGCGGTGGCCGGGCTGGGATCGATAATGAGCTCCACCGGCGTGGTGGCCATTTTCATCCCGGTGGTGCTGAGCATCGCTGCGCGCATGCAGCTCTCACCCAGCCGCCTGATGATGCCACTGGCTTTTGCCGGCCTCATCAGTGGCATGCTCAGCCTGGTCGCCACACCGCCCAACGTGGTGGTGCACAGCGAGCTGGTCCGCCATGGCGAAGCGGGGTTCAGTTTTTTCAGCTTTACCCCGTTCGGCCTGGTGGTGCTGGTGCTGGGCATTGGCTACATGCTGCTGACCCGGCACTGGCTCAACGGTGAAGTGCGCAAGGATGGCCGGGTGGAAAGCCGCCGCACCTTGCTGGACCTGGTACTGGACTACAAGCTCAGCGGCCGTGAACGACGCCTGCGCATTCGCCCTCACTCGCCGCTGATCGGCCACAACCTCGGCGAACTGGAACTGCGCACCAGACACGGCGCCAACGTGATCGGCATCGAGCGCCAGCACAAGTTCACCACCCGCGTGATCGCTGCCGACTCGGGCACCGTGCTGCATCAGGGCGACGTGCTGCTGCTCGACCTGTTCGCCAAGCATGACGACCTGCGCAGCCTGTGCCAAACCATGCAACTGGAGCCGTTGCACTTCAAGGCCGCCTACTTCATCGACCAGTCCCAGGATTTGGGAATGGCGGAGGTCTCGCTGCCGCCAGGCTCGCAACTGATCGGCAAGAGTATCCTCGAACTGGCGTTTCGCACCCGCTATGGCCTCAATGTGGTCGGCCTGCGCCGCGATCAGGCAGCTATCGAAGCGCAACTGCTGGAAGAAAAGCTGCGCCTGGGTGACACCCTGCTGGTGGTCGGCCCGTGGAAGGCGGTGCGCCAGTTGCAAAGCAAGCCCAAAGACTTCCTGGTATTGAGCCTGCCCGCCGAGATCGACCTGGTCGCACCAGCCCGCACCCGCGCGCCGCAAGCAGTACTCAGCCTGGCAGTGATGGTCGGGCTAATGGTCAGCGGCGTCGTACCCAATGTCATTGCCGCGCTGATCGGCTGCCTGCTGATGGGCGCAGGCCGCTGCATCGACATGAACAGTGCCTACCGCGCCATCCACTGGCAAAGCCTGGTGCTGATCGTGGGCATGTTGCCCTTCGCCCAGGCGCTGCAGAAAACCGGCGGTATCGACCTGGCGGTGGGTGGGCTGGTGAACGTGCTGGGGGGGGCCGGCCCCAGTGCCATTCTTGCCTGCCTGTTCGCCGTCACCGCAGTGATCGGGCTGTTCATTTCCAACACCGCCACCGCAGTACTGATGGCACCGGTGGCTGTCAGCACTGCAGCGCAGCTGGGCATGTCGCCCTACCCGTTCGCCATGACCGTAGCGCTGGCCGCGTCGGCGGCATTCATGACGCCGGTGTCATCGCCGGTCAACACGCTGGTGCTTGGGCCCGGGCAATACCGCTTCGCTGACTTCGTCAAGATTGGCGTACCGTTCACCGTGTTGGTGATGCTGGTTACCGTCGTGATGGTGCCGTGGTTCTTTGGACTGTGAGGAAGGCGGCCAGGAGTAGAGGCAATTTGACATTATCGCAACCAATCGCGGCAGATTGACATCAACCACCCTGACCCAACACACTGCGGGTAATTGCCCCAGGTGCTCCATCGCGTTGTCCTGGATTTCGTTTCCGCTTGCCGGTCGAGTTCATGGTTTTTCCAGCCCAATCGCGCGTGTTGCCTTATATCGTTGTACTTGGCGTGACCTTTGCCCTCACCCTGGGCGGCATCCTGGCACGCCCGATCGAATCGCTGTCGCTGTTTTGGCCAGTGAATGCGGTACTGGCCGGCATACTCCTGCGCTATCCCCGTCAAGCCACGTTTACCGGCTTTAGCCTGGTGTGGCTGGCCATGGTCGGCGCCGACCTGCTGTGTGGCAGTGCCTGGGTGCCGGCGCTGTGGTTCAACCTGTGCAATCTTGGTGTGGTGGTCACCCTCTGGCAACTGCTGTCGCGCTTGCCACGCATGCACCGGCGCATGCGCAGCCCGCACGGCGTACTCCGCGTGTTCGCCGCCTGCGCCGCCGCTGCCGTGGTAGCGGCCAGCATGGCAGCGGCAATGGCCGCACCGTGGTTCCAACAGTCGTTGCGCGCCACCTGGCTAGCCTGGTTCAGCGAACAGTTCTCGACCGGCGTGCTGGTGCTGCCAGTGCTGCTTACAGCGCCCTCGGTGCGGGCCTTGATGCGCGGCGGCGCGCAGCCCATCCGCCTGGCGCCATTGCTGGTGCTGCTGGCCTCACTGGCATTCAGCATCGCCTTTGGTGGCCCGGGTGCCATTGCTTTCCCGATTGCCGCGTTACTGTGGTGTGCCTGGACCTACTCACCGTTCCTGGTGTCACTGCTGACACTCACGGCCGGCAGCACGCTGATCGTGGCCGTGGCGCAAAACCTCATGCACTTCAGCGTGCCGCAGAGCGAGCCTGGGGTTACCACGCTGATGTCTGCGCGCCTAGGCATCGCCATGCTGGTGCTCGGGCCGTTGGTGGTGGCCTGCGTCAGCCAGGCCAACCGTAGCCTCATGGCCCGCCTGGCGCACCAGGCCACCGTCGATCACCTCACCGGCGTGCTTACCCGCAGCGCCTTCACACGCCGCGCAAACGCGCTGCTGGAGAGCCGTCAACAGCACGCCCAGGCGCTGCCTCTGACCCTGATGATGCTGGACATCGACCACTTCAAGTCGATCAACGATGCCCACGGACATGCAGTCGGTGACCAGGTGCTGCGCCAATTCGCCAGCACTCTGCAGGACCAGTTGCACAACGACGAACTGTTAGCACGCCTGGGCGGCGAAGAATTCGTTGTCATGCTGCCGGGACTTGCGCCAGAACGGGCCACCTTCATCGCCGAACGCCTGCGCCGCGCCATACAGGACCTGCACGTGGTGCAGGCCGACCAGCGCCTGCAGATTACCGTGAGTATCGGTGTGGCAGGCTGCGACGCAGACATGCCGGCCCCCAGCCTGGATGAACTGCTGGCGAGTGCCGACCAGGCTCTGTACCGGGCCAAGGCTCGGGGCCGCAACCGCGTCGAGCAGGCCGAAGCACAGCGCCTGGTGATCTGAACTAGCCGATCAGCAGGTCCCACGACAGCTTGGCGATCAGCACACACAACAGCACCAGGAACAGCCCGCGGACAAAACCGGCCCCCTTGCGTACCGCCAGCCAGGTACCGGTCAGCGCGCCGAGAATGTTACACACTGCCATGGGCAAGGCGATGGCGTACAGCACGTTGCCGGTCGGCACGAAGAACACCAGCGCCGCCAGGTTGGTGGCAATGTTCACCACCTTGGCCGAAGCCGAAGCGTGCAGAAAGTCCAGGGCAAAGAAGCGGATGAACAGGAAGATCAGAAAGCTACCGGTGCCGGGGCCGAACAGGCCATCGTAGAAGCCGATAGCGCCGCCGATCAGCACTGCCAGGCATTGCTCCTTGCGGCCGATCTGCGCAGGTTTGTGCAAGGTGCCGAAGTCCTTCTTGCAGAAGGTGTAGATAGCCATCAGCACGATCAGCACCAGCACTGCCGGGCGCATGACACTGGGAGGTACCAGCGACACCGTGGCGGCCCCCGCGAACGACATGACAAAGGCACTGAGTGCCGCCGGTACGATCAACCCCCAATCCAGCGTCACTTTACGGATGAACGAGCGGGCCGCGAAGGCCGTGCCGAACACGGACGCCAGCTTGTTGCTGCCGAGCAATGCCGCTGGTTGCGCGGTGGGCAACACGTTGAACAAGGCCGGGATCTGGATCAGCCCGCCACCACCCACCGCGGCGTCGATCAACCCAGCGGCGAAGGCGAACACAGAAAGCACAGCAATATCCATCATGACGCGGTTCCAGGCAGTGAAGACGCCTGCAAGGCTAATCAAAGTGGCGCGCTTGTGTTGAAATGCCATATTGCAATAACTGCAACAAGGAGCAGGCAATGGCATTGGACATGCTGCGGGAAATCCAGGCGTTCGTCAGCGTCGCACACAAGCGCAGCTTCGTTGCTGCCGCCCGCGCGCTGGGGCGTTCACCCAGTACAGTTACACGTGCTGTACAAACCCTGGAAGACAATACGGGAAGCAAACTACTCAACCGCAACGCCAACGCCGTCACCCTGACCGAGGCCGGCGAGCGCTTGCTGCCGCATGCCGAACGCTTGCTGGATGTGCAACGCGATGCCGCCGACGAACTGGCCGCGCTCAGCGGCAGCGCCCAAGGCTGGATTCGCTTTGCCGCGCCGCAACTGCTGGGAGAGCATGTGCTACCGCAAGTGCTTGCCGAGTTTTCCCGCCGCTACCCCCAAGTGACGCTGGACGTCCAGTACAGCGACGAAGCCCTTGACCCGCTGCAAGGTAAATTCGACTTCGTGGTGCGCGGTGCATTCCCGCAATCGAGCGAACTGATCGGCTACCCGCTTTGGCCCTACCAGCGCCACCTGTATGCCAGCCCGGCCTATCTGGCCCTGGCTGGCACACCGCAACACCCGGAAGACCTGAATGGACACACCTTGATCCTGCATGCCGCGCCACGCATCCTCAAGGCCTGGCACTTCTGCCACGATGGCCAGATCACCAGCCTGCGCCCCAGGCCCAGGCTCCGCCTGGGCTCAGGAAGCACTGTCTACCACAGCACCCTGGCCGGCGCCGGCATTGCCCGCCTCGCCGCCTGGGTCGGCGAAGCACAGGTCAAGGTCGGCCGCCTGGTCCGGGTGTGTCCGCAGTACCGCCTGACGTCCAGCAGCGGCCAGGACCCACAGATGCATGCTGTATACCCTGCCGGCGAGTTGCCGGCGCGGGTACGTGACTTGCTGGTAGCCCTACGCCAAGCCGACTCGCCCCTCTGAAACAGACCATGAAACGACTGTTCAATTTCTGCTCAATTTAACAGAGCCCGCCGCGGATCTGGCTTGCAGCACTTTATCCACAGACCTACCCACGTTTTTTGTGGACAGATTTCCCAGCGTAAAGAACGACTTATCGCACAAGCAGCAATGCCGAATTGGCCAGCTTGACCAGCTCGATCCACTCCTGCGTACTGATTGACCCGGCTTGCTCAAGCGCCTCGGCATTGCGCAGTGCCTGATCATAGCCCAGCTCATCAAGCTGGCCTTCGGCGAGATAACGCCTACGCCACTCCAGCATGGCTGAAGTGCCTTTCTTGCATTCCATCAATCTATCGACTCCAAGGCAAAATACCCCCGAATAAGCGGCGGCGGGAGACTACACGAAGCTTTTGCACTTGAGAATGACTTGCACCTACCGCTGATCCAGCAGTGCAACGAGGAAGACTACCGGCCATTTGCCAATAGCGTGGGCCCGTCGCTTGAAGTGGACGGGCCGCGCAGGGAAAAAGCAGTTGAACTCAGCTTGGCGGAATGGTGCCAAGAATACCAATCAGAATGGTCAGCAGCAGAAAACCACCCAGGAACAGCGCCAGCTTGCCCATTGGAACCTCTACAGTTGTGATGCGGGAATGGGCACATTGTCGAGCTTGGGCTGATACGGTTACAGATTCAGGTTTATGGAAAAAAAGCGGATCAGATGTGGTGCACAGATACCGCCGGGCTGAATTCAGGCGCAGTGGTTGACGCTGAGCGCGTGTCGCTCGCGGGCCGGCAATTGATACACGAAGTTTCTAAACACGCCTCCAGGCTTGCGCAGTACCTGCGCTGAGTGCGCTGCCCCTCGAAAGCTCCCGAACCCAGCCAATACGCTAGATTGCGCTTGCTTGGGAGGACACGATCTGAAACACGACTTGTAGGATTATTTACCGAACTCTGTAGGAAAGGGCGCAGCAATGAGTCTTGCCTGTATGAAATATCAGTTTCTCCGGCAAATTCGAGCTGCTACGGTCCATTTTTCCTACAACGGTACGGAAGCCTACAGCGTGAGAAAAGCATGGACTCGTTCAAAACCTCTGCACTGAAGTTGCAGAAAAATCTGCTAGACCTGCGCGTTGCGCGTGAGCGCCTGAGAGGTGAAGGCAAAGACAAGGAAGCGGATCAACTCGCTGGGCCGATCGCGCGGCTTGAGGAGGCCATCCGGCAATTGCCGGATAGCCTGAAGCCCGACACCTTGCAGTGACCTGCAAGGGCCACTGTCATGCTCCACAGCTCAGGCCTACCCATCTCAGAATCAAGCGGTTCTCATCTATATCTGTCCGGTAGTTGGAGCGCGCCATCACGTTGCGCGCCCGTACCCCAAGCCCGGCCAGCGGCCCGCATCGCCCCAGGTAATTGAGGAAGGTGGCCGGCAGGTCACATTGCAGGTGGGTATTTCAGCCTGCATGGCCACAACAGCTTTACCGTGCGGCGCTTTACTCTGGCAGCGACGCCTTGTTCGCCATCATCGCTGACTTCGAACTGCCCCAGCAGCTTCTGCAACTTGCTCGGCCAGGTCGGTCAGGTGCTCCCACTACTCGGGTGCAGCAGCCTCCAGAACTGCTCGCAGATCGCACAACAGTTCGATAATCGCACAAATTCAGCCAAACCCTCTCTACTGTTGCCCTATCTTGCGGCACGCTATAGCGAAAGTCAGCAAGCCAAATCACGTGCTGACAGGCCCATCGCTTCACGCGCTCCGGCCAGCCCGACAACCACAACTCCAGGAACAACCAGGAGCTCGCCTTGATCAATAAAACGTACGAGTCCATCGCCAGCGCGGTGGAAGGGATCACCGACGGTTCGACCATCATGGTCGGTGGCTTCGGCACGGCTGGCATGCCGTCCGAGCTGATCGATGGCCTCATTGCCACCGGTGCCCGCGACCTGACCATCATCAGCAACAACGCCGGCAACGGCGAGATCGGCCTGGCCGCCCTGCTCATGGCAGGCAGCGTGCGCAAGGTGGTCTGCTCGTTCCCGCGCCAGTCCGACTCCTACGTGTTCGACGAGCTGTACCGGGCCGGCAAGATCGAGCTGGAAGTGGTGCCGCAGGGCAACCTGGCCGAGCGTATCCGCGCCGCAGGCTCCGGCATTGGTGCGTTCTTCTCACCAACCGGCTACGGCACCCTGCTGGCCGAGGGCAAGGAAACCCGTGAGATCGACGGCCGCATGTACGTGCTGGAAATGCCGTTGCACGCCGACTTCGCACTGATCAAGGCGCACAAGGGTGACCGTTGGGGCAACCTGACCTACCGCAAGGCCGCACGCAACTTCGGCCCGATCATGGCCATGGCTGCCAAGACCGCCATCGCCCAGGTCGACCAAGTCGTCGAACTTGGTGAACTGGACCCGGAACACATCATCACCCCGGGTATCTTCGTCCAGCGCGTGGTCGCCGTCACCGGTGCTGCCGCTTCTTCGATTGCCAAAGCTGTCTGAGGCCTCCCATGACCATCACCAAAAAGCTCTCCCGCACCGAGATGGCCCAACGCGTGGCCGCAGATATCCAGGAAGGCGCGTACGTAAACCTGGGCATTGGCGCGCCAACCCTGGTGGCCAACTACCTGGGCGACAAGGAAGTGTTCCTGCACAGCGAGAATGGCCTGCTGGGCATGGGCCCAAGCCCTGCGCCGGGCGAAGAAGACGATGACCTGATCAACGCCGGCAAGCAGCACGTCACCCTGCTGACCGGTGGTGCTTTCTTCCACCATGCCGATTCGTTCTCGATGATGCGTGGCGGCCACCTGGACATCGCTGTACTGGGCGCCTTCCAGGTGTCGGTAAAGGGCGACCTGGCCAACTGGCACACCGGTGCCGAAGGTTCGATCCCGGCCGTAGGCGGCGCAATGGACCTGGCCACCGGCGCCCGCCAGGTATTCGTGATGATGGACCACCTGACCAAGACCGGCGAAAGCAAGCTGGTGCCCGAGTGCACCTACCCGCTGACCGGCATTGCTTGCGTCAGCCGCATCTACACCGACCTGGCCGTACTGGAAGTGACACCTGAAGGACTGAAAGTGATCGAGATCTGCGCGGACATCGATTTTGACGAGCTGCAGAAGCTCAGTGGTGTGTCGCTGATCAAGTGATCCAGGAAGCCTTAGGCTCTGTACGAAAAGTCTTGAGACGCAGGTCAGGCAAGGCGAAAACAGCCGAGGAACGGCCGGGGTCGCGCCCGACTGTACTGGAGGACATGAGCATTCCGAGGCTGTTTTCAACGCAGCATGAACAAGTATCAAGGCTTTTCGTAAAGAGCCTAGGGCTTTCCATGCCCTCTGCGGCATTATCGATAGTGCCGCACAAGCGCCGCGAGCAGGGAGCACGCGGTGCTTGAGGCCGCCTTTCCAACCGCTTCGGAGCCGATAGACGAGAACTCTCGGAGAGGTCAACCCAATGAGCTATCGAGCGGGAGCCAGATAACGGCGTAAAAAATCCCAACCCACGACTTTACGCCTTTTTTACTCGACATTACCGTAGAGCAGGCAATACTGCCGGCATTGTCCCAACGAGCTCCCTCAATGCCGCTTCCCGCATTGCGTTTCATCGCGTTCATTATTGGTGTATTCCTGATCACGTTGGCCGTCAGCATGGTGATTCCGATGCTGACGCTGCTGGTGTACGACCGCAGCGACGACCTCGGTGCATTCGTCTGGTCGAGCCTGATCGTTCTGTGTGCCGGCCTGCTCATGGTAGCCCGCGGCGTCCCCGACACACCGCAACTGCGGACCAGGGATATGTATCTGCTCACGACGGCAAGCTGGGTCATCGTGTGCGCATTCGCGGCGCTGCCAATGGTGTTCATTCGACACATCAGTTACACGGATGCGTTCTTCGAGACCATGTCGGGAATCACCACCACCGGCTCGACCGTGCTGACCGGCCTGGACAGTGCATCGCCGGGGCTGCTGATATGGCGTTCCCTGCTGCACTGGCTGGGAGGCATTGGTTTTATCGGCATGGCCGTGGCGATCCTGCCACTGCTGCGCGTGGGCGGCATGCGCCTGTTCCAGACCGAGTCTTCGGATTGGTCTGACAAAGTGACGCCGCGTTCGCATGTGGCAGCCAAGATGATCCTGCTGGTCTACCTGGGCCTGACAGCATTGGGGACATGCGCGTTGTGGGCCGCCGGCATGACCCCGTTCGAAGCCATCAATCATTCGATGTCGCTGGTTTCAACCGGTGGTTTCTCTACCTCGGATGCCTCTCTGGGTCATTGGAGACAGCCTGCGGTGCATTGGGTAGCCGTGGTCATCATGATACTCGGCAGCCTGCCCTTCACGCTGTATGTCGCCACGCTGCGGGGCCATCGACGCATCCTGCTCAAGGACCATCAGGTTCGCGGTTTCATTGGCTTTCTCGCCTTCGTCTGGCTCACGGTCGGAACCTGGCTCTGCTGGCACAGCGATCTGGCCTGGTGGGATGCGTTTCGTATCGTTGCGGTCAATGTGACCTCGGTGGTGACCACCACGGGCGTTGCCGTGGGTGATTACACGCTCTGGGGCAGCTTCGCCATCATGCTGTTCTTTTACCTGACGTTCATCGGCGGGTGCTCGGGCTCTACCGCCGGCGGTTTGAAAATATTCCGTTTCCAGGTGGCCGCTGCCTTGCTTGTCAGCAGCCTGAAACAGTTGATCCATCCACGGGCAACAATCTCGAAGAAATACAATGGGCACCCCATCGATGAAGAGATCGTTCGCTCATTGCTGACGTTCTCGTTCTTCTTCTCCGTCACCATCGCGATCATCGCCCTTGGCCTCTCTCTGATAGGGCTCGACTGGATGACGGCGTTGAGTGGGGCTGCCACCGCCGTATGCAACGTCGGCCCAGGCCTGGGCACACTTATCGGTCCTGCAGGTAATTTCGCCTCCTTGCCGGACGCAGCGAAATGGTTACTGACCATCGGCATGCTGCTTGGACGGCTCGAAATCCTCACCGTACTGGTACTGGTCTCGCCAGTCTTCTGGCGATTCTAAGGCGGAGGTCATCCGGCCAATCAGCCATAAAATTGGGCAGGGACTGCATATTCGTTCTAGGTTTACTGGCGCAGGAATAACAACAACAAGCGGAGAACGACGCCATGAACCGAGCCCTTCGCCTGGCATTGGCCAGCACCTTGTTTACGGTCTGCGCGGCTGCCCAGGCCGCACCGACCTTCATCAACATCCTCACAGGCGGTACCAGTGGTGTCTATTACCCGGTAGGCGTAGGCATTTCACAGATCTACAGCCACGGCATCGAAGGCAGCAAGACCACGGTGCAAGCCACCAAGGCCTCGGTAGAGAACCTCAACCTGTTGCAAGCCGGTCGAGGGGAGTTGGCATTCGCGCTGGGGGATTCGGTGTCAGATGCCTGGAAGGGCGATGCAGAGGCTGGATTCAAAACGCCCTTGAAGAAACTCCGCGCCATCGCCGGCACCTACCCGAACTACATCCAGATCGTCGCCAGCAAGGAGTCGGGGATCACCTCCCTGTCAGACCTCAAAGGCAAGCGTATCTCGGTTGGGGCACCCAAGTCCGGCACCGAGCTGAATGCCCGCGCCATCTTCAAAGCCGCAGGGCTTACCTACCAGGACATGGGAAAAGTTGAATACCTGCCCTATGCGGAGTCCGTCGAACTGATCAAGAACCGTCAGCTTGACGCCACGCTGCAATCCTCAGGGCTCGGTCAAGCAGCTATCCGGGACCTGGCCGCGACCTTGCCGGTAGTGTTCGTGCCTATCCCTGCCGACGTCGTGACCCGCATTGGCAACAACGCCTACCAACCCGCCACCATTCCTGCCAACACCTATGATGGTCAGAGTGCGGACGTATCAACGGCGGCCATCAACAACATCCTCGTCACCCGCGCCGATATCGGCGATGACCTGGCCTATCAGATGACCAAGCTGATATTCGAGAACCTTCCTCGCCTGGTCACGGCCCACGCTGCAGCGAAAGATATCCAGGCGGAGAATGCCGCCAAGAACCTGCCCATTCCGCTGCATCCAGGAGCAGAGAGGTACTTCAAGGAGAAAAACCTGCTCCCCTGATGACATTCTCGAGCCATGGAGCAGCGTATGAGTGATACAGCGCAAGGTCTTCACGCCAGCACCGATCGCTGGCCTGCCGCGCTTTTTGCCGTGGCACTGGTCTTTTCGGTTTTCCAGATCGCCACGGCGGCCTTCCCTCTGATTTCCACCCAAGTACTGCGTGCAATACACGTGGGGTTCCTGTTGCTGGTGGTGTACCTGAGCTATTCATTCGTTGGCCACCGTCGGCCGTGGCAACCCCTTGCCTGGCTGCTGGGTCTTGCGGGAATGGCGACGGCCACATACCAGTGGTACTTCGAAGGGGATCTGATTCAACGCTCCGGCGAACTGACCACCAGTGACCTGATCGTGGGGCTGTTGCTTATTGGTTTGGTCTTTGAAGCCGCGCGGCGCGTCATGGGCATAGCGTTGCCCATCATTTGCGCCCTGTTTCTGGCCTATGGGTTGCTTGGCCAACACTTGCCAGGCGAACTCGCGCATCGAGGCTACGGCCTCGATCAGATCGTCAATCAGTTGGCCTTCGGCACCGAGGGGCTGTATGGCACACCGACCTATGTCTCAGCCACCTACATTTACCTGTTCATCCTGTTCGGCGCATTTCTCGAGCAGGCGGGCATGATTCGTCTGTTCACCGATTTCGCCATGGGGCTGTTCGGCCATCGCAGCGGAGGGCCGGCCAAAGTGTCGGTGTTCTCCTCGGCACTGATGGGTACCATTACCGGCTCGGGGGTGGCCAATGTCGTCACCACCGGACAGTTCACCATTCCGCTGATGAAGCGTTTTGGCTACAAACCTGCATTTGCCGGTGGCGTCGAGGCGACCTCCAGCATGGGCAGCCAGCTGATGCCGCCGGTGATGGGCGCCGTGGCGTTCATCATGGCCGAGACGATCAACGTGCCCTACGCCGAGGTGGCGAAAGCCGCGCTCATCCCAGCATTGCTGTACTTCGGCTCGGTCTACTGGATGGTCCACCTGGAGGCTCGGCGCAGCCATCTGCATGGTTTGCCGCGCGAACAGTGCCCGAGTGCCTGGAATGCGTTGCGACAACGCTGGTTCCTGCTCGTACCGCTGATGGTCCTGGTCGCGCTGTTGTTTTCCGGGCGAACACCTTTGTACTCGGGAATGGTCGGCCTGGCCCTGACTGCCATCGTCATCCTAGGCTCGGCGATCATCCTGCGCGCTCAAAAAACCTGGCTGCGCGCGGCTTTCTGGGTTGCACTCGGGATACTGTGTTCAGGTTTTTTCCGCATGGGGATCGGGGTGATCCTGATGGTCATTGCCGGCCTGGCCATTGCGTGCTGCTTTGTCCAGGGCGGCCGCGCCACCCTGCACGCATGCGTCATGGCCCTCGCGGAAGGTGCCCGTCATGCGGTACCGGTGGGTATTGCCTGTGCGCTGGTCGGTGTCATTATCGGCGTCATCTCGCTGACCGGCCTGGCCACCACCTTTGCCGGATACATTCTTGACCTGGGACGCGACAACCTGTTCCTTTCGCTGGTGTTGACCATGCTCACCTGCCTGGTACTGGGTATGGGCATTCCGACCATCCCCAACTACATCATCACCAGTTCCATTGCTGCCCCGGCCCTGTTGGAACTCGGGGTCCCGCTGATCGTCTCGCACATGTTCGTGTTCTATTTCGGCATCCTGGCCGACCTGACGCCGCCCGTGGCATTGGCGTGCTTTGCAGCGGCCCCTATTGCCAAGGAAAAAGGCCTGTTGATCAGCTTCTGGGCGGTGCGCATTGCCTTGGCCGGTTTCGTTGTGCCCTTCATGGCAGTCTATGACCCGGCGTTGATGATGCAAGGTGAAGGCATGGGCAGCACGCTGTACATGGTGATCAAGGCGGCGTTCGCGGTTGCCCTTTGGGGGTGTGCGTCGATCGGGCATTTGCGTGCCCCCATGCCTTGGTGGGAGCGCCTGCTGGCGTTCACTGCTGGCGTGTCATTGATACTCGCCCTGCCCATCAGCGATGAGGTCGGTTTTGTTTTGGGTGCGGCAGTGCTGGGTTGGCACTACTGGCGAAGCCGACCGGCTTCTGGACACCCCGCATGATCAGCCTTTGCGTTGGGCTGGCCGGTGTGGTCTGGGTCAGCCTGCCACTGAACGAGTTTACCCTCGCGTGGCAGCACAGTATCGAAAAGGTCCGCTGGGAAGAGGATTATCAAGTGACCTCGGCTGGCCTGGTACTGGTAGAGGCCCGGGTAAAAGGCAGCGGGGCCGGCATGGAGATTCCGGACGACGCTCAACTGCGCGACGGCACTTGGCACTATCGTCGTCATCTACCACCGCTGCAGCCCTTGCATGCCGGGCGAACGCCCGAGGCTGGCGACTATCAGGTCTGCACGACAACCGGGTGCCAGCCGCTGTCCCATTGGTTAGGACCGCCGAGCGAACGCATTGCTGCAGTAGACTTCTGGGCCTGCGAAAATCCGCCTTTGGACAGCAGGCGAACCGCCCTGCCCTGACTGCGCCAGGGCAGGACCGAATCCAGTTCAGCCCACCACGTGCAAGTATTGCAGGTGGCGTTCGTACTGATCCAGGATGTCACCAATCACATCGTCGCGGCTCCACCCCATGATGTCGTAGTCCTGGCCCCCTTCTCGCAGATGCACTTCCGCACGGAAATACTTGCGCGCATCGCCACCGTCTTCGGTGTCCTGCATGACGAAGCTTGGCGTATTGAAGGCCCGTGGCCGCACCTCGTAGAGGAAACGCCCTTCACCGGCATGGGAGAGCTCCAGGGATACCCGTCCATCATCGCGCTCATTCACGCTCACCTCGTAGCCTTGCTTACGCAACTCCTGGGCGACCTCTTCGCAGGCAGGCCTCACCACCTCGGCGATAAAGCGGGTGACATGAACCCGGCGCGGCATCAATGCAATATTGCGCAGCCTCCGCTGCCAGCCGCCGTGTGGGTGGCGGGTATGGCGTGGGCCTGGCAACGCTTGATTGCGCAACCCGCGGCGAGTCGCATCAAGACTCAGCGCCTTGAACAAGCCCCAAATCGCAACCAGCAAGATGACCGCGAACGGCAGAGCGCTCGCAATGGTCGCGGTCTGCAGCGCCTTGAGGCCGTTCGCCAGCAGCAACGCGATCGCGACCGCGCCGATGCAGATTGACCAGAAGATACGTTGCCACAGGGGTGAATGACCTTTTCCGGAGGAGGCGAGCATATCCACGACCAGCGCACCAGAGTCCGCCGAGGTCACAAAGAACACGACCACCATAAGCACCGCGACCAACGAAATGATGCTGGAGAACGGGAAATGCTCCAGGAAAGCGAACAAGGCGAGGGAACTGTCTTCACTGACCACAGTAGCCAGATCCTTTACACCATCGTTGAGGATCATATGGATTGCCGAGTCACCGAACACCGTCATCCACAGCAAGGTGAAACCCGCCGGTACGAACAATACGCCGCAGACGAATTCCCGGATGGTCCGCCCTCGCGAAATACGTGCGATGAACAAACCCACGAAGGGCGACCAGGACAACCACCAGCCCCAGTACAGCAAGGTCCAGCCACCGATCCAGTCGGTGGGCTCGTAAGCGTAGAGATTGAAGGTTTTATTGACGATATCCGAAAGGTAAGCGCCGGTATTCTGTACATAGGTCTGCAGCAGGAACACCGTAGGCCCAAGCAGCAGCACGAACAGCATCAGAATCACCGCCAGGCTCAGGTTGAGCTCGGACAGGATGCGAATACCTTTGTCCAGGCCGCTGGCCACTG
Source organism: Pseudomonas sp. VEM90 (assembly GCF_054611535.1). Lineage (NCBI taxonomy): Bacteria > Pseudomonadati > Pseudomonadota > Gammaproteobacteria > Pseudomonadales > Pseudomonadaceae > Pseudomonas > Pseudomonas sp. VEM90. The sequence continues at coordinate 100,993 of NZ_JBTRAR010000010.1, read as the reverse complement.
AAAGCGTCGCCAATGCGCAGGTGGCGGTGATGAGGATGACTTGCACGGTAGTGTTTACCGGCAAACCGAACACATGATGAAACCCGCTGTTGATCTGCAATACCCCGTAACCCAGCGAGGTCGCCACACCGAACACCGTGCCGAGGATGGCAAAGACATCGACGGCATGGCCTATAGGGCCATAGATTCGCTCACCAATCAGCGGATAGAGTGCCGAACGCAAGGTTAACGGCAGGCCGTTGCGGAAGCTGAAGTAGGCCAGGATCAGCGCGACGATGGCATAGATCGCCCACGCATGCAGGCCCCAGTGGAAAAAGGTGATTTTCATGGCTTCCCGTGCCGCAGCGACGGTGCCAGGATCGCCCACGGGCGGTGTGGCGAAATGCATGACCGGTTCGGCCACGCCGAAGAACATGAGGCCAATCCCCATACCCGCCGAGAACAGCATGGCGAACCAACTGCTCTTGCGGTAATCCGGCTCACTGTGGTCAGGGCCTAGCTTGATGTCGCCATAGCGGCTGACAGCCAGAAACACCACACTGATCAACACCAGCGCTACAACAAGAATGTAGAACCAGCTGGCATTGGTGATGATCCATCGCTGGACTTGCTCGAACAGCGTCTGGGCGTGCTCCTGAAATGCCGTGGCGTACAAGACCAGCAGAAAGATAAGTATCGCACTGGTGTAGAAAACGGGTGGATTGAGGGTGCTCCTGGGTTTGGGGGCTGCAGTCATAGCGGCCGTTCTCCTTGCAAGGCGATGAGCACAGCGTGCCTGAGCACGACGACATTTACCAAGGCTAGCAGTTGGATAAATTCCCGTTTGCCAAGCCTCGTGTGCTCGGAAATAACCACAAACCCTAACGTCTGCAGGAAAAAATCTCAAACCGACATGCCTTTGGAGTGAATGGTTTGGCGCTTTTTGTTCATCTGAGAGTGGTTATTCGGTAGACTAGCGGACGGGTGCCAGCTGCACGGTGCAGTGAGGCAGGTTAAAGAACAGCGCAGGTCGGGCCGCCATGCGGGAGCACCTGCGCCTATGCATAAAAAAGAATTACCTCGCGCCCAAGACCTGGCCGAGCGAGCCTTCGCCAACCTTGAGCGCTTTTTGCACATTGAAGCGGTCAGCGGCATCGTTCTGTTGATTGCCGCAGTCGCTGCACTGATCTGGGCGAACTCCCCGGCTGCCGACAGTTATGAAGCCCTTTGGCATACGCCGTTGACATTCGGCGTGGGCTCGCATGTCTATTCGCAGTCCCTGCACTTCTGGATCAATGATGGCTTGATGACCATCTTTTTCCTGGTCGTGGGCATGGAGATCCGCCGCGAGATCCACGAGGGCGCACTGTCCAGCCTGCGCCAAGCCACACTTCCCATGGCAGCCGCTGTCGGCGGCGTAGCGGTACCCGCACTCCTCTACCTGAGTTTTGGTCACGCGCCAGCAGACCAACAAGGTTGGGCAGTGCCAACGGCGACGGATATCGCCTTTGCGGTGGGCGTACTGGCACTGCTCGGCAAGTCGATCCCGTCCAATGTACGTGTGTTCCTCCTCGCCCTGGCAATCATCGATGACATCATCGCAGTCCTGATCATCGCGTTCTTCTATTCTGGCGGCCTTGATTACACCGGTTTCGGCGTTGCACTGATCGGCCTGCTCATGGTGATCGGGCTTCAGAAGATCGGTGTGGGTTCAGCCTTCGCCTATGTCATTCCTGGCGCGATCGTCTGGCTGGGCATCTTGTTGACCGGCGCCCACCCGACTCTCGCAGGTGTTGTGCTAGGCCTGATGACACCTGTCACCGCAATGCCCATGCGTGAGCGCCCGCTGGATGCCATTACCCGCTTCACCGGCGAATTGCTGGGGCGCGCCAAGGCGCCTGAGCAAGATGCCAGCGACCTCATTGATCCTTTGAAACGGCTGCGCCTGGCCCAGCGCGAACTGCTGCCGCCGGTGGTGCGTATGCAAGGGACCCTGCACCCTTGGGTAGCCTACGGCATCATGCCCGTGTTTGCCTTGGCCAATGCCGGGGTAAGCCTTTCGGGTGTCGACCTGTCCGCTGAAGGCCCCCAGTGGGTCATGATCGCCGTCGCTGTCGCCCTGGTCGCAGGAAAGCCCTTGGGCATCGTCAGCGTTAGCTGGCTGATGGTCCGCCTGGGCTGGTGCGAGCTTCCCGCCGAGGTCAACTGGCGTAGCATCATGCTGGTCGGGCTGCTGGCCGGCATCGGTTTCACCATGTCGATCTTCATCGCCAACCTCGCTTTCGTCGACCCTGGCTCACTCGGGGCAGCGAAACTCGGTGTGCTATCCGCGTCATTGATCGCGGCCGTGCTAGGTTTGACCTGGGGGATGTGGAGCATGCGTAAGGCAGCACCTGCTACCAAAGCAAGTTCGGCCTCCTAGCCACATTCTGGCACTGGCGATCCGTTGCATGTGAGCAAACGGATCGCCACGCCTGGCACGACTACAACCTGTGTCGGGTAGGCCTGCCTGGGAAAACACGCCATACTCACGGCTTTCCAAGTCAGCCATGTGTGGACCATGCCCGAACCTACCCGTCCTGCACCTTCACTCTCCCGCCGTTCACGCTGGCGAGAATGGCGTCAGCGACTGGCGTTCTGGATCGGGGCGTTGCTGGTGGGGCTGGTTGCGCTGGCATTCGCCTGGCTAGCCGACGCGGCGTTCGCTTCGTTCAAGCGTTTGCTGGAATGGGCACCCTGGTCACCTCTTCTCATCACTCCGCTTGGTTTCGCGCTCCTGGCTTATCTGACGCAACGGTGGTTTGAAAATGCCAAGGGTAGCGGCATTCCCCAAGTCATAGCCGCCCTGGAAGTGCCCTCTCGCCGGCTGCGCGCCCGATTGCTCTCGCTCCCTGTGGCTGCAGCACGCATGAGCCTGACGTTGGGCGCCCTGCTGGTCGGCGGTTCGGTTGGCCGGGAAGGCCCGACCGTCCACATCGGCGCCGCTGTGCTCTATTCCTTTGGCCGACGTTTAGGCCTGCATGGCCGGCGCACCATCGCTGGCCTGGTGCTCGCCGGAGGCGCCGCGGGTATTGCGGCAGCCTTCAATACACCTTTAGCGGGGGTGGTCTTTGCCATTGAGGAGTTGAGCCGCACGTTCGAGCAACGTTTCAGCGGCCTGGTGCTCACTGCGGTGCTGATCGGTGGGGTCGTCACGCTGGGGCTGATGGGGCATTACGCCTATTTTGGAGAAATCAGCGGTCGAATGCCGGTGGGCTGGGGCTGGAGCGTCGTGCCTGCCTGTGCAGTCCTGGGCGGGCTGCTGGGTGGTTTTTACGCCAAGCTTGTGCTGCCCACCGACAAGGGCATACTCGGCCAGGTCTGTGCATTACGCGGACGCTATCCAGTGCGCTTTGCTGCCATCTGTGGCTTGTTGCTGGCCACGTTGGGGCTCGTCTCTGGCAATCATGTATTCGGCACCGGGTACGAAGAAACGCGAGCATTGCTGGAGGGGCAACCGATCACGGACGCAAGCTTTCTCCTCTGGAAGTTTCTGGCCAACGTCGCGTCCTATCTTTCCGGGATTCCTGGCGGGCTCTTTTCGCCTTCGCTGAGCATCGGCGCCGCCTTTGCGCCCCTGTTGAGCTTGCTGCCCGATGTTGATCCCCAGGCAGGCGCACTACTCGGCATGGGCGCATACCTGGCCGGTGTGACACGCTCGCCACTGACCGCCTCGGTCATCGTGCTTGAATTGACACACAGCCCGGACCTGGCCATTCCCATGTTGGCATCGACACTGATGGCGGCGGCCATCTCTGGATGGGTGTCTCCGGTCTCGCTTTACCATGCCTTGGCCAAGCAGATTACCGACAAGCTTCATGCTGCCGCGTCTTCTTCCACAGAGCCCGCCCCTAGCCAAGCAAGCGCTACTGAAAAACCTTGAGCAGCACCAAGCCTGCCCTGAGGGGGACAGGGCTCCCAACAGGGCGGAACTGTCGCGCGCATTCACGCCTCCGTAGAGTCTGTTGGCTGCTTTAGCACCCCGAGCAACAGCAGGTCGAACGCCTTGCCAGCCTGCGCCAAGCATGCATTGCCGTCTTCGGCCTCCGCGATCCACACAGCCGCTTCAGCCAAGCTGCCGTAGATCAACGCAGCCAGCGCTTGAGCGTGCGCGTTGACGAAAACGCCCTGTAGCACCAGGTTGTCGATCAACTGGCGCAGCGACTCTATGCAATACCGCTGGGCCTCAGGCGAGCCGCCACCCAACACCGCTCTGGCGTCGCGCAGCACGATGCGCTGGATCTCGGGCTCCAGCGCCATCTCCAGGTAGGCGTGGCAGCGCTGGCGGAAGCCGTCCAAAGCGTTATCGGCGGTCTCGGTAATGGCACGCAGGCGCTCGTCCATTTCAGCGTCGAGCTGCTCGACGACGGCTGCCAGCAACCCCTTCTTGTCGCCAAAGTGGTGATACAACGCCCCCCGTGTCAAGCCCGCCCGGGCGGTCAGATCATCCATCGAGGCGTGCGCAAACCCCTGCTCGGTGAACATCTGGCGGGCGGTGGCCAGTAACAGGGCTCGGGTTTCTTGCATTGCGGCGCGGGTGCGGCGAACCATCCAGCTATTCCTTGTGTTCTGGCGGCATGGGGTGGGCGTATACGAGTATTCATACCGCTTGCACGCATTGTCTTGGGCGCGAGGCGCACTGACAAGCCTGTCGTATCGTCGCGCGGTGACCGAGCCCCCAAGCCTGGCGGTCCCTGAAGCCGATCAAAGCGAATACGACGCCTGTCGGGCTCGGTCGCGCATGCGCTGGTAGCCCCAAAGCGCGACCAACAACACTGCGGCCCCGGCGGCCAAGGCCACGTTGAATCCGGCCTGGGCACCCCACACATCGACCACCTGCCCAGATGCTGCGGCACCGCCGGCAACTCCAACGTTGAGACCGGCGAGCAACCAGGTCATCCCTTCGGTCAGCTTGCTTTCGGGCACGATGCGCTCTACCAGCGACATCGCCACGATCATGGTCGGGGCGAAGAACAGGCCCGCGACCAGCACGGCGATGGCCAGCCCGATGATGTTTCCCACCACCAGCAGCGGCAAGGTTGTCGCCGCAGTCGCCAACCCACCCAGCAGTAGCAGCTTGTGTAGCGGGATATCGAGTTTCAGGACACCGAACACCAGCCCCGCGACACAGGAGCCGATGGCATAACAGGACAGCACCACGCTAGCCGCAGCCGGCATGTCCATCTGCTCGGCGAATGCCACGCTGACGATGTCGACCGTACCGACGATCAAGCCCATAGCAACCATTAGCAAGGTCAGCAGGCGTACGTCGGCCAGCCTGAACACCGACATGCTGTCTTGCCCGGTGGCGGCATCGGCCTCTACTGGCGGCTCGGTGCCGACCTGCACCGCCAAGGCGAACACGCCGATGGCCAGGAAGATGGCAGCAACCAGTGTACCGGCCTGCGGAAGTACCGCCACGCTCAGCCCCACCGAAATCGGCGGGCCAGCAATGAAGGTGACTTCGTCAAGAACGGTTTCCAGCGAGTAGGCTGTCTTCAGTTGCGCCTTGCCGCGGTAAATCGCGGTCCAGCGCGCGCGCACCATCGCCGACATGCTGGGCATGAAGCCGGCGAGCGCGGCCCCGACGAACAGGGTCCAGTCCGCCAACTGCCAATAGCTGCAAGCCAACAGCAGAAGGATGCCCAGCACGCTGAGCCCGGCGGCGGCCGGCAATAAGCGGCCCTGGCCATGGCGGTCGACCAGGCGCGAGATCTGCGGCGACATCAGTGCATAGGTCAGCACGAAGGTGGCCGCCACCGCACCGGCCAGGCCGTAACTGCCGGTGATCTGCGACAACATGGTGATGATCCCGATACCGGTCATCGGCAACGGCAACCGGGCCAGCAGGCCGGCCAAGGCGAAGCCCTTGGCGCCTCTGGCCTGGAACAACTCGCGGTAGGTACTGAACACGCTCGACTCCCCTTATCGAAAGGCCCTTGGGCAGTCACGCTCAAGGTAAATTACATGCAGCTCGTATGATTAAAACCTTATTATCATACGCACTGAATGTAAACCCTCATGATCCGCCGAGAACGCCCTTATTCAGCCACCCTGCCCTGTGACGCCTTGCGTGTCGCGAGCGGTCGTTCGCCGTCGAGCGTGAGTTGAACAGTGTGGGCGATGCCCTCCGCGCTTAGGAGGCGCGGGTCAAAAAGGTGGGCAATCTGCGCAACAAGCCCACCGGGACTTGGCTTGCATCACCCATTAGAGGAAGGAGTGCGGAACGATGGTACCGTCCCAATTTCAAGCGATTGAGTAGAGATGAGAAAGGCCCATCATTCGATGAGCCCTGTCAGGCGCCTACGTGCGAAGGCATCAGGCGGCACGCCCGGCGGCACCAAAGCCTTACAACTTCCAGTCCAGGCTGACCATCATTGTCCGTGGCTCACCTTGGTAAACGCCGTTGTAGAATCCAACGTTGTTGTAGTAATGCTCATCGAACAGATTCTTCACGTTAACCGACGCTGACAGGTGTTCATCGATTTGATAGCGTGCCATCAGCCCAACCACCGAGAACGCCTTCTGGCCGATCTTGTCTTTGGCAGTGATGATCCTGTCACCATCGCGCCCCACTGGGCGGTTGGCCATTTTGAAGTTGTCGCTCTGCCAATCCAGGCTCGCCCCAACGGTCAATGCCGGGTTCATCTTGTAGGTGCTGGAGAAGCGCACAAGGTTCAATGGCTGCTCGGTATTCTTTCGCTTTTTCTCGGCTGTGGCGGCATGGGTGTAGCTGTAACCCAGGCTCATCTGCCAATCGGTCATCACCTCGCCCGCGACTTCAGCTTCGAAACCTTCAACGACTACACCTTTACCGCCGCTTTTGTAGAAAACTTCATTGCCATTGGGCGGCACCGAGTCATCCTGTTCCGCCACGTTATCCTGTTTACTGCGGAACACGGCAGTACTCAGGTTCAGCCTTTCTTCGAACATACTGCCCTTGAGACCTACCTCATAGACTTTGCCAACGATAGGTTCGATGTACTGCTTGTTGACGTCTCTCACGGTCTGCGGGTTAAAAATGTCGGTATAACTGACATAGGCGGTGAACTGGTCATTCAGGTCAAAGAGCACACCGGCGTAGGGTGTCCACTGATCGTTTTGCGTCTGCTTGGTAGTGGACTGACCGGCGACATTCAGGGCGTCGTCATAGTCCCATTCCCGACGCTCCGTTTCCCAACTGCCGTAGCGGCTGCCAACCACGAAGTGAAGGCGGTCTGTCGGGTTCAGCCGTGTTGCGATGTAACCCGCTTTCTGACGGGTGTAGGAGCGCGAACTGTCCAGTCCGGTATCGATGTCATAGAACTTGGGGATAGACCCCATGTACTTCCAGTCAGGAATCTTGTTGTAGTCTTGGGGCACTGGAAGACCAAGGCGATATGGCTCACTATTGCGCCGTTCTGACTCGCCGTAGCCGATCATGAAGTCATGACTGCGCCCCATCAATTGGAAGGGGCCAGCGAGGTTGAAGTCGATCGCATCCATCTTCTCCTCCCCACCAAAATGCGCGTACCAGGCCCGCATGCCACTGCGATCAGCCTCCGGGAAACCATTACCTCCGTAGTACACCTTGCCGTCACTGTCGGTTTGCCGATGGGTGTAGGCCACTTTCATCAGCCAGTCGTTACCCAGGCGCTGATCAAGGGTTGCGAATACCGTCTGGTCTTTCAATGGCCAGGAGGACCATGGGGCGCTGAGGTTGGTCGAGCGTGGGAGATTGGCTTTACTGCCATCGGCATTCCAGAAAGGCACCGTACCCCATGAGGAACCTTGGACGTGCTTGTTCTGATAGTCATATCCCACCGCCAGGACCGTGCTGTCGGTCAGGTCGGCTTCGAGCACGCCATACGCCACCTCACGCTGGGTGGCATATTTATTCATGAACGACTTGTTGTCGCGATACGCCAACACTGTGCGACCGCGCAGCCGCCCCTCCCAGCCTAATGGGCCGCCGACATCCAGGTAGGTGTAGTAGTTGTCGTAGCTGCCCCCACTGACACCGCTCTTGACCGCCAGCTCATGCGTTGGCCGCTTGCGCACCATTGCGATAGTGCCCGAGGGATCACCAGCGCCTGTCGTCAGTCCAGTGGCTCCGCGAACGACCTCAATTCGATCGTAGATGATGGTATCCGAGTCGGACTTAAGCCCCGAGAACGTATTGAGCATTCCATCGATCTGGAAATTATTGATCGCGTAACCACGTGAGTAGTAGCTAGGTCGCTCCGAGTCATTTCGCTGAACCGTTACCCCCGTCACATGGGCCATGGCCTCGGACAGCGTGTTGAGCTGGAAATCGTCCAGCTGCTGCCGGGATATCACCGAGACCGATTGGGGTGTTTCCTTGATCGAGAGATTCAAGCGCGTGGCTGCGCTCATGCTCCCGGTAGTGTAGGAGCCACTGTTCTCAGTGGTACTACCCAAGCTGGTAGCGACCACATCAGTGGAACCAAGCTCCAGCACACTGTCCTCGGATTTGGTTTCTGCCTCAGCCAGCGAAAACGGGCAGAAGACGGAAGCACACAGGCCGAGAGTGAGTGTCATGGAAGGGTTGATCGACGGGGGCATCGCGGGCTGACTCCTTGTTCATGAAAAATCCTTGGCGCAGGAATCTACATGAAAATCATCTGCATGTGATAATTAATATCATCTTCGTGATGGCAGCCCTTCCCCATCGCCCCTCTTGGGAGCAGGGTTCTTTGAGGGTTGAGGGATTCCACCGTCCGCGGCGACAGTTGCCAAAGCGCGTGAGATCTACTGCTCCACTCAGGTTCAAGCGCTCAGGCGAGAAGGTCGAGCACACCAGTGGCACCGCGTATCGCTGCTCGGGAAGGTCGCCGAGATCGTCGGCGAGTCTCTGCGCAAAGGCGCCCAATGCCACATCGAGGGCAATGGGGCATACCTCGACGGCAATGATCTTCAAGCATTGCGCGAAGTGAGTCAGCCAGGACGGCCGGGATGCGGGGGATGAACCAGGCGCTCAGGCGGGCCTGAACCCAATAAAGGGGGCCGCAAGGGCCCCTTTCTTCTGCCTGTCATTCCCAAAGTGTTCCCAAAACGCTCCCATTTGAGGGTCAAGCGGCTGCGAACATCAATGAAATCAAGCACTTGTATGGCGGAAGCGTAGAGATTCGAACTCTAGGATAGTTGCCCATCGACGGTTTCAAGACCGTGGTACAAATCCACGCCCTATGTGGACTGCACGGCAAAATCGCTTCCAAAACATTGGCGAAACGGCACAACTACAGGCCGCAAAATCCAAAGGTCGCCGTTTCAGTTTTGGAATCGATTTTTGTGCTTTCAGAGCTCGCCAATAGTCATACATGTCTAATTTTCAGTAGAACTCGCCGTTAACGAACGTGCGCTGACCGGCAAACCGAACAGACGGTCAAACAACCAGCTGAAAGAGAAAGAATAGACTAAGAAAAACACCAGAATGGCGATTTCCATTCGAATGGCATTATAGAAGCTAATCTGGTACCACCACATGTACACCGGGATTATGAAGCATATCAAACCAACCTCGAAGCCAATCGCCTGGGTAGCTCGCCTTAACAAGCTGCGGGCTTTGATAAGCTGTCGAGACTCCCAGTATTCAAATGCGGTGTTGTAGACAAAATTCCAAGTTGTGGCGATGACAGAAATACATATTGCGACTGGCGTCGATTCAATTGGCTTACCGCCGGCTAAGTAGGCCAATATAAAAGAAGAAAATGCAATCGCGAAACATTCGTACAAACTCACATAAAAAACACGACGCTGCCAAGGTTTTAGAGCCATAGTCAGACATTCCTTGATGGACTTTGTGGCGGACCCCCTATTTTAGATTATTTCGATAATCGATCAGCCTTCCGGGCCGATTGAGAGATAAGCTTTCGAAGCTCCATTTTTACCAGATCCGCCAGCAACTGTCAAAGCGCTTAAAGCTCGCCAACAGGGGTTATATCAATGCTCATAGTTTTTGATGGCGCTTCAGGATGATGAAAGAAATAACTCACCCAGCTCGAAACCGGACTTTCTCCAAGGAGTCCTTAAGCATCACAACGAGAAACCTTATAACTTAGGTTAATTTTATTTCGCGCCATGCATTCATCATTCTTCAGCGCAACTCCAAATCCTGGAGCTGGCTTAGAATCTTGCTCAGCAGATAAATCATTACAAGATAGAACCTGTGACTCCCTCTCGCTTCTTAGGTAGGCTCCAAAACTTAAGCAAGGACTTGAACCATAATAAAAATACCCATTTAGACCGACTGCTGCCCTTCACGAAGGGCAACTAACGGCCAGGATAGATCATTCGAAATGGTCTATAGAAACAGGGGCTGACTGGTAATACAGCCCCTCCTCATAACAGGTCAACCGGTTTTCTTACTGTGTCCGCCGCGGTCTTACTCTGAAAGCTGAGCAGGCAGTAAGTGAATAAGAGCCAGCGCGCAGCAGATGAAACTACTGAGGAATGGCTGCAATCACCGAGATTTCTACCAGCAACTCTGGGCTGGCCATCTTAGCCTCGACACAGGCACGCGCAGGGGCGAAGCCTGACGGCACCCAGCTGTCCCATACACTGTTCATTTCGGCAAACAGGCTCATATCCTTCAGGTAGATGGTGGCCGACAGCAACTGCTCACGGTTGCTGCCGACCGACTCCAGCAGCGCATCGACCTTAGCCAGCATGGTGCGTGTTTGCTCGGCGATGCCGGCGCTACGGTCCTCTGCGACCTGGCCGCATAAGTAGGCAGTCTGGTTATGAACCACGACTCGGCTCATGCGCGCGGCTGTTTCATATCGGCTAATGCTCATCACTTCTCCTATTGAAGTTTCATGTTGAAATGACAGGCTACTGCTTGCCCCCACGGCTCACAAGCGAAGCCAGCTCCCCCAGGGAAAGCAGCTTGATCGGCGCACGGATGGTGTAATACCCCACTTGCTCGATGTCGACATTGCGCTCGGCGGCAATGATCTGCGCCAAAGTAAGGCCACACATGCGGCCCTGACAGAGCCCCATGCCCGCACGACTAAAAGCCTTGGTCTGATTCGGACCGCTACAGCCACCCCCCACGAAGCGGCGGATATCGCCGGCACTGACCTCCTCGCAACGACAGACGATTGTGTCATCAGCCGGCCGCAGAAATTCGGCTGCCGGTTGGTAAAGCACATCCAGAAACGGCCTGATAGCCATCAACCCGCCCAGGGTCTGGCGCACCGGCCGTGCCAACCTGTCCCGTTCAGTGCTGGAGAGGCGTCCCAGTTGGCAGGCAACTTGACAGGCCGTCAGGCGCCCGAAGTGCTCTGCAGCTAATGCGCCACCTATCCCCGCTGAGTCGCCGGCGACGAAAACACCGTTGATCGAAGTTTCGCCCCAGGCATCGATCTGCGGATGCCAGCATTGCTGTTGTTCGTGCCATGAATGTCGCGCATCCATCACGCAGGTCAACTGGACATTGGGCACCACGCCCTGATGCACCATGAGTGACTGGCACTTAATCAACTGGCTACGGCCCTGATGCTGAAAGTGCACTTGCGCCAGGCGGCCGCTGCTGTCGGCGTAGGCGCGCAGCTGCGTCACCCCGCTGCGCATCTTGATCCCAGCCTTGCGCAGCGAGAGTAGATAGCCCAGCCCCTTGAGCAGCATGCGCCAGCCCCGGAGCGCCCCGACCCCATGGCGCAGTGCCTTGAAGTAGTTGGCTGACGGCGTGGTATCCAGCACTGCGCTGATCGGCCCGCCAGCTTTGTGCAGTTGCCAGGCAATCAACAGCAACATCACGCCGGGTAGGGTCCAGCCCGGGAAGGGGACCGGCCGCTCCTGTGCGCCGGTGGCCAGCAAGATTTTCGCCGCACGCAAGGTGCGACTCTGGCCGCCGATCTGCCCACCCGGGACGGCTTGTTCGTCAAGCAGGGCGACATCCAGACCATGCTGGCAGGCCGAAGTCGCGGCGGCCACACGCGGGCCGATCTCGGGTACCAGAGCTTTGAGTTGGGCATATTCGAGCACCTTGAATGAGTAATCGGCCCCCGTCTGTTCGCGCATCGCACAGAGCATGCGACTACGCGACACACAAGACTGACAAAGTAAAAGCGTGGCTGGCAGCGTATCCGCGCTACCCGGTGCATTTCACGCCTACTTCGGCATTTTGGTTGAATCTGGTGGAGCGCGTCTTCTCGACACTGAGCGAGAAATGGATCAAGCGCCAGGCACATACCAGCGTGAAAGATCTAGAGGAGTCTATTGAGTACTACCTGTCCACTCATAACGCCAACCGCCGCCCCTTTCGCTGGCATCGAAAGGCCGATCACATCTTGGCGAGCGTCGGCCGTGCAGCCGAGGCTGCTAGGCCGAAAAATATGAGCGTTACTTGCGAAACACCACAGAAATTGCGACTGGCTTCGCGGGTTCTCTCGGGTTTCATCCTGCAGTCGGCGTAGTTCCGCCTCCGCATTGTTGGCGGCCTGGGTGGTTTACGACAGCACCAGACTGCTGGTCAGCAGGCTGTGTGATAGAAATCGGTGCATAGGCTCCCTCCAGATGGCTTTCAACGCGCTGTACAGCGCATTTCCGGCCCCTGATAGCCCCACACTACGATGGCCTCGCCATGGTGCTCCCATAAACTCTCATTTTGTCCCTGGTAGCGCGCGCCGCTTGCCGTCTGTTCTAGGTACATCAGCGAACTGCGGTCACCGAACTCGACGATGGCCGTGGGCGGCTCGGTGCGGAAGAAGCTGGCAACCACTTCCTTGGCCGGGTTGCCGTCACACTGGTAGAACACCGGGCCGTTGGCCTCGACCAGCCGGTAGCGCGCCTGCAGTTCGGCGATGCGCAGGCGATAGCTGTCGGCGATGCAGGTAGGCTGGTCCGCGCTTTTCCAGCAATCGTTGCGGCCCTTGATCCAGCCCCGTTGCTCGGCCTTGAGCACCGGCGGATGTTCATTGCCGGCCTTCTGCTGCGCGGCCGTATAGACCTCGGCCATTTGCCGGTCTAGTGCCGAGAGCGACTCGCTCTGGCAGATTTGTTGTTCGATGCTGCCGGCCACGACCTGAGTGCAGTTGAAGGCAGGTCCCGCAGCTTGGGTGTGCGACAGAGGCAGAGTGAGCAGCAGAGGAAGCCAGTGTTTCATGGGAACCACCATTAGCGATTAAAAATACTGGGCTCAGTCTAACTCTTTTGAATAACGTGGAGGGTGGCCTAGCTTTCCTCGGCGGCTCATTACTGCCGTTGGCCGATCGCGGTACTTTGCGAAGGGCCACTTTGGGTCCAGGCTGTGTGAAAACGCAAGTAAGTAGGTCGAGTAGCGAAAGAAGCTAACCGGCGTTCCTTACCCGTCGTACACTGCTTCTGCATGGAACAACTCTGGCAGCCAGAGAACCAGCAGGAGTGCAGCAACATGTCGTCTTCCACCGAAGAATGCCTGCGGGTCAGTAGTTGATCCGCAGGGCATCGGTATTCAGCCGATGCAGCGATGTAGATGAAGTCCTGCTTGCCGAATCGGCCTTCCGCTTCGCTGCTTGATGTCAGCGGCTTCGGTACAAAAGTGGTGATCCCGGCCTGCTCCCAAGCAAGGATTTCCGGACCTTTGTAATAGCCTCGGTCGGCTACCACTGTCAGCGACTCCGCGCCGATCTCTTCGCGTGCCTGGTTCGCCATATTGCTCAGCTGCGTTCGGTCATTTCCAACATTGGTGACTTCATGGACAATGATCAGATGGTGTTTGTCATCGACTGCTGTTTGTACGTTGTAGCCAACCGTGCCAGTACCTCGGCCGCTCGTGGCCATTGAGCGTGCATCAGGATCGGTAAGAGCGATTTGCTGATCTGGGCTGGCGTGAAGCTGCGCTTCAATGTCCTTGAGCTTCATCATCTGCTGTTTCAGCTTTTCTATTTTTTCGCTCAGCCGTTCAGCCTTGGATTCGGCGACCTCGGGCGCTGCCCGATCCGCCGAATCCATCGCTGCAAGATAGCGGTCAATGCTCTGCTCGATCTGCTGCATGCGCGCCTTGATCTTGCCCTGGGTGAAGTTGCGATCGCGCTTATTCACGGCTTTGAATTTGCTGCCGTCAATGGCGATGATCGACTGGGTGAAGAGATTGAGGTTACGGCAAAGCACTACGAATTGCCGGCAGACGCTGCGAATGGCTTTACCACGGCTATCGGCCAATACCGGACAGCGGCCTAAGCTGGCAAGGCAAAGGGGAATGGACACATGACGCTGTAGTAGTTAGAACGTTACCCGTCCCGACATACCCGGTTGAACTTCACCTCCGACCCAGATATCACTTCCGAGCTTCTCAATTTTTATCCGGCCTCGACGACCTAATACAGTGCCTTGGCTCGCAGTGTAGTGGTCAGGCATGACCCCAGTAGAAATCAGCCATTGCGCCAGGCTCGCATTGAGACTTCCGGTCACAGGGTCTTCATTCAACTCTTCACCCATAAAGGCGCGCACTTCGACATCTGCGTCCGCATGAGAACCTTGCCAAGGCGCGACCACTCCTACATTGAGTCCATTGAGTTTCGTGTAGTCCGGACGAATCGCCAAAACGTCATCACGCGACGCCAACAGTACGGCAACCCAGCCAGGGCCGTTATCGACCCACTGACTGGCAAGGATGCGTTCAGGGGTTAGACCTAACCCGCTCTCAATCTGCCGCAGCGTAGCGTCCTCTAACGCCCCGCTCCGTAATAGGGGGGGCGCCGCAAACGCCAGACAAGCACCATTGCGCCGAATACGGATCAGGCCAGCCAAGCACTCCTGGATAATCTCTTTATCGGTATTGCCGGCACTTTGATTTAGCCATACATGACAGCTTCCCAGTGTTGGATGCCCGGCAAAGGGGAGCTCTCGTAGCGGGGTGAAAATTCGTACGCGGTAATGTGCTTCTGGAGAGCTTGGCTTCAGCAGAAAGGTTGTCTCGCTAAGCTGTGTCCAGGCCGCAAAGTCACGCATTTGTTGGCTGGTCAGGTCATCGGCACCAATTACGACAGCAACGGCGTTACCTTTGAAGGATTGTTCGGAGAAAACATCAACTTGCTCGAATAGTAACGAAATCGGCATGTAGCCTCCTTTGTCGATACTGCGGGGAAACGAGTAAGGATATGCCAGGCGGCACGCTTGCGAAATCGGGTTTTACAGGCTTTTGAGCGCCTTCTTCGAGTCGAAAGTCGCCATGCATGACTGACTGCTTCTGGCCGATTGCTGCTGCTCGCGACAGGCGCTTGGGTCGATACCACCGGCTGCTTGAGCGCGAACAAATCCTCTGTGAATTCGCCTGGCTGCCGCAGATCCATTAACAGCACCTCAGCCTTGCTGTATCGAAACCCATGCCTGAAGATCCGGCCAACCGCGTCGGTAGCCAACCTGGTCATCAGCAGCGTGCGCAGGTTGGGTACGGCAGCGCTACCAACGCCCCTTGGGCGTGATGGGCCTAGTCGGGGTTGAACATACCGGTGTGGATGCTGACGCGCATGCGCTTGCAAACCGATCCCCGGGCACGGAGCTTTTCTGCTGCGTGACCAACGTAGGTGGCCACTGCCTGCTTGATCGGTGCCAACTCGGTCAGGCGCATGCCGAACATCCGGATGCAGCAGATTTCCTGCTTCGGGGGCTCGGCCTCGTCCAGCTCCAGGCAAGGCGTTCAAGCCAGTTCGCGGGCAGTCTTCTCTATCACCACACTAAACTGCCGTCGCAGAGCCCTGGCATCAACCTTGGCCAGATCCATCGCCGTGTGAATGCCCATCGCTTCAAGGTGGGCAGTCATCCGCCGGGCAACGCCCCACACCGCTTTCACTTCGGTGTTGCGCAGCACCCAATCCCGCTTGAACGGATCGGTGATATCGACCACGCCGCCGGTCTGGGCCTGCAGGCGCTTGGCCGTGTGATTGGCCAGCTTGGCCAAGTTTTTTGTCCCGGCGACCCCGCCCCCCACAGGTATGCCGGTGCACTGGAAGATCCTGGACCTCAGCTTTCGCCCGAATTGGGTCAGGTTTTCCTGAATACCGGACAGATAAGCGAAGCACTCGCCGATGCTGTAGATCTCGGTAGCAGGCACCATCGACTCGATCTGCGACATGACACGCTCAAGGCCCTCGGCGTGAAACAGAAGAAGCTCCAAAAGAAGCTGAGGATCATGCTTGAGGCGGATGGGGTTGAAAGCGGCCTTGGCGCCTTGATCCGAAAGATACTGGCGCGCAACGCGCAGTACGGATCGCCTTACCTGCTGCTGACCGAGAAGGCAAAACGTGTTACGGCAGCCATGCTACGCCATCGTTGGGACGGCGCCCGGGAGGAAGCAGTGAAGGAAACCGTAGCCGCCGGAGACCAAGTGCTGGCTGGTCGTATCAGCCAATTCCAGTTCCGCGACATCCGACCAAGCGCTGCGTCCGAAATCGTCGATGTCGACCACGCCAGCGTACTTCTAGGCCACACCAAGGGCGACATAACCGAGCGGGTTTATCGCCGAGTCGGTGCCTTGGCAAAGCCTACCAGGTAAGGAAGTATCGGAAGCGCTTCCGAAATAAACCATCCCCAAGGGTGCTCCCATGGGTAGATTTTCTATGCCCCAGAAACGCAAAAAGCCCTGAATGATCAGGGCTTTGAATATGGCGGAAGCGTAGAGATTCGAACTCTAGGATAGTTGCCCATCGACGGTTTTCAAGACCGTTGCCTTAAACCACTCGGCCACGCTTCCAGCTCGTTTTGCGGCCGCCATAATACCTTAATGAAACACGCTGTCAAACTCTCTGTGTCGCGGGTTGCAGGAGCTCTGATAGACTCCTAGCATCTGAACGTCCGAAACCACAGGTTTACCAAGGAGTGTCGCCATGCGCGAACAGGATTACGCCGTCCACCACGGCCAGCAGGTCGAGCAGCAGGAGATCAGCAAGGTCCTGCGCAACACATACAGCCTGCTGGCGCTTACCCTCGCCTTCAGCGGCGTCATGGCTTTCGTTGCCCAGCAGATGCGCGTCGGCTACCCGAACGTGTTCGTGGTGCTGATCGGCTTCTACGGGCTGTTCTTCCTTACCAACAAGCTGCGTGATTCGGCCTGGGGCCTGGTGTCCACCTTCGCGCTCACCGGTTTCATGGGCTTCATCCTTGGCCCGATCCTCAACCGTTACCTCGGCATGGCCGGTGGTGCCGAGGTGGTCAGCTCCGCCTTTGCCATGACTGCGCTGGTATTTGGTGGTCTGTCGGCCTACGTGTTGATCACCCGCAAGGACATGAGCTTCCTGAGCGGCTTCATCACTGCTGGTTTCTTCGTCCTGCTGGGTGCTGTCGTTGCCAGCTTCTTCTTCCAGATCAGCGGCCTGCAACTGGCAATCAGCGCTGGATTCGTGCTGTTCTCGTCGGTCTGCATCCTGTTCCAGACCAGCGCGATCATTCATGGTGGCGAGCGCAACTACATCATGGCGACCATCAGCCTGTATGTGTCGATCTACAACCTGTTTGTCAGCCTGCTGCAGTTGTTCGGCCTCATGGGTCGTGATGACTGATAGATTGCCGTGCCGCAAGAAGCCCGCTTCGGCGGGCTTTTTTGTAGGCGCTGGAAATGGGTTGGGCTGCGGGACGTTCATCGGAACAGGTTCAGCCCCTGATAGATCGAGCGCCGCCCACGCGGCGCATCGCGAGCAAGCCCGCTCCACATCAGTTTCAAGCGAGATATGCCTGTAACTGCACCTGCCCCCCTCAGCCAATCGCAATAACTGACCAAAAAGTCAGATAAGCAGGCAAATGGTCGTCGATCATGCCGACATCCTGCTTTTCTCTACCGCTATCCATCATCACCCCGTAGAATGCGCTCCTTTTTTCTTCCGGGGCAGCTTTCAGCAATGAGCTCACACGAACACAGCCCAGGCGCAGCGGCGCCTGCCAATGAACTGGTGCTTGGTCTGGAGGACAAGCCACGGCTGTTGATCGGCCTGCTGGCAGCCCTGCAGCACTTGCTGGCAATCATCGTGCCGATCGTCACCCCTGGCCTGCTGATCTGCCAGGCGTTGGGTGTATCTGCACGTGATACCAATTTGATCGTTTCAATGTCGCTGGTGATCTCGGGTATCGCCACCTTCGTCCAGTGCAAGCGCTTCGGCCCATTTGGCGCGGGGCTGCTGATCGTTCAGGGCACCAGCTTCAACTTCGTCGGCCCGCTGATTGCCGGTGGTGCGCTGATGGTCAAGCAAGGCACGCCGGTAGAGGGCGTAATGGCAGCCATTTTTGGCGTAGTAATCGCAGGCTCGTTCGTCGAGATGGGCGTGTCGCGCATCCTGCCCTTCGTCAAACGCCTGATCACCCCGCTAGTGACTGGCATCGTGGTGTTGATGATCGGCCTGACGCTGATCAAGGTCGGCCTGATCAGCATGGGCGGTGGTTTTGGGGCCATGGCCAATGGCACCTTTGCCAATGGCGAAAACCTGCTGATGTCCGGCGTGGTACTGGCGATCATCGTCGTTCTCAACCGTATCCCGGTGGTGTGGATGCGCAGCTGCGCCATCGTCATCGCCCTCGCGGTCGGCTATGCGCTGGCCGGATTCCTGGGCCGTCTGGACTTTACCGGCATGCACGAGGCCGCGCTGTTCCAGGTGCCGACACCACTGCACTTTGGCTTGGGCTTCTCGTGGGCGCTGTTCATTCCGATGCTGGTGATTTACCTGGTCACTTCGCTGGAAGCCATCGGTGACGTTACCGCCACCAGCAAGGTGTCGCGCCAGCCGGTCGAAGGGCCGGTGTGGATGCAGCGGATCAAGGGGGGCGTGCTGGTCAACGGCGCCAACTCACTGCTGGCCGGTCTGTTCAACACCTTCCCTAGCTCGATCTTTGCCCAGAACAACGGGGTGATTCAGCTGACCGGTATCGCCAGCCGCCATATCGGTATGTGGATTGCCGTGATGCTGGTGTTGCTGGGGCTGTTCCCGAGTGTTGCCGGGGTGATTCAGGCTGTGCCGGAGCCAGTGCTGGGCGGCGCGACGATGGTCATGTTTGGCGCGGTTGCGGCGTCGGGGATCAATATTCTGGCCAGCACTCGGCTGGACCGTCGTGCCCTGCTGATCATCGCCGTGTCGTTGGCACTGGGCCTGGGTGTGGCACAGGTGCCGGAATTCCTGGCGCACATGCCAGCGGCGATTCGCAATGTGCTGGAGTCGGGTGTGGCTACCGGGGGGATTTGTGCGCTGGTGCTGAACTGGTTCTTGCCGGAGGGCAAGGAGCAGGCTTGAACCTTGAGACTGAATGAGTAGCCCGCGCCCGCTTGCACAAGCGAGCGCGGGCTTTTTTGCTTTATCATGGCACCATTCCTTTGCATGAGTTAGCCATGAAATTCGCTATCGCGGTGTTCTCCCCGGCCCACGTGCCCTCTTCGCGGCGCGCCCTGCGTTTCGCCGAGGCAGTGCTGGCCGGCGGGCATGAGATTGCCCGGCTGTTCTTCTATCAGGACGGGGTACACAGTGCCTCGGCCAACGTGGTCGCTCCCCAGGACGAACTGGACGTGGCTGGCCAGTGGCGCACATTCATACAGACCCATCAGCTGGACGCCGTGGTGTGTATCGCCGCCGCCCTGCGCCGTGGCGTGCTCGACGAAGCCGAGGCCAACCGCTACCAGCGCCCGGCCGTGAACCTGCCCAAGCCCTGGGAACTGTCGGGGCTGGGCCAACTGCACGAGGCCGCGCAACTGGCCGATCGCCTTGTCTGCTTCGGAGGCGACTGATATGGCCAAGTCCCTGTTGATCATCAGCCGTCAGGCACCGTGGAATGGCCCCTCTGCCCGCGAGGCGCTGGACATCGCCCTGGCCGGCGGCGCGTTCGACCTGCCGTTGGGCATGCTGTTCCTCGACGATGGTGTGTTCCAGCTCGCGCCGGACCAGCAACCCGCCGCCGTGCAACAGAAGAACCTGGCTGCCAACCTGCAGGCGCTGCCGATGTTCGGTGTCGAAGAGCTGTTCGCCTGCAACCACAGCCTGGCCCGCCGGGGCCTGGCAGCCGAGACCCTGGCGCTGCCGGTGCAAGTGCTCGATGACGCAGCGTTGGCCGCGCTGATAGCTCGCTTTGACCAGGTGGTAACGCTCTGATGAAGACCCTGCATGTAATTGCCCATTCCCCGTTTGGCGACGAGCGCCTGGCCAGTTGCCTGCGGCTGCTCGGTGCCGAAGATGCCCTGCTGCTGTGCGGCGATGCCGTGTATGCCCTGCGCAGCGGCAGCGAGCCGCACGGCCATCTGCAAGCCGCCGGCCTGGCCCAGCGCCTGTTCGCCCTGGACGAGGATTTACAGGCCCGCGCGGTCGGCAACGACCTGGCAAAGGCCGTGGACTACGCCGGGTTCGTCGAACTGTCGCTGAAATACGACAAGGTCAACAGCTGGCTATGAATACGCTCACCGTTGGCGATCAGGTGATCGCCCTGGACAAGGATGGCTTCCTGGTCGACCTGCAAGATTGGTCCCACGACGCCGCCGAGGCGCTGGCCAAGCGCGAAGGTATCCCGTTGACGGCAGACCACTGGGAAATCCTCGAACTGCTCCGTCAGTTCTACCAGGAATACCAGCTGTCTCCGGCCACGCGCCCGCTGATCAAGTACACGGCCCTCAAGCTGGGCCCTGAAAAGGGCAACAGCCCGCACCTGAACCGCCTGTTCAACGGCACCCCCGCCAAACTTGCCGCCAAGCTGGCGGGCCTGCCCAAGCCGACCAACTGCATATGACCGAACCTCGTCCGCTCACTCTGGAAACCCCCGCCGAACACCCGTTCGCCGAATTCGTGCGCATTCTCGGCAAAGGCAAGCGCGGCGCGCGTGGCCTGACCCGCGAAGAGGCCCGCGCAGCCATGACCCTGCTGCTGGAAGGCAAGGTCGAAGACACCCAGCTCGGTGCCTTCCTCATGCTGCTGCGGCACAAGGAAGAAAGCGCCGAAGAACTGGCCGGTTTCACCGAGGCCCTACGCGCCCACCTGCAGGCGCCGCGCATCGTCGTTGACCTGGACTGGCCCACTTACGCCGGCAAGAAGCGTCACCTGCCCTGGTACCTGCTGGCCGCCAAATGCCTGGCCAACAACGGCGTGCGCATCCTGATGCACGGCGGTGGCGCACACACTGCCGGGCGTATGTACACAGAGCAACTGCTCGGCCTGCTGCAGATTCCGCTGTGCCGCGACTGGGCCGCGGTCGGCAACGCGCTGGACCAGCATCGACTGGCATTCTTCCCGCTGCACGACTGGGCGCCGCAACTGCAACGCATGATCGACCTGCGCAATACCCTGGGCCTGCGCTCGCCCATCCACTCGCTGGCTCGAGTGCTTAACC
Organism: Pseudomonas sp. VEM90; assembly: GCF_054611535.1. Lineage (NCBI taxonomy): Bacteria > Pseudomonadati > Pseudomonadota > Gammaproteobacteria > Pseudomonadales > Pseudomonadaceae > Pseudomonas > Pseudomonas sp. VEM90. The sequence continues at coordinate 79,705 of NZ_JBTRAR010000010.1, read as the reverse complement.
CGCTGGGCGCTCGCTGTGGATTGCAGAGCATCTTTCACCCCGGTTACCAGGCAGTGCACCGCGAGGCCAGCCGCTTGCTGGGCGACCATGCCGTGGTGATCAAGGGTGATGGCGGCGAAATCGAGGTCAATCCCGATGTCATCAGCCATCTCTACGGCACCACGGCGGGTGAGGCGTGGGATGAAGAGTGGCCAGCGCTGAGCGAACGCCGCCATGTCAAGCCGCCCAGCCTGCAGGCAGAACACTTGCTGGCGTTCTGGCGCGGCGAAGTGGAAGACAGTTATGGCGAGAAGGCTCTGATCGCGACCATGGCCCTGGCCCTGCGTGGCCTGGGACAACACCGCGAGCAGGCGTTCGGTACAGCGCAAGACTACTGGAATGCTCGAAACAAATCGATTTAGCCGATAATAGAACCCCGATCTTTGCGCTATTTCTTCGAACGTTTTTCCCTAGACTGGGCTCCAACGACAAACAACTTTGTTTCAGGAGCTCACCATGGGCCTATTGATCGACGGTCGCTGGCACGACCAGTGGTATGAAAACGGCAAGGACGGCACGTTCAAGCGAGAGAACGCCCAGCGCCGCAATCAGCTGCCCGCCCCCGAGGCAGGCCGCTACCACCTGTACGTGTCGCTGGCCTGCCCATGGGCCCACCGCACCCTGATCGTTCGTGCGCTGAAAGGCCTGGAGCCATTGATCGACGTGTCGGTGGTCAGTTGGCTGATGCAGGACCATGGCTGGACCTTCGACCAACAGCAAGGCTCCAGCGGGGACCACCTCGACGCCCTGCAGTACCTGCACCAACGCTATACGCAGGATGACCCGCACTATACGGGGCGCGTGACGGTACCAGTGCTGTGGGACAAGAAAGAGAAGCGCATCGTCAACAATGAGTCTGCAGAAATCATCCGCATATTCAACAGCGCGTTCAACGAGCTGACTGGCAATACCCTGGACCTTTACCCCGCATCGCTGCGCCCGACTATCGAAGCACTGAACGAGCGTATCTACCCAGCGGTGAACAACGGTGTGTACCGCGCAGGCTTTGCCACCACGCAAGACGCTTACGAGGCTGCCTTTGACGATGTGTTCAACGAGCTGGATTACCTGGAAGCCTTGCTAGGTCGCAATCGCTACCTGGCGGGTGAGTACCTGACCGAGGCTGATGTACGCCTGTTCACTACATTGGTGCGCTTCGATGCGGTGTACCACGGGCACTTCAAGTGCAACCTGCGCCGCCTGAGCGACTACCACAACCTGTCGAACTGGCTGCGTGAGCTGTACCAGTGGCCTGGGGTGGCGGGTACGGTGAACATGGAGCATATCCAGAAGCACTATTACATGAGCCACAAGACCATCAACCCGAACGGGATTGTGCCTAAAGGGCCTTTGCAGCACTTTGGTTTGCCGCATGATCGAGAGCGGTTGGTGGGCAAAGGGATTTGGCAGGCTTGAGAAAGCCGGGGCTGCTTTGCAGCCCTTCGCGACACAAGGCTCCACAAGGACCGTGCAATTCCAGGGACATGTGGGAGCGGACTCGTGTTGCAATGGGCCGCAAAGCGGCCCCAACGATTTCAGCTGTTCTGTGAACCTTCGAACCAGGCCAGCTTGTCACGCAACTGCACCACCTCCCCCACAATCACCAGGGTCGGCGCATGCACCTCATGCCGGGCCACCAGGTCTGGCAAGTCCGCCAAGGTACCGGTGAACACTCGCTGATTACGCGTGGTCCCCTGCTGCACCAACGCCGCCGGGGTGCTCGCGGCACGCCCATGGCGAATCAGCTCGGCACAGATGGTCGGCAAGCCCACCAACCCCATGTAGAACACCAAGGTCTGCGCCGGCGCCACCAGGTCATTCCACGGCAGGTTGCTGGTGCCATCCTTGAGGTGCCCGGTGACGAAGCGTACCGATTGGGCGTAATCACGGTGAGTCAGCGGAATGCCGCCATACGCGGAGCAGCCGCTGGCCGCAGTAATACCCGGCACCACCTGGAACGGAATGCCATGCTCGGCCAGCTCTTCGATCTCTTCGCCGCCCCGACCGAAGATGAACGGGTCGCCACCCTTCAGGCGCAGCACCCGCTTGCCCTGCCGGGCCAGGTCGACCAACAGGCGGTTGATCTGGTCCTGCGGCACAGAATGGTCAGCGCGGCGCTTGCCTACATAGATGCGCTCGGCATCACGACGACACATATCGATGATGGCGGGCGCAACCAGGCGGTCGTACAGCACCACGTCGGCCTGCTGCATCAGGCGCAAGGCACGGAAGGTCAGCAAGTCCGGATCACCCGGGCCTGCACCAACCAAATACACCTCACCACCCTGCTGCACCGGTGCGCCGTCTACCATCGCCTGCAACAGACGTTCGGCTTCAGCACCCTGCCCGGCCAGCTGACGCTCGGCGATCGGCCCCTGGAATACGGTCTCCCAGAAGCCTCGACGCTGGTTGACGTCCGGGTACAGGGATTTGACCTTGTGCCGGAAGCGTGCCGCCAGCCCGGCCAGCTCACCATAGGCCGAAGGGATCCACGCCTCGAGCTTGGCTCGAATCAGGCGCGCCAGTACCGGGGCGTCACCGCCGCTGGAAACAGCAATTACCAGCGGCGAACGATCCACGATCGCCGGGAAGATCACCGTACACAAGGCCGGCGCATCCACCACATTGACCGGCAGGCTAAGGGCCTGCGCATCGGCCGACACCTGAGCATTCAGCCCAGGGTCGTCAGTCGCCGCGATCACCAGCCGGCAACCGACCAGGTCAGCAGCCCGATAGCCACGCACCAGCACCTCACCGCCACCTTCCCGGGCCAACGCGGCCAACTGGCCGTCGACGTCCGGCGCCACCACGCGCAGCACGCCGCCGGCATCGGCCAGCAGGCGCGCCTTGCGCAAGGCGATCTCACCGCCACCGACGACCAGCACACGGCCGCCCTGTAGCTTGTGGAACAGCGGCAGGTAATCCATTTAGCGGATGACCTCGACGCCGCCCATGTACGGTTTCAGCACTTCCGGCACCAGGATCGAACCGTCGGCCTGCTGGTAGTTTTCCAGCACCGCAACCAGGGTACGGCCTACGGCCAGACCGGAACCGTTGAGCGTGTGTACAAGCTCTGGTTTGCCGGTTTCCGGGTTGCGCCAGCGAGCCTGCATGCGGCGCGCCTGGAAGTCACCACAGTTGGAGCACGAGCTGATCTCGCGGTACTTGTCCTGGCTTGGCACCCACACTTCCAGGTCGTAGGTTTTCACCGCACCAAAGCCCATGTCGCCAGTGCACAGGGCCAGCACGCGATATGGCAGCTCAAGCAACTGCAGCACACGCTCGGCGTTGGCAGTCAGGCCTTCCAGGGCTTCCATCGACTTGGCCGGCTCTACCACCTGCACCATCTCGACTTTGTCGAACTGGTGCTGGCGGATCATGCCGCGGGTGTCACGGCCGGACGCGCCGGCTTCGCTGCGGAAGCATGGGGTGTGGGCAACCAGTTTCAGCGGCAACTGCTTGGCGTCGAGGATTTCACCCGCCACCAGGTTGGTCAGCGACACTTCGGCGGTCGGGATCAGGTAGAAGTCTGCCTCACCTTCACGGGTGATCTTGAACAGGTCTTCCTCGAACTTCGGCAACTGGCCGGTACCCTGCAGCGCCGGGGCCTGCACCATGTACGGGGTGTAGTGTTCCTCGTAGCCATGTTCGCCGGTGTGCAGGTTGATCATGAACTGCGCCAGGGCGCGATGCAGACGGGCAACCGGACCACGCAGCACAGCAAAACGGGCGCCGGACAGCTTGGCAGCCGCTTCGAAGTCCAGGCCACCGCTGATTTCACCAAGGGCCACATGGTCCTTGATTTCGAAGTCGAACGCCTTCGGCGTGCCCCAACGGCGCACTTCGACGTTGTCGTCCTCGCTGGCACCGACCGGTACGCTGGCGTCCGGCAGGTTGGGAATGGTCAACAGGATGCCATCCAGCTCGGCCTGAATGGCGTCCAGCTCGGCCTTGCCGGCAGTCAGTTCGTTGGCCATGCGCTCGACGTCAGCCATCAGCGGGGCGATGTCTTCGCCCTTGGCCTTGGCCTGGCCGATGGACTTGGAACGGGCGTTACGCTCAGCCTGCAGTTGTTCGGTGCGGGTCTGCACCGCCTTGCGGCGCTCTTCCAGTGATTCGATGCGCGCGACATCCAGGCTGAAGCCACGGGAGGCCAGGCGGTCCGCCACTTCCTGAAGTTGGCCGCGTAACAGTTTGGAATCGAGCATATCGTTCTCTCGTTATGTGTAGGTGTTGGTTCAGAATCGGGTCAGGGACAAGCCAGCCCAGGTTGCGAGCAGCCCGCCCACCACGCTGATACTGGTATAGCCCAAGGCAAGGGGCACTTGCCCGCTTTCCATCAGGCGCACGGTATCGAGCGAGAAGGAGGAAAAGGTCGTCAGGCCACCGAGAAAGCCGACAATCAGGCTGGCGCGCAACTCAACCGGCGCCAGCGGCTTGTGCAAGAACAGGCCATAGAGCAAGCCGATCAGCAGGCAGCCAACCAGGTTGACCGCCAGCGTACCGACATAGAAGTGCCGTGGCCAGTGGGCCGCCACCCAGTTGGTGGTAGCAAAGCGCAACAAGGTACCGGCGATACCACCCGCGCTGACCGCGGCGATAAGTGCAATCATGATTTTCTCCGCTGGCGGGGGCTGTTGCGGTCGAGATCGGCCAGGTGGCGCAGCTTCTCGCCAATTTTCAGCTCCAGGCCACGGGGCACCGGCTGATAGTACTGGCGTGGCTCCATCTCGTCGGGGAAGTAATCCTCACCAGCAGCGTAGGCGTCGGGTTCATCGTGGGCATAGCGGTACTCGTCGCCATAGCCCAACTGCTTCATCAGTTTGGTCGGGGCATTGCGCAGGTGCAACGGCACCTCCAGCGAACCATGCTCGGCCGCTTCGCGCAGGGCAGTCTTGAAGCCCACGTACACCGCGTTGCTCTTGGGCGCACAGGCCAGGTAGGTGATGGCCTGGGCCACCGCCAACTCGCCCTCGGGACTGCCAAGGCGCTCCTGCACATCCCAGGCTGCCAGGCACAGGCTAAGCGCACGCGGGTCGGCGTTGCCGATGTCCTCGCTGGCCATGCGCACCACACGGCGAGCGATGTACAACGGATCGCAGCCGCCGTCGAGCATGCGTGCAAACCAGTACAGGGCGCCATCGGGGTTGGAGCCGCGCACCGACTTGTGCAGCGCGGATATCTGGTCGTAGAACGCCTCGCCGCCCTTGTCGAAACGGCGGCGACTGTCACCCAGCAGGCTCTGCAGCATCTCGACGTCGATCTCGCTGCCGTCTTCAGCCAGGTCCGAGGCGTTCTCGAGGAAGTTGAGCATGCGCCGGCCATCGCCGTCGGCGGCGGCCATCAGCATCTTGAAGGCGTCGTCGCCCACCCGCAGGTTGCGCCTGCCCAGGCCACGCTCTTCCGTCAGCGCACGGTTGACCAGCTTGCGCAGGGCCGCTTCGTCCAGGCTCTTGAGCACATACACCCGCGCCCGCGAAAGCAGCGCATTGTTCAGCTCGAACGACGGGTTCTCGGTGGTGGCGCCGATGAACAGCAGGGTGCCGTCTTCCACATAGGGCAAAAAGGCGTCCTGCTGCGACTTGTTGAAGCGGTGCACTTCGTCAACGAACAGGATGGTGCGACGGCCATACTGGCCAGCCTGCTGTTTGGCCACCTCCACCGCCTGGCGGATCTCTTTCACCCCGGCCAGCACTGCCGACACCGTTTCGAAGTGCGCATCGCAGAACTGCGCCAGCAACCGCGCCAGCGTGGTCTTGCCGACCCCGGGAGGGCCCCAGAAGATCATCGAATGCAGCGCACCTTGTTCCAGCGCCTCGCGCAGCGGTTTGCCGCGCGCCAGCAGGTGCTCCTGGCCGACGTACTCGTCCAGGCTGGAGGGGCGCAGACGGGCGGCCAGGGGCTGGGCGACGGGTTCGCTTCGAAACAGGTCCATGGCGAGCTCTGGTTACTCCTTGATCACGTCCGCGCCCTTGGGGATGTCGAACTTGAACTTGCTGTCCGGCACCGCCTGGTTGGCCTTGACGCCATTGAACAGGATGTTGGTGCGCTGGCCGACGCTGTCGATCAGTTGCATGTCGTTGATCAGGCCTTTGCGGAACGACACGCGCAGCGAGTCGAACAGGGTGTCCTTGGTCTTTGGCTTGAGGGTGAAGTCCATCACTTCACCCTGCTCCTTGGACGCAATGTCAAAGCTCTGGCTGATCTTCGACACATCACCGGACAGCAACAGGGCTGGGGTCTGGTTCAGCCGCACGTCGAGCTTCTTGATGGTGGCCTGCTCCAGGTCCGGGTCCCACAGGGTGACGTTCTTGCCATCCGACACCACCACTTGCTCCTGCGGCGCATCGGTATGCCAGTAGAACAGGCCTGGGCGCTTGACCGTCATCTTGCCCGAGGTTTCCTGCAGGCTGACGCCATCGGCGCCCAGGGTCAGCTGCGAGAAGTTGGCCTCGATGGTCTGCGACTTTTCCAGCAGCTGCGTCAGGCGCTGTACGTCTTGCTCACCGGCATAAGCAGTAACCGAGCCCAGGGTCAGGGCAGAAACCAACAGCATGCGAATCGCGCGCATGGGAATCCTCATTGAGCGTTGAAAAGGCCGGACGCCACCGTTGGCGCCCGACAGGGTGTTCATCAGTCGCGCGGGCCGCCCGGGGCTATCACTTCCCGCGAGCCGTTGCTGTTCATCGGGGTGACAACGCCGGCCATCTCCATCGACTCGATCATGCGCGCGGCACGGTTGTAGCCGATCTTCAGCTTGCGTTGCACGGCAGAAATGGAGGCACGACGGCTCTCGAGCACGAATTGCACCGCTTCATCATACAGAGCGTCGGTTTCGGCATCGTCACCGTCGCCACCACCGCCGCCGCCATCAAAGCCGCTACCGGCTTCTTCGACGCCGTTGAGGATATCGTCGTTGTAGTCCGGGGCGCCACGCAGCTTCCACGCCTCTACCGTGCGGTGCACTTCGTCGTCGGACACGAATGCGCCGTGTACACGGATCGGCAGGCTGGTGCCCGGCGGCATGTACAGCATGTCGCCATGGCCCAGCAACTGCTCGGCACCGCCCTGGTCGATGATGGTACGCGAGTCGATCTTGCTCGACACCTGGAACGCCATACGGGTCGGGATGTTGGCCTTGATCAGGCCGGTGATCACGTCCACCGACGGGCGCTGGGTGGCGAGGATCAGATGAATACCGGCCGCCCGTGCCTTCTGCGCGATACGGGCGATCAGTTCCTCGACCTTCTTGCCGACGATCATCATCATGTCGGCGAATTCGTCCACCACCACCACGATGGTCGGCAGGGTTTTCAACGCAGGCGGCTCATCGTCCATGCTCTCACGGCGATACAGCGGGTCATGGATGATTTCGCCAGCCTCCTGGGCGTCCTTGATCTTGCGATTGAAACCGGCCAGGTTACGCACGCCCATGGCCGCCATGAGTTTGTAGCGCCGCTCCATCTCGGCCACGCTCCAGCGCAGGGCATTGGCGGCGTCCTTCATGTCGGTGACCACCGGGCACAGCAGGTGCGGAATGCCTTCGTAGATCGACAATTCAAGCATTTTCGGGTCGATCATGATCAGCCGCGCGTCTTCCGGGCTGGACTTGAACAGGATCGACAAAATCATCGCGTTCACACCCACCGACTTACCGGAACCGGTCGTACCGGCCACCAACAGGTGGGGCATCTTGGCCAGGTCGGTGATCACCGGCTTGCCGCCGATATCATGGCCCAGCGCCAACGTGACGGGCGATTTCTGCTCGTCATACTGCGACGTGGCCAGCACTTCGGAGAAGCGCACCATCTGGCGGTTTTCGTTGGGTATCTCGATACCCACTGTGGTCTTGCCAGGGATGACCTCGACCACTCGCACACTGGTCACGGCCAGCGAACGCGCCAGGTCCTTGGCCAGGTTGGCGATGCGGCTGACCTTCACGCCTGCGGCCGGCTGGATTTCGTAACGGGTAATCACCGGGCCGGGGTGGATCGAATCCACCGCCACTTCCACACCGAACTCCTTGAGCTTGATTTCCAGCAACTGGCCGACGCCGGCCAGGGATTCTGGCGAATACTCGATCTTCTTCTGTTCAGCCGGGTCGAGAATGGAAATCGAAGGCAAGGTGCCCTCCACGGCGCTGTCGACGAACAGCGGCGCCTGCTTTTCCTTCATCGCCCGCTTGCTCGGCTCCGGCGCCCTGGCGGCTGACGGCGGCACAATGGTGGGCGCTGGGTGCTGCTGGCGGGGCACCACGGTTTCACGCGGCGCCAATGCCTCAGACGCCGTTTCACGCGGCGGTACAATCGGTTCGCGTGCAAGGGTCGGCTCAACCGGCTGGGCGGTTTTTTCTTCACGCTTGAGGATGCGCTCGCGCAGCGAAGGCTTGGCCGGCTCGCGCTTCTCGGCAGCCATCGGCGCGGCCTTGAACACCGGTTCGTCCTCGCGCAGTTGCGCCTCAAGGCGCTTGCGCTCGTTGCGCGCTTCCCACCAGCGGGTGGCAGCCCCTTGCACCAGCTCGCACAGGTCGAGGGTGATCTTGCCGGTCAGGTCCATCACCTTGAACCACGACAGGTCGGTGAAGACGGTCAGGCCGAACAGGAACAGGGCAATGAACATCAGCGTGCTGCCCTGCACGTTCAGCAGATTGCGCGCCAGGTCACCCAGGCTTTCGCCCAGCGCACCACCGGCGGAGAACGGCAGGCCGGCTGACGGGTGAAAGTGGATATGCGCCAACGCCGCCCCAGACAGCACCAGGAACACCAGGCCAATCAGCCGCCATGAGAACAGCCAGCCGCTCCAATCCCACGGCTGGTGGCGTTCGCGGAAAATCTGCCAGGTCTTGACCGCCAGCAGCAGCGGGAAAATATAGGCGAAGTAACCCAGCACCATGAACAGGATGTCGGCGAAGTAGGCACCGGCACGCCCGGCTGCATTCTGCACCTGGTCGACGTTGCTGGTGTGGCTGAAGCCCGGGTCCGAGGTGTCGTAGGTCAGCAGCGCCATCCACAGGTACAGGCACAGGGCGCCGACAGCGATCAACGCACCTTCCTTGAGGCGATAATGCAGCTGCTGCCGCCACAGTGGCACAGGCAATGGAGCTGGAGTTGCGGTGGATTTCTTCAAAACGCGTCTATTCCTGCGCGTGGTGCGCGTCCAATAGTGATCGGCCGCTGCGCGACCAACGAACCACTACTTTTAACATTACTGCCCGCCAGCCGCCATGGCGGCACGCCGTATGGGGGTTTGGCCGGAGGCGAATTCGTATAGCTGCAATTTGAGCACGCATTTTCTTTCGTGACAAAGGCTTATGCTGTGTTTTTGCACAGGTGTGACAGCAAATGTAGCCGATGGTGCCTGCGGTTTGATGAATGTGTAGGAAATTGCCTAAATTGCCGTGCCCCTCTGTAGGGGTAGCCTTGTGCAGGGGACCGCTCCGGCGTTGAGGCACCCAAAGAGATTGACCCCGCTTTTGACCCAAGCCATGCTGCCCTCTCCCCTCCCCCACCGCACGATAGACCATGCTCACCTGGCTGACCCGCGACTCGCTGACCTTCCCCCCCCTGGAAAAGGCGCTGCACGACCCCAACGGCCTACTGGCCGCCGGCGGTGACCTGAGCCCCGAGCGCCTGGTGCAGGCGTATCGCCACGGCTGCTTTCCGTGGTACCAGGACGGCCAGCCGATCCTGTGGTGGTCACCTGACCCGCGCACGGTGTTGCTGCCTGACCAGTTGCATGTCTCGCGCTCGCTGGCCAAGCTGATGCGCCAAGGCCGCTACCAGGTCAGTTTCGACACCGACTTCCCGGCCGTGATCGCCGCCTGCGCCGCGCCGCGCGATTACGCTGACGGCACCTGGATCACCGACACCATGCGCAACGCCTACTGCGAACTGCACCGCCGTGGCATCGCCCATTCGGTTGAAGTTCGCCAGGATGGCGAACTGGTTGGGGGCCTGTACGGCCTGGCCATGGGCCGGCTGTTCTTTGGCGAATCGATGTTCAGCCGCGCCGACAACGCCTCCAAGGTCGGTTTCGTAACCTTGGTCAACCACCTGCGAGACGCCGGTTTCGTGCTTATCGACTGCCAGATGCCCACCAACCACCTGCACAGCCTGGGCGCCCACGCCATCAGCCGTGCCGAGTTCGCCAGCTACCTGGCACACCACCTTGACCAGCCCAATAGCGCTTCATGGGTTGCCTAGGCGAGTTCCCGTAGCTGGCTTACACTTAACTCAAAGTCTCACCGAAGGGGTTGATCATGACAGAGTTGGCGCGGTTGAAGTTCTATGCCACTCAGCCCCACTCCTGCAGCTACCTGCCGGAGGAGCAGGCGACCACGCTGTTCCTCGACCCCAGCCAGCCGATGGACGTGCATGTCTACGCCGATTTATCGGAAATGGGCTTTCGCCGCAGTGGCGACCACCTGTACCGCCCGCACTGCCAGAACTGCAATGCCTGCGTGCCGGCGCGCATCCCGGCGGCGCGCTTCATCCCCAACCGCCAGCAGCGGCGCATTCTCAAGCGTAACGCCGACCTGACCGTAACCGCAGCACGCCCGGCGTTCAGGGAAGAGTATTTCGAGCTGTACCGGCGCTATATCGAAACGCGCCACGCCGACGGCGACATGTACCCGCCCAGCCGCGATCAGTTCTCCACCTTCCTGGTGCGCGACCTGCCGTTCTGCTGGTTCTACGAGTTTCGCCTGGAAGGCCGGTTGATGGCGGTGGCAGTGTGCGACCTGCTACCCAATGGCCTGTCGGCGGTGTACACCTTCTACGAGCCGGACGAGGAGCGCCGCAGCCTTGGCCGTTTCGCCATTCTCTGGCAGATCACCGAAGCGCTGCGCCAGGACCTGGAGGCGGTTTACCTGGGCTACTGGATCAAGAACTGCAAGAAGATGAACTACAAGACGCAGTACCGCCCCATCGAGTTGCTGATAAACCAGCGCTGGGTCACCCTCAACTGAAAGCATTGGCTTGACACGCAGTTTTCCGGCATAATCCACGCCACTTTTTTGCCCGGTGCGGATATGCGTCGGGCTAACACTGGATCCGAGGGCTCAACTGCATGTCGAAAGAAGACAGCTTCGAAATGGAAGGTACTGTCGTCGACACCCTGCCCAACACCATGTTCCGCGTGGAGTTGGAAAACGGGCACGTCGTAACCGCGCACATCTCCGGAAAGATGCGCAAGAACTACATCCGTATTCTCACTGGCGACAAGGTCCGCGTCGAGCTGACGCCGTACGACCTGAGCAAGGGCCGCATCACCTACCGTGCGCGCTAAGCTCAAGCCATGAAAAAGCCCGGCCAGGTGCCGGGCTTTTTTGTGCCTCAAGAAATTGCAGGGGCTGCAAGGCAGCCCCTGCACATCACGCGACCTCAGCCGTGGTTTCGAAGTCGAACACCAGTTCGCCATCGCGCAGGTCGACATGCACCACGCCACCATGCTCGGCCAGCTCGCCAAACAGGATCTCCTCGGCCAGCGGCCGCTTGATCTTGTCCTGGATCAGCCGCGCCATTGGCCGCGCCCCCATCTGCACGTCATAGCCCGACACCGCCAGCCAACCGCGCGCTTCATCGCTGACCTCCAGCAGCACACGCTTGTCTTCCAGCTGCGCCTGCAGTTCGATAAGGAACTTGTCGACGATGCTTTTGATCGTCTCCGTGCTCAGGCGGCCAAACTGGATGATGGTATCCAGACGGTTGCGGAACTCTGGCGTGAAGCTTTTGCGGATCACTTCCATGGCATCGGACGCGTGGTCCTGATGAGTGAAGCCGATCGACGCCCGCGCCGCGGTTTCTGCACCGGCGTTGGTGGTCATGATCAGGATCACGTTACGGAAGTCGGCCTTGCGCCCGTTGTTGTCGGTCAGGGTCCCGTGATCCATCACCTGCAGCAGCAGATTGAAGACTTCCGGGTGGGCCTTCTCGATTTCGTCGAGCAACAATACGCAGTGCGGCTGTTTGGTGATCGCCTCGGTCAACAAGCCACCCTGGTCAAAACCGACATAACCCGGCGGCGCACCAATCAAACGCGACACGGTGTGACGCTCCATGTACTCAGACATGTCGAAACGCACCAATTCCACGCCCAGCGCCTTGGCCAGTTGCCGCGCCGCTTCGGTCTTGCCGACGCCGGTAGGGCCGGCGAACAGGAACGAACCCACCGGCTTGTCTGGCGACTTGAGGCCGGCACGGGACAGCTTGATCGCGGTGGCCAGCGAGTCGATTGCCTGGTCCTGGCCAAACACGGTCAGTTTCAGGTCGCGCTCAAGGTTGCGCAGCAGCTCCTTGTCGGAACTGGTGACGTGCTTCGGCGGAATTCTCGCGATCTTGGCAACGATGTCTTCCACTTGCGGCACATCGATGCGCTTGACCCGATTGGCCTCCGGCTGCAGGCGCTGGTAAGCACCAGCCTCGTCGATCACATCAATGGCCTTGTCAGGCATGTGCCGGTCATTGATGTAGCGCGAGGCCAGTTCGGCGGCGGCGCGCAGGGCTTCGTCGCTGTACTCGATGTTGTGGTGGCTTTCGAAACGGCCTTTCAGGCCGCGCAGGATGCCCACGGTGTCTTCGACCGATGGCTCGCTGACATCCACCTTCTGGAAACGACGCGCCAAGGCACGATCCTTCTCGAAGATGCCGCGAAACTCCTGGAACGTTGTCGAACCGATGCAGCGGATTTCACCCGACGACAGCAACGGCTTGAGCAGATTGGAGGCATCCATCACCCCGCCCGACGCCGCGCCGGCACCGATAATGGTGTGAATCTCGTCGATGAACAGGATGGCCTGCGGACGCTTGCGCAGCTCACCGAGCAGCGCCTTGAAGCGCTTCTCGAAGTCACCACGGTACTTGGTTCCGGCCAGCAAGGCACCCAGATCGAGGGAGTACACCACGCTCTGTGCCAGCAGGTCAGGCACCTGACCATCGACGATGCGCTTGGCCAGGCCTTCGGCGATGGCCGTCTTGCCCACGCCTGCCTCACCCACCAACAGCGGGTTGTTCTTGCGCCGACGGGCCAGGATTTGCGCCACGCGCTCCACTTCCTGCTCGCGACCTACCAGCGGGTCGATACGGCCAGCACGGGCCAGTTCGTTCAGGTTGCTGGCGTAGGCGTCCAGCGGGTTGCTCGAAGAGGAGGTTTCACCGCCCTCTTCGTCCTGCATGTCCTGGTCGCTTTCAGATTGCGCACCATGCCCTGGCACCTTGGAGATGCCATGGGCGATGTAGTTGACCACGTCGATACGGGCCACGCTCTGCTGCTTGAGCAGGAACACGGCCTGGCTTTCCTGTTCGCTGAAGATCGCCACCAGCACGTTGGCGCCGGTCACCTCGCGCTTGCCAGAGCTTTGCACGTGGAACACGGCACGCTGAAGCACGCGCTGGAAGCCCAGGGTCGGCTGGGTTTCACGGTCTTCGTCGTTCACAGGGATCAACGGCGTGGTGGAATCGATGAACTCTTGCAGGTCGTGCTTGAGCTTGTCGAGATTGGCGCCACAGGCGCGCAGAACGGTCGCGGCAGCCTCATTGTCAAGGAGTGCCAGCAGCAGATGTTCGACGGTCATGAACTCATGACGCTTCGAACGGGCCTCCTTGAAGGCAAGATTGAGGGTGACTTCGAGCTCGCGGTTTAACATAGCTTCACCTCATACCCAAGTGGTCGGCGATTAACCGTCCTTCTCGATTTCACAGAGTAGCGGATGCTGGCTTTCCCTGGCGTATTGGTTGACCTGCATAGCCTTTGTTTCGGCGATGTCACGGGTAAACAATCCGCACACTGCCCGCCCTTCGGTATGGACGGTCAGCATGATCTTGGTCGCCAGCTCGCGGTTCAGACTGAAGAACGTCTCGAGCACTTCGACGACGAAATCCATTGGCGTGTAGTCATCGTTGAACAAAACCACCTTGTACATCGGTGGCGCCTGCAGGATCGGCTTGGCTTCCTGGACTGCAAGACCTGAGCCGTCGTCCTCATTCGATTGCGGGCGATCCTGATTGAATGTTAGTCGAATCTCACTAGGTGCATGCATGGAAAGAATTTCATCATGAGCGTCAGGTTAAGGTTGCGGGTTGACTGCACAGGCCACCGCCAGCGCAGGCGCCGCGTGACCTTGACTATCGGCAAAACGGTGTTACAACCAATAAGAACCCACCGTGGGCGATAAAGATCCGCGCAGTCAACCAGATTTTTCGCAAGGTTCGTATGCGGATGAAGTGGATGATACTCCAGTGATGGAGTCCTTTGCAGAGGGACATAGGGATGGCAAGCGGTAAAGTCAAGTGGTTCAACAATGCCAAGGGCTATGGATTCATCAATGAGGAAGGTAAATCCGATGACCTGTTCGCCCATTATTCCGCCATCCGAATGGACGGTTACAAGACCCTGAAGGCAGGCCAGGCCGTGGTATTCGACATCGTCCAGGGCCCCAAAGGCTTGCACGCCGTCGAAATCAAGGATGCCGCGGCCGCAGCAGCAGAGGCTGCCAGATCCTTGGGCGAGCCGCAAAGCGAAACCGCAAAAGCCTGACTGCCTGCGCTGTGCCGGTATACGAAACAACCGACCGCTTCTTTACAGGAGGCGGCCGGTTTTCTCTTGCTTTACATGTGCTTGATCATTTCGTCGCCAAAGCCTGAGCTGCTCACCAGCCTGGCGCCGTCCATCAGCCGCTCGAAATCGTAGGTCACGGTCTTGGCCGCAATAGCGCCATTGGTACCCTTGATGATCAGGTCGGCGGCTTCGGTCCAACCCATGTGGCGCAGCATCATCTCTGCCGAGAGGATCACCGAGCCCGGGTTGACCTTGTCCTGCCCGGCATACTTGGGCGCAGTGCCGTGAGTAGCCTCGAACATGGCCACGGTGTCGGACAGGTTGGCGCCCGGCGCAATGCCGATTCCGCCCACTTCCGCCGCCAGGGCATCGGACAGGTAGTCACCGTTGAGGTTGAGGGTGGCGATCACGTCGTACTCGGCCGGGCGTAGCAGGATCTGCTGCAGCATGGCGTCGGCAATGGCGTCCTTGACGATGACCTCGCGGCCGGTCTTGGGGTTCTTGAACTTCATCCACGGGCCGCCATCGAGCAGTTCAGCACCGAACTCATCACGCGCCACTTCGTAGCCCCAGTCCTTGAAGGCACCTTCGGTGAACTTCATGATGTTGCCCTTGTGCACCAGGGTCAGCGATTCGCGGTCGTTATCCACCACGTATTGCAGGGCCTTGCGCACCAGTCGCTTGGTACCCTCCTTCGACACCGGCTTGACGCCAATGCCGCAGTCCTGGTCGAAGCGGATCTTGGTGACACCCATTTCCTCCTTCAGGAACTTGATCACCTTGTTCGCCTCGGGCGATCCGGCCTTCCACTCGATGCCGGCATAGATGTCTTCGGAGTTCTCGCGGAAAATCACCATGTCGACGTCGCCAGGCTTTTTCACCGGGCTCGGTACACCCTGGAACCACAACACCGGCCGCAGGCACACATACAGGTCCAGTTGCTGGCGCAGGGCTACGTTGAGTGAGCGGATGCCGCCACCGACCGGGGTGGTCAGCGGGCCCTTGATCGATACCACGTAATCACGCACGGCATCGAGGGTTTCCTGCGGTAGCCAGGTATCCTGGTCATATACCTGGGTGGCTTTCTCGCCAGCGTACACCTCCATCCAGGCAATCTTGCGCTTGCCGCCGTAGGCCTTCTCCACGGCGGCATCGACCACCTTGATCATCACCGGCGAGACATCGACGCCGATCCCGTCGCCTTCGATGTAAGGAATGATCGGATGATCAGGCACATTAAGCGAATGATCTGCATTGACGGTGATCTTGCTGCCGTCGGTCGGAACCTTGATTTTCTGGTATCCCATGCTTGCACTACTCCGCTGTCGGGTGTGGTTTGGACATCGTGCGATCCACTGAGCCTAAACCACATCTGCCGACCTGCAAGGCATGCGACAACCCGCCGCATTGCCGCTTAGTCTTTGGTCTTATAAATGGGCCGATATCACTTGGCCTTGCTGATTAGCCCAAATGGTTTGGTATACTCCGCCGCGACCGAAGGGTCATCGGGGCGAATCCCAGGAAATGCGGACCGCCCTAGGCCATCAACGGCCACTAAGCCTGGGTTGTTACCGCACCCCAGCACTTGACGCTCGACTGATGCATCCACCATCACCGCTCGCAGCCTCTCGACTTTCCGCTCATGGCGCTGCCAGGGCGATGCGCCTACCCTGCGCACCACGAGACTCGAGCACGCTCAGCACACAGAGAGTTAACCCGCATGCCCACCCGTTCCAAGATCATCTATACCTTCACCGACGAAGCCCCCGCCCTCGCCACTTACTCGCTGCTGCCGATCATCGAAGCGTTCACCGCCTCGGCTGACATCGCTGTCGAAACTCGCGACATTTCCCTGGCTGGCCGTATCCTTGCCGCCTTCCCGGAGCAACTGGGCGCAGAGAAGCAAGTAGGCGATCACCTGGCGGAACTGGGCCAGCTGGCTACCACCCCTGAAGCCAACATCATCAAACTCCCGAACATCAGCGCCTCGGTACCGCAGCTCAAAGCCGCGATCAAGGAACTGCAAGGCAAGGGCTTCAACATCCCTGACTACGCCGACGAGCCGGCCACCGCGGAAGAAAAAGAATCCCGTGCCCGCTACGACCGCATCAAGGGCTCCGCCGTGAACCCGGTGCTGCGCGAAGGCAACTCCGACCGCCGCGCGCCGCTGTCGGTCAAGAACTACGCCCGCAAGCACCCACACAAGATGGGCGCCTGGGCCGCTGACTCCAAGTCGCACGTTGCCCACATGACCCAGGGCGACTTCTACGGCAGCGAAAAAGCCGCACTGATCGAAGCTGACGACAGCCTGCGCATCGAGCTGGTCGGCAAAGACGGCAGCACCACCGTGCTGAAAGAAAAAACCGCCGTCAAAGCCGCCGAAGTCATCGACTGCGCCACCATGAGCCGCAAGGCCCTGAAAGCCTTCATCGCCGAGCAAATCGCCGATGCCAAGGCCGCCGGCGTGCTGCTGTCGGTGCACCTGAAAGCCACCATGATGAAGGTCTCCGACCCGATCATGTTCGGCGTCATCGTCGAAGAATTCTACAACGACGTGCTGACCAAGCACGCCGCTGCCCTGGCCGAAGTAGGCTTCAACGCCAACAACGGTATCGGCGACCTGTACGCCCGTATCAAGGACCTGCCAGCCGACAAGCAGGCCGAGATCGAAGCCGACATCCAGGCCCTGTACGCCGAGCGCCCGGCCCTGGCCATGGTCAACTCCGACAAAGGCATCACCAACCTGCACGTGCCGAGCGACGTGATCGTCGACGCCTCGATGCCGGCCATGATCCGTGACTCGGGCAAGATGTGGAACACCGCAGGCGAACTGCAAGACGCCAAGGCCGTGATCCCGGACCGCTGCTATGCCGGCATCTACCAGGCCACCATCGAAGACTGCAAGGCCAACGGCGCCTTCGACCCGACCACCATGGGCAGCGTGCCGAACGTTGGCCTGATGGCGCAAAAGGCCGAAGAGTACGGTTCTCACGACAAGACCTTCCAGATCAACACCGACGGCGTCGTGCGCGTGGTCGATGGCAAGGGCAACGTGGTACTGGAGCAGAGCGTTGAAGCCGGTGACATCTTCCGCATGTGCCAGACCAAGGACGCACCGATCCAGGACTGGGTCAAGCTGGCCGTCAACCGTGCCCGCCTGAGCAACACCCCGGCGGTGTTCTGGCTGGACCCGGCCCGCGCCCACGACGGCGTCATGATCGAGAAGGTGCAGCAGTACCTGAAAGATCACGACACCACCGGCCTGGACATCCGCATCCTGGCACCGGTCGATGCCATCAAGTTCTCCCTGGCCCGCATCCGCGAAGGCAAGGACACCATCTCGGTGACCGGCAACGTGCTGCGCGACTACCTGACCGACCTGTTCCCGATCATGGAACTGGGCACCAGCGCCAAGATGCTGTCGATCGTGCCGCTGATGAGCGGCGGCGGCCTGTTCGAAACCGGCGCCGGCGGTTCGGCTCCGAAGCACGTACAGCAGCTGGTTGAAGAGAACTTCCTGCGCTGGGACTCGCTGGGTGAATTCCTGGCCCTGGCCGCCTCCCTGGAGCACCTGGGCAACACCTACGACAACCCGCGCGCCAAGGTTCTGGCCAACACCCTGGACCAGGCTACCGGCAAGTTCCTCGACACCAACAAGTCGCCGTCGCGCAAAGTCGGCGGTATCGACAACCGCGGTAGCCACTTCTACCTGACCCTGTACTGGGCCGAAGCCTTGGCCGCTCAGACGGACGACGCTGCCCTGCAGGCACGCTTCGCACCATTGGCAAAAACCCTGGCCGAGAACGAAGCGACCATCGTCGCCGAGCTCAACGCCGTTCAGGGCAAGCCAGCCGACATCGGCGGCTACTACGCCCCGGATGCCGAGCTGACCGCCAAGGTGATGCGCCCGAGCCAGACCCTGAACAGCGCCATCGCTGCCCTGTAAGGTTCGCTTGAAGTAACAGCACAAACCCCGGCCACGCACCGGGGTTTGTGCTTTCTGGATCGGGGCCGCTGCGCAGCCCTTCGCGGGCTTGCCCGCTCCCACAGGAAAGGTGCTGCCAGCAAGACCTGCACTGCACCTGTGGGAGCGGGCGAGCCCGCGAAGGACCGCAAGGCGGTCCCGGCAACCTGAAAGGACATGGCAAATGACCTGGCAACCCCACATCACCGTAGCGACCATCGTCGAGCACGAAGGCAAGTTCCTCTTCGTCGAGGAATTCAAAGCCAACCAGCACGTCTTCAACCAGCCTGCCGGCCACCTCGAACCCAACGAGACCCTGTCCCAGGCCGCCCTGCGCGAAACCCTGGAAGAAACCGCCTGGGAAGTCGAGCTGATCGGCCTGGTCGGCATCTACCTGTACACCGCCCCCAGCAACGGCGTGACCTACCAGCGCGTGTGCTTCGCCGCCCGCCCCGTACGCCACCATGCCGACCTGGCACTGGACAGCGACATCGTCCGCGCCGTGTGGCTGACCCGCGACGAACTGCTGGCCGACCCCACTCGCTGGCGCAGCGAGCTGGTGCCACGCTGCCTTGACGACTACCTCAAAGGCCCGCTGCACAGCCTCGACCTGCTACGCGACTGACGCGGCGCCACGGGTTTGATAGAATCGGCGTTTTTCCCCCTTGATACACACCGGTACCCATGACCAGCCCAGCACTTAAAGACCCCGCCAAGACCCGCGTCATCGTCGGCATGTCCGGCGGCGTGGACTCTTCCGTCTCAGCCCTTCTGCTCATCGAGCAGGGCTACCAGGTGGAAGGGCTGTTCATGAAGAACTGGGAAGAGGACGACGGCACCGAATACTGCACCGCCCGTGAAGACCTGGCCGACGCCCAGGCCGTGTGCGACCGTATCGGCATCAAGCTGCACACCGCCAACTTCGCCGCCGAATACTGGGACAACGTGTTCGAGCACTTCCTTGAGGAATACAAGGCTGGCCGCACCCCTAACCCCGATATCCTCTGCAACCGCGAAATCAAGTTCAAGGCGTTTCTCGACTACGCCCTGTCACTGGGTGCCGACCTGATCGCCACCGGCCACTACGTGCGCCGCCGCGATACTGGTGCGCTCACCGAACTGCTCAAGGGCCTGGACCCGAACAAGGACCAGAGCTATTTCCTGCACGCCGTCGGCGGCCAGGAAATTGCCCGCACCCTGTTCCCGGTCGGCGAACTGGAAAAGCCCGAAGTGCGTGCCATTGCCGAAAAACACGGCCTGGCCACCGCCAAGAAGAAAGACTCCACCGGCATCTGCTTCATTGGCGAGCGCCGCTTCAGCGACTTCCTCAAGCAGTACCTGCCGGCCCAGCCGGGCGACATTGAAACCACCGAAGGTGAAGTGATCGGCCGCCACCATGGCCTGATGTACCACACCATCGGCCAGCGTCAGGGCCTGGGCATTGGCGGCCTGAAGGATGCCAGTGACGAGCCGTGGTACGTGCTGCACAAGGACCTGGCTCGCAACGTGCTGGTGGTCGGCCAGGGTAACGAGCACCCATGGCTGTTCTCCCGCGCCCTGCTGGCCTCGGAAATTTTCTGGGTCAACCCGGTCGACCTCGGCAACCCACGTCAGCTGACTGCCAAGGTGCGCTACCGCCAGAGCGACCAGCGATGCACCCTGGAGCGCACCGCCAGCGGCTACCGCGCCGTGTTCGACGAGCCTCAGCGCGCCGTTACGCCGGGCCAGTCGGTGGTGTTCTACGACGGCGAAGTGTGCCTGGGCGGTGGCGTGATCGAGGCTGCCGAGCCGTGGAGCCCGCGCGCATGAGCAACCTGCAGGAGCAGCTGATTGCGTTGGGTGGTGTATTCCAGGCCGCCGTGCTGGTCGACCGCATCGCCCGCACCGGCCAGGCCAGTGAAGCCAATATCGGCTGCATGCTGGGCAGCCTGCTGGTGCGCGACCCCAAGGACACCCTGGAGGTGTTCGGCGGTGACGACCTGAACCTGCGCGACGGCTACCGGGCACTGATCGGCGCCCTCGAGCGCGACCCCAACAGCCTGCAGCGCGAGCCGCTGCGCTACGCCCTGTCGATGTTGGGCCTGGAGCGCCAGCTGAACAAGCGTGGCGACCTGCTGGACACCATCGGCAACCGCCTGCCGCAAATCCAGTCGCAGGCCGAGCATTTCGGCCTGGTTCACGAAAACGTCATCGCTTCCAGTGGAGCCTTGTACCAGGACACCCTTAGCACCTTGCGCCAGCGCATCCAGGTGCACGGCGACATGCGCTTCCTGCAGCAGCCCAACAACGCCTCGAAGATCCGCGCCCTGCTGCTGGCCGGCATCCGCGCCGCGCGACTGTGGCGGCAGCTGGGCGGGCACCGTTGGCAACTGGTGTTCAGCCGGCGCAAGTTGCTGAACGAACTGTACGACATGATGCGCAGCCCCAACTGACGGGCTGGGCTGCCCTTTGTGGGAGCGGGCATGCCCGCGAAGCAGGCGACGCGGTGTATGGCACCGGCTACGCTGGTGTTCGCGGACATACCCGCTCCCACAGGGTCTGCCACCTGATCCAAATTGGGCCGACCTTTGGTCAGCCACCCGACCCTGGCGCATTTTTCATGTATGATATGCGCCCTTCCAAAAGCCTGACTGTCCGAGAACACCCCATGCAGCTTTCTTCGCTCACTGCGGTTTCCCCTGTAGACGGCCGTTATGCCGGCAAAACCCAGGCCTTGCGCCCCATTTTCAGCGAATTCGGCCTGATCCGTTTCCGCGCCCTGGTCGAAGTGCGCTGGCTGCAGCGCCTGGCCGCCCACCCGCAAATCGGCGAAGTGCCGGCGTTCTCCGCCGAAGCCAACGCCCTGCTGGACAGCCTGGCCAACGATTTCAAGCTGGAGCACGCCGAGCGCGTCAAGGAAATCGAGCGCACCACCAACCACGACGTCAAGGCCATTGAATACCTCCTCAAGGAGCAGGCCGCCAAGCTGCCTGAGCTGGCCAAGGTCAGCGAGTTCATCCACTTCGCCTGCACCAGCGAGGACATCAACAACCTGTCCCACGCCCTGATGCTGCGCGCCGGCCGTGACGAAGTGCTGCTGCCGCTGATGCGCCAGGTCGCCGACGCCATCCGCGCCCTGGCCCACGCCCACGCCGAAGTGCCAATGCTGTCGCGCACCCACGGTCAGCCGGCTTCGCCGACCACCCTGGGTAAAGAACTGGCCAACGTCGTGTATCGCCTGGAGCGCCAGATCGCCCAGGTTGCCGCCGTACCGCTGCTGGGCAAGATCAACGGCGCCGTGGGCAACTACAACGCCCACCTGTCGGCCTACTCGCAGATCGACTGGGAAGAGAACGCCCGCGCCTTCATCGAAGACGAACTGGGCCTGCAGTTCAACCCGTACACCACCCAGATCGAGCCGCACGACTACATCGCCGAGCTGTTCGACGCCATCGCCCGCTTCAACACCATCCTGATCGACTTCGACCGTGATGTGTGGGGCTACATTTCGCTGGGTTACTTCAAGCAGAAGACCGTCGCCGGCGAAATCGGTTCGTCGACCATGCCGCACAAGGTCAACCCGATCGACTTCGAAAACTCCGAAGGCAACCTGGGCATCGCCAACGCGCTGTTCCAGCACCTGGCCAGCAAGCTGCCGATCTCGCGCTGGCAGCGTGACCTGACCGACTCCACCGTGCTGCGCAACCTGGGCGTGGGCTTTGCCCACAGCGTCATCGCCTTCGAGGCCAGCCTGAAAGGCATCGGCAAGCTGGAAGTCAACGAAGCTCGCATCGCCGCCGACCTGGACGCCTGCTGGGAAGTGCTGGCCGAGCCGATCCAGACCGTGATGCGCCGCTTCAACATCGAAAACCCTTACGAGAAGCTCAAAGAGCTGACCCGTGGCAAGGGCATCACCCCAGAAGCGCTGCTGACCTTCATCGACGGCCTGGACATGCCAGCCGAAGCCAAGGCCGAGCTCAAGCAGCTGACCCCCGCTACCTACATCGGTAACGCGGCAGCCCAGGCCAAACGCATCTAAGCTGAGCGTCGCGTACAACGCCCGGCCTGGCCGGGCGTTTTTATTCCCGTACGAAAATTACGTTTTTTCAATAGGTTGAACATGAATCCTGATACTCCACTGCAGCTGCTCGGCGGCATCTCGGCCCGCGAATTCATGCGCGACTACTGGCAGAAGAAGCCGCTGCTGGTGCGCCAGGCCTTCCCGGACTTCATCAGCCCGATCGACCCCGACGAACTCGCCGGCCTGGCCCTTGAAGATGAAGTCGAGTCGCGTATCGTGCTGGAGCACGGCGCGCACCCGTGGGAGCTCCGCCGCGGCCCGTTCGGCGAAGACACTTTCGCCGAACTGCCGGAAAAAGACTGGACTCTGCTGGTACAGGCCGTTGACCAGTTCGTTCCGGAAGTGGCCGAACTGCTGGAAAACTTCCGCTTCCTGCCCAGCTGGCGTATCGATGACGTGATGATCAGCTTCGCCGCCCCGGGTGGCAGCGTCGGCCCGCACTTCGACAACTATGATGTGTTCCTGCTGCAAGGTCACGGCCAGCGCAACTGGAAGATCGGCCAGATGTGCAGCAGTGACAGCCCGCTGCTGGAGCACGCCGACCTGCGTATCCTGGCCGAGTTCGAGCAGAGCGGCGAGTGGACCCTGGAGCCTGGCGACATGCTCTACCTGCCACCGCGCCTGGCCCACTACGGCGTGGCCGTGGACGACTGCCTGACCTACTCGGTAGGCTTCCGCGCACCGAGCGCTGCCGAAGTGCTGACCCATTTCACCGACTTCCTCGGCCAGTTCCTGCCCGACGAAGAGCGCTACAGCGACGCCGACGCCCAGCCGGTCAGCGACCCGCACCAGATCCAGCACGATGCCCTCGACCGCCTCAAGGCGCTGCTCGACAAGCACATGGGCGACAAGGACCTGCTGCTGACCTGGTTCGGCCAGTTCATGACCGAGCCACGCTACCCCGAACAGATCGTTGGCGAAGAGCTGAGCGAGGAAGAGCTGATCAATGCCCTTGAGCAAGGCGCCATCCTGATCCGCAACCCCAGCGCACGCCTGGCCTGGTCCGAATTCGAAGATGACCTGCTGCTGTTCGCCAGCGGCCGTAGTTGCCCACTGCCCGGCAAACTGCGCGAGCTGCTGAAGCTGGTATGCGCGGCCGACGCCTTGCACATCGATAACCTGGCCGAGTGGCTGCAGGACGAAGATGGCCTTATGCTGGTACAGCAGCTGGTCAAACAAGGGAGCCTGGGTTTCGCCAATGAATAAGATCAGCGTTCGCCTCGCCGATTGGCACAAAGACAACGCCGACATCCGCCGTATCCGTGAAGCCGTGTTCGTCGCCGAGCAGCACATTCCGCCAGAGCTGGAGTTCGACTCGGAAGATCAGGACGCCCTGCACTTCCTGGCCCTGGAAGGCGACTATCCGATCGGTACTGCGCGCCTGCTGGCCGACGGCACCATCGGGCGCATCTCGGTGCTCAAGGACTGGCGTGGCCTGAAGGTGGGCGATGCGTTGGTCAATGCGGTCATCGTCGAAGCGCAGAACCGCGACCTGAAACAACAGATGCTCAGCGCCCAGGTACACGCCACGCCGTTCTATGAGCGGCTGGGCTTTCGCGTAGTCAGCGAGGAATTCCTCGAAGCTGGCATCCCGCATGTCGACATGGTGCGCGACTCGCGCGCCTGATCCATAACCTGCACTGGCCGCTTCGCGGACAAGCCCGCTCCTGCATGGGAATACGATTCATGTGGGAGCGGGCTTGCCCGCGAAGAGGCCGGCACAGGTAAAGACACTTCTCCTGACAAAAACCTGTACATCCATCCAGATAAAACTTGCCTCTGCGCCCCCGCTTGCGCATCCTATGGCCCACCACCCCGATGAAGCGTCCCGGCCATGCGCCTGTTCCTCTGTGAAAAACCCTCCCAGGCAAAAGACATCGCCAAAGTGCTCGGCGCCAACCGCAAAGGCGACGGCTGCTGGCAAGGCACCGACATCTGCGTCACCTGGTGCATCGGCCACCTGCTGGAAACCGCACCGCCCGACAGCTACGACGAACGTTACAAGCGCTGGAACCTGGCCGACCTGCCGATCATTCCAGACAAATGGAAGATGCTGGTAAAGCCCAAGACCGCCAGCCAGTTCAAGGCGGTCAAGCGCCTGCTCGGTGAAGCGCGGGAACTGGTGATTGCCACCGACGCCGACCGCGAAGGCGAAATGATTGCCCGCGAGCTGGTCGAGCATTGCCGCTACCGGGGCCCGGTGCAGCGCCTGTGGCTGTCGGCGCTGGATGACGCCTCCATCCGCAAGGCCCTGGCGCGCCTGCTGCCAGGCCACGAGACGTTCAACCTGTACCACTCGGCGCTGGGGCGCTCGCGCGCCGACTGGCTGATCGGCATGAACATGAGCCGGCTGTTCACCTTGCTGGGCCGCCAATCCGGCTACCAGGGTGTGCTGCCGGTAGGCCGCGTGCAAACGCCGACCTTGCGCCTGGTGGTCGACCGCGATCGCAGCATCGCCGACTTCGTGCCGGTGCCGTTCTGGGCCATCGAGGTGCAACTGGAACACGCCGGCCAACGCTTCAATGCCCAATGGCGCGCCCCCGAAGACGCCTGCGATGACCAAGGCCGCTGCCTGAAGCAAGGCCTGGCACAGCAGGCCGCCACCGACATCGGCCATGCCGGCACTGCCCGAGCGGTAAAGGTAGCGACCGAGCGTGTGCGCGAAGCAGCACCGCTGCCCTTCGACCTTGGCACCCTGCAGGAGCTGTGCTCGAAAAAGTTCGGCCTCGGCGCCCAGGAAACCCTCGACATTGCCCAGGCACTGTACGAAACCCACAAACTGATCACCTACCCGCGCAGCGATTGCGGCTATTTGCCACAAAGCCAGCACGTCGAGGCACCCGCCATCCTCGCCGCCCTGCAACGGGCCGATGCCAGCCTGGCGCCGCTGCAGCCCTACCTGGAGCCGCAACGCCGATCGCGGGCGTGGAACGACGCCAAAGTCAGCGCTCACCATGGCATCATTCCCACCGTCGCCGCCAGCGACCCCTCGCGCCTGCCGGCCAAACACAAGGCCGTGTATACCCTGATCCGCGCCCGCTATCTGGCGCAGTTCCTGCCCAACCATGAATACGACCGCACCCAGGCCGACTTCGACTGCGCAGGTCATGCGCTGCGTGCTGTGGGCAAACAGATCGTCGAGCCGGGCTGGCGCCGCGCCTTGCCCGAAGCGCTGACCCCGGCCAAAGGCCGCGAGGCACCCCCGGCCCAGGTGTTGCCAGCGCTGCGCGAAGGCCAGGACTGCAACGTACACGGCCTGCAGTTGAAAGACCTGTGGACCCAGCCACCCAAGCCGTTTACCGAAGGCGACCTGATCAAAGCGATGAAGAACGTGGCCAAGCTGGTGGATGACCCTCGGCTGAAGCAGAAGCTCAAGGAAACCACCGGCATCGGCACCGAGGCCACCCGCGCCAGCATTATCCAGGGCCTGCTCGACCGCGGTTACCTGGTAAAGAACGGCAAGGCGCTGTCGGCCACACCTGCGGCCTTCAGCCTGATCGACGCCGTTCCCCGCGCGATTGCCGACCCCGGCACCACGGCAATCTGGGAGCAGGCGCTGGACATGGTGCAAAGCGGCGAGATGACCCTGGAAGAGTTCGTCGCCCGGCAGTCTGCGTGGATGGGCAAGCTGGTAGAGCGTTGCAGCGGCATGCGCATGACCATCAGCGGGCCAGCGGCCGGGGCGGCGCCGTCCTGGAAGAAGAAACGTCGCGGTGGAGGTGGCAAAAGCAAAACGGCCGGAAACAAGGCAACTCCGAGCAAGCCACGGCAGCCGCGGAAAAAGGCAACGCCCTGAAATTTCCGCCTTCTCACGTCCGGTCTCTCTGCGCGTGCCCCCTGTAGGAGCGGGTTCACCCGCGAAGAGGCCAGCCCAGGCAACACATTACCAACAGGCGAGCCACAAAACCCGATCGACACATTGGCAACGTGAAATTTAACTGCTAACTTTTCATGAAAATAAACATAATAATTTTCACGGAAGCCCGGCATGTTCAAACAATCCGCCCAGCACGTCGCCAGTTACTATGCCCAGACCTACCCCGCCAACATCCCGTTACGCCCTACCCTGCAAGGCCCCCACGACACCGACGTACTGATCATCGGTGCCGGTTTCAGCGGCCTGCATACTGCCCTGCGCCTGACCCAGGCCGGCAAACGCGTAACGCTGCTGGAAGCCAGCCGGGTTGCCTGGGCGGCCTCCGGTCGCAACGGTGGCCAGGCGCTGTTGGGCTGGTCGTGCGACATGCCGCCGCTGGAGCAGGCCCTTGGCATCGAACGTACCCAACGGCTGTGGGCCAGCATGTGCTGGGCTGCCGACGAGATGCGCGAGCTGCCCCAACGCCACGGTTTCGACATCGACTACCGGCAGGGCAGCCTGTGGACTGCAGTATTGCCACGCCGGGTGAAAATGCTCGAAGAGGCGCTGCATGATGCCGAGCATAAATGGGGTTACGACGCCCTGCGCCTGATCGGCCGTGACGAGTTGCCGCAATGGATCGACAGCCCGCGCTACCAGGCCGCGCTGTACGACGCCAAAGGCGCCCACCTCAACCCACTGAAACTGGCGCAGGGCCTGGCCAGTACCATCGAGGCTGCTGGCGGGCGAATCTACGAACAGAGCCAGGTGCTCAGCTACCAGCAGGCTCGCGACGGCTATGTCGCCCACACCGACCGTGGCGAAGTTCGCTGCCAGGTGTTGGTGCTGGCCTGCAACGCCTACATCGACCGCCTTGACCGCGGCCTGTCGCGCCGCCTGTTGCCCGTCGGTTCCTACCAGGTAGCCACTGCGCCTCTGGATGCCGACTTCGCCCATTCGTTACTACCTCGCAACAGTTGCGTGATCGACAACCAGTTCGTACCCGACTACTTCCGCCTGACCCCGGACCACCGCCTGCTGTTCGGCGGTGGCTGCACTTATCTGGGCGGTATTCCCAAGGACGTCGCCAGCGCCACCCGCCCGTACCTGGAGCGGGTATTCCCGCAACTGGCCGGGGTGGCCATCGACTATGCCTGGGGCGGCCACATCGATTGCAGCATCAAGCGCACCCCGGACGTCGGCCGCGAGGGCCAGCGCTACTGGCTGCAGGGTTTCTCCGGCCATGGCGTTCTGCCGACCCTGGCGGCGGCGCGTGCGGTCAGCGATGCCATTCTCGGCGATGAAGACCTGTTGGCGCTGTACCAAGGCATCGAAAACGGCCGCTTCCCCGGCGGCGACCTGCTGGCTGCGCCATTGGAAGCGGCGGCAAAGGCCTGGTACCGCATGCGCGATCGCGTCTGAAGGGCATGAGTGTGGGCCTCTTCGCGGGTGAACTCGCTCCTGCGCATTCAAAATCCATGAGATCCCTGTAGGAGCGGGTTCACCCGCGAAGAGGCCCGCACAGGCAACACAACTTCCTGATACCCGCCAGAATTCCTCCTATTCTCAATAGCTCCCTTCGCTTCCTGCACTCAGGAGACACGACCATGAGCTATGTAACCACGAAGGACGGCGTACAGATCTTCTACAAGGACTGGGGCCCGCGCGATGCGCCGGTGATCCACTTCCACCACGGCTGGCCGCTCAGTGCCGATGACTGGGACGCGCAGATGCTGTTCTTCCTCGCTGAAGGCTACCGGGTGGTCGCCCACGACCGGCGAGGCCATGGCCGCTCCAGCCAGGTATGGGACGGCCACGACATGGACCACTATGCCGACGATGTAGCCGCCGTGGTCGCCCACCTGGGCACCCAGGGTGCCGTGCATGTCGGCCACTCGACCGGCGGCGGCGAGGTGGTGCGCTACATGGCCCGGTACCCTGAAGACAAGGTGGCCAAGGCCGTGCTGATCGCGGCCGTACCCCCCTTGATGGTACAAACCCCCGGCAACCCCGGTGGCCTGCCCAAGTCGGTATTCGACGGCTTCCAGGCCCAGGTTGCCAGCAACCGAGCGCAGTTCTACCGGGATGTGCCAGCAGGGCCGTTCTACGGCTACAACCGCCCTGGGGTCGAAGCCAGCGAAGGCATCATTGGCAACTGGTGGCGCCAAAGCATGATCGGCAGTGCAAAAGCCCATTACGATGGCATCGTGGCGTTTTCCCAGACCGATTTCACCGAGGACCTGAAGGGCATCAAGCAGCCGGTGCTGGTGATGCACGGCGACGATGACCAGATCGTGCCCTATGAAAACTCCGGGGTATTGTCGGCCAAGCTGCTGCCCAATGGCACGCTGAAAACCTACAAAGGCTACCCACATGGCATGCCGACCACCCATGCCGATGTGATCAATGCGGATTTGCTGGCGTTTATCCGTAGTTGATGTTTTCGCCTGTACCGGCCCTTTCGCGGGTAAACCCGCTCCTACGGGATTGCGCCATCTTCGTAGGAGCGGGCTTGCCCGCGAAAGGGCCGGCACTGGCAACACATATAGAGTGCCTGCATGCAACTGGCAAATATACCAGTTGTACGCATGGCTAAATTATCCGAAGGTAGCATCAATACATTACATTGCCGGCAGGCTGATCATGCAACAGAACCTAAAGCAGCACTTATTCTATAATATCGACCAGTTATCAACAGCAGTTGGCATCAACCAATCTATTACACTGTTTTCAGCCACAGGCACTCCACTCGCGGAGCGCGCTGCCGAAACGCTGTTAACGGCAGTAAATGCGCAGAGTTCCATAACCAACAGCTTACATCGTGACCGCATTCAAAGTCTGACCTACAGCGCTTATGGGCACAGCCACATTGAGCATATCCTGGGATACACCGGGCAACGTTGTGATCGCTTCACGAAACTGTACCTCCTTGGCAACGGCCACCGTGCGTATAGCCCTTATCTCATGCGCTTTTATTCGCCTGACAACCTCAGCCCTTTTGGCAAGGGGGGGCGAAATGCATATGCCTATTGCGAGGGCGACCCAACGAACAATCTGGACCCATCCGGCCAGATGCTGAGGGTAATTTTGGATTTCTTCAAGATAAAACGCGACACCTCGACGCTCTCACCGAACAATGAAAACCCGTACTACAACGATGCTGTCAAGGCTACTGAAACCTTCCCTGCACTGGCCAAATTCCCCAAGTGGTATGATAGCCCACACACCCAAGGAAAACATTTAGAGAAAGCTGCAAACCTAATCAAATACAAAGATACGCTAGAAAATTGGGAGCCTAATAACGATGCCAGGTATCTGCTCAACGATGAGGCGCAAGCAGATAACATAACCACCATTT
This sequence comes from Pseudomonas sp. VEM90, assembly GCF_054611535.1. Lineage (NCBI taxonomy): Bacteria > Pseudomonadati > Pseudomonadota > Gammaproteobacteria > Pseudomonadales > Pseudomonadaceae > Pseudomonas > Pseudomonas sp. VEM90. The sequence goes on along the minus strand of NZ_JBTRAR010000010.1, from coordinate 49,875 downwards.
ACATGAAGAAGATCAATAAAACCGCAAAACTCATTGAAAAAGTATATACCCCTCCAGAAGAGGCAGTCGTCATTCATAAGCTACCATCACCCCCTGCGAATTTTTCATTTCAGCCCGAACAATCGAGCGTGAGGGGTCAAACCAAGTGAACTGCCAGAGGTTAAAGCGCAAGGGCAATCTCGCAAACACCTGGCACTGGCAAGCCTAACCGGTGAGTATTACCATCTCAGCCTTCAGAGCGACCGTTGCTCACCTTTTGCCTTTCTCCCTACGCCCAAACCCCATGCCCTTCGAACTCACCGTAGAACCCCTGACCCTGCTGATCCTGGCGCTGGTCGCCTTCGTCGCCGGATTCATCGACGCCATCGCCGGTGGCGGGGGCCTGCTCACCACTCCGGCCCTGCTCACGGCCGGCATGCCACCGCACCTGGTGCTGGGCACCAACAAGCTCAGTTCCACCTTCGGCTCGGCCACCGCAAGTTTCACTTACTACAAACGCAAACTGTTCCATCCGGCGCAGTGGCGCCCGGCATTGTTCGCCACCCTGGCCGGGGCGTTGCTCGGCGCCGTCATCGCCCACTACATGCCAGCTGAATGGCTGAACAAGATGCTGCCGGTGGTCGTCTTCGCCTGTGGCATCTACCTGTTGTTCGGCGGCACGCCCAAGGCACCGCTGGATGCCGATGCGCCAATCAAGAAGAAGTGGCAAGTGCCGCAAGGCTTCACCCTGGGCTTCTACGACGGCGTGGCCGGCCCGGGTACCGGGGCGTTCTGGACCGTCAGTACCCTGCTGCTGTACCCCATCGACCTGGTACGCGCCAGCGGCGTGGCGCGCAGCATGAACTTCGTCAGCAACATCGCGGCGCTGACGGTGTTCATCATTTCCGGGCAGGTGGACTACATCGTTGGCCTATGCATGGGCCTGTCGGTGATGGTCGGCGCCTTTTTCGGCGCACGCACGGCAATCAGCGGTGGCAGCAAGTTCATCCGCCCGGTGTTCATCACCGTGGTGCTGGCGTTGACCGTGCGCTTAGCGTGGCAACACTGGTTCGGGCAACCCTAGGCGCCTGGCTACATACAGGTCGATCAGGTACCGGGCAATGGACCGCCCGGCCGGCAGCGGCGGCAGGTCGTGGACGCTGAACCACTTGGCGTCCTCGATCTCGTCCGGCTGCATGACAATCTCGCCACCGGCGTACTCGGCATGAAAACCGAGCATCATCGAATGCGGAAACGGCCAGCACTGGCTGCCGACGTACTGGATGTTCTGCACCTCCACCGCCACTTCTTCGCGCACTTCGCGCACCAGGCAGTCTTCGGCCGATTCACCCGGTTCGGCAAAACCTGCCAAGGTGCTGTACACCCCGGTGACGAAGCGCGGCGAACGCGCCAGCAGGATTTCATCGCCGCGGGTCACCAGCACGATCATGCTGGGTGAAATGCGCGGATAGCTGCGCAGGTCGCAGGGCTGGCAGTACATCGCCCGCTCCCAGCGAATTTGCGTCATCGCCTGGCCGCAACTGCCGCAGAAGCGATGCTCGCGGGCCCAGGTGCCGATTTGTGCGGCATAGCCCAGCACCTTGTAGGTGTCGAAGTCGCCTTCGAGCATGAACGCACGCAGGCCGCGCCAGCTGCAGCCGGGCACATCGGTGGCGCTGCGCAGTTCCAGCAAAAATACCGGCTGGCCGTCAAAGTGGCCGATGCCGTGTTCGCACAGCACGTCGAGGTCCTGGCGCTTGAGCCAGTCGCGGGGGAACAGCGCGCCGTTGGCGTCCACCAGAAACCCTTCAGGGCTGCGGGCCACGGCCAGCCCCCCGATCATCTGTGGGTCGAGTACTGCGGTAGTCCAGCGTGCTGACATCTCGGGGGTTCCTTTACTGCGCGTCCCCCGGCCCGATCAGTCGGCGAACGTCGGTTTCTGTTTGCTCATGTGCGCCGCCACAGCCACGCGCAGGTCTTCGGACTGCAGCATTGCGGCGTTCCAGGTGGCAATGTAGTCCAGGCCATCGTCGATACGATGGTCACGCATGTAGCTGAGCATTTCCTTGGTGCCGGCCACAGCGATCGGCGATTTTGCGGCAATTTCGCGGGCGATGGCAAAGACGCCGTCCATCAGTGCGGCCTGATCATCATAGACTCGGTTGACCAGGCCGATACGCAGCGCCTCGTCCGCCTCGACATTGCGGCCGGTAAATGCCAGCTCACGCATGATGCCGTCGCCGATGATGCGTGGCAAACGTTGCAATGTGCCGACATCGGCAGCCATGCCCATGTCGATCTCCTTGATCGAGAACTGCGCGTCACTGCTGCAGTAGCGCATGTCGCACGCCGAGATGAGGTCGATGGCGCCGCCGATGCAATAGCCCTGAACCGCCGCCAGTACCGGCTTGCGGCACGTGTCTACAGCGGTGAACGAGGCCTGCAGCCGCTGGATGGTCTTGCGCAGGAAGCGTGCATTACGGCCCACGTCCTTGCCCATCTGCCCGGCCAGCGAAGCCAGCATCATCAGGTCGATACCGGCGGAGAAATGCTTGCCGGCACCGCTGATCACCACAGCACGCACGGCATCGGTGTCATCGATCCACTGGAAGATGTCGATGATCTCTTCCCAGAAAGCCGCGTTCATCGCGTTGACCTTCTCCGGGCGATTGATCTGAACGTGGGCGATGCTGTCGGTCAGTTCGACCTTGAATGCACTGTACTCGGTCACGGGCGGCACTCCTGTGGGTGAAAGGCTCATGGCAGCGATGGTAACCCAGCCCAATGGCCGTACTTGTGCCAAAAACGGGACTGTGCGCCTTGCCTAAGACGCGCAGATCCGGCACCGTGCGCCATCGCTGAATTATAAGGATACATATTTATGTCACGCCCCCTGACCGGCGCAATCGCCCACGGTTTTCTGGGCAAGTCGCCGATTTGGTACAAGGTGGTCATCTGCCTGTTTCTGGTGCTCAACCCGCTGTTGTTGGTAACCATTGGCCCGGTTGCGACCGGCTGGGCACTGGTGCTCGAATTCATCTTCACCTTGGCTATGGCCCTGAAGTGCTACCCGTTGATGCCCGGTGGCTTGTTGCTGATCGAAGCCATGCTGTTGCAGATGACCACGCCCCAGGCGCTGTACGAGGAACTGCAGCACAACTTCCCGGTCATCCTGCTGCTGATGTTCATGGTCGCCGGCATCCACTTCATGAAGGAACTGCTGCTGTTCCTGTTCTCACGCATTTTGCTTGGGGTGCGCTCAAAAGCCATTCTGTCGTTGCTGTTTTGCGTGCTGTCGGCGTTCCTTTCCGCGTTTCTCGATGCACTCACCGTCACGGCGGTGATCATCAGCGCTGCGGTCGGCTTCTACGCGGTGTACCACCGCGTCGCGTCCGGGGCCAATCCGCGCGAGGAGAGCGCACTGGAGAGCGACCAGCAAGTCGCTCACCTGCACCGTGAAGACCTCGACCAGTTCCGCGCCTTCCTGCGCAGCCTGCTGATGCATGGCGCTGTGGGTACCGCCCTGGGCGGCGTTTGCACGTTGGTGGGCGAACCGCAGAACCTGCTGATCGGCCACGAGATGAGTTGGCACTTCGTCGATTTCTTCTTCAAGGTGGCGCCCGTATCGCTGCCAGTGCTGGGTGCCGGTCTGGTGACCTGCGTACTGCTGGAAAAGGTGCGCCTTTTCGGCTACGGCACGTTGATGCCCGAACCGGTGCGCCAGGTGCTGACCGCCTATGCGGTCGAAGACGATGCCGCGCGTACCCAGGCCCAGCGCATCGCGCTGTGGGTACAAGGGCTCGCTGCACTGATCCTGATCATCTGCCTGGGGCTGCATGTGGCCGAGGTCGGCCTGATCGGTCTGATGGTGATCGTGCTGATCACGGCCTTCACTGGCATCACCGACGAGCACCGCCTGGGCCGTGCCTTCCAGGAGGCCCTGCCATTCACGTCGCTGTTGGTGGTGTTCTTCGCCGTGGTCGCGATGATTCATCAGCAGCAACTGTTCAACCCATTGATCAACTGGGTGCTGACGCTGCCGGCCGAACAGCAACCGGGCATGCTGTATCTGGCCAACGGCTTGCTGTCGGCGATCAGCGACAATGTGTTCGTTGCCACCATCTACATCACCGAAGTGAAGCAGGCATTTCTCGATGGCAGCATGAGCCGCGAGCATTTCGAAACACTGGCAGTGGCCATCAACACCGGCACCAACCTGCCAAGCGTGGCGACGCCGAACGGGCAGGCGGCGTTCCTGTTCCTGTTGACCTCGGCCATTGCGCCGCTGATCCGGCTGTCGTATGGGCGGATGGTGTGGATGGCGCTGCCCTATACCGTGGTGATGGGCGGGTTGGGTTGGTGGGCGGTGACGTACTGGCTGTGAGGCAGGCCTGTGCGGACCCGTGCGGGCCCTTTCGCGGGTAAACCCGCTCCTGCACGGGTTTCACCGCAGGCAAAACCACCTACAACTTTTTCCCCGCACAGGCGTCGAAACACAGGTACGCCCCATCCGCTCCAAGGAGGTCACCCATGGTGCTGCGCACTACACTGCTGTTTTCCTGCATGACCCTGGCCCTGCTCGGCTGCGCCGGCAACGATCACCCGGCACCGCCGCGTACCCAGCAGGTGGACCTGCAACGCTATCAGGGTACCTGGTACGAACTGGCGCGGCTGCCGATGTTCTTCCAGCGCAACTGTGTGAAGTCCGAGGCGCGCTACGGCTTGCGCGAGGACGGCCGTATCGATGTAACCAACCGCTGCCAGGAAAAGGACGGCCGGTGGAATGAAGCCAAGGGTATTGCCGAGCTCCAGCAGCCAGGCAGCACCGACAAGCTGTGGGTGCGCTTCGACAACTGGTTCAGCCGCCTGGCGCCAGGCCTGACCAAGGGCGAGTACTGGGTGCTGTACCACGACAAGGACTACCGCGTGGCACTGGTCGGCCACCCCAACCGGGAGTACCTGTGGCTGCTTTCGCGCACGCCAGCAGTCACCGACCAGCAGCGCGAGCAACTGCTGACGATCGCCCGGGAGCAAGGTTATGACACCAGCAAGCTCATCTGGCGACAGGGTAACTAGCAGGCCGTCGACGGCGGGCGGCAATCCGGCTAAGGTGTGCGCCCCGTATCACCTTGGCCGCTTCTGGCCTGAAACAGGAGCCTGAGCATGGACCTGCTGTTCCTCGGCACCTCCGCCGGGGTGCCCACCAAGGCACGTAATGTCAGCGCCACTGCCGTGATCGAAGCCAGTGGCAGCCACTGGTATCTGGTCGATTGTGGCGAAGGCACCCAGCACCGGCTGCTACACACCCCGCTTTCAATCCGCGACCTGCGCGCGATCTTCATCACCCACGTGCATGGTGACCATTGCTTCGGCCTGCCCGGCCTGTTGGCCAGCGCGGGCATGAGCGGGCGCACCCAGCCGCTGGAAGTGATCCTGCCCGCCGCACTGCACGACTGGGTACGCCAGGGCCTGCTTGCCAGCGATACCTTCCTGCCGTTCGAGCTGCGCCTGTTGCCCGTGGAAACGTTGAGCACATGGCGCAGCGAGACCCTGCAGGTAACCACCGTGCAACTGTCGCACCGGGTGCCCAGCGTGGGTTTCGTATTCACCGAAACCAACCCTGAGCCACGCCTGGACATCCAGCGTCTGGACGCCGAGGGCATACCGCGTGGTCCGCTGTGGGGTGAGCTGGCCAAGGGGTTGACCGTGAAGTACAACCGGCAACTACTGAACGGCAACGACTACCTGCGGCCTTCGCGTCCGCCACAGCGGGTGATCGTGTGCGGGGACAACGACAAACCAGAACTGCTGGCAGCCGTCGCCAGGGGTGCGGATGTACTGGTGCACGAAGCCACCTTCACCCAGGCGGTCGTCGAACGCACCGGGGGCACGTTCGGCCACAGCACCGCCGCTGAAGTGGCACGCTTTGCCGAGGCCGCTGGCGTGCGCAACCTGGTACTGACGCATTTCAGCGCCCGCTACCAGAACGACCCACGGCGCAGCCCGCACATCGACAACCTGCGCGACGAGGCCCTCGCCCATTACAGCGGGCAGTTGACCCTGGCGCAGGACCTGCAGCGCTATCACCTTGGCCGTAACGGCCGTCTTGAGGCCAGTGGTTAGGCCGCCAGTCGCCCGCTGGCAATTGCCTCCGACGCCGCCAGCATCGCCCGTAACAACACCGCGCAGCCTGCCGCCAGGTCATCAGGCGTGGCGTTCTCGATTTCGTTATGGCTGATGCCGTTTTCGCACGGCACGAAAATCATCCCCGCCGGCCCCAGCTCGGCCAAGAAGATGGCGTCATGCCCCGCGCCACTGACGATGTCCATGTGCGGCAGGCCCAATGCCTTGGCCGATTCGCGCACGGCGTCGACACAGCCTTTGTCGAAGTAAAGTGCCGGGAAGTCGGCCGTGGGCACCAGCTCATGGTTCAGACCATGCTTGGTACAGGTCGCCTCGATCACCTCGCGCACATCGGCAATCATCGCATTCAACTGCTCGCCCTCGAGGTGGCGGAAGTCCAGGGTCATGCGCACTTCGCCCGGGATCACGTTACGCGACCCCGGGTACGCCTGAAGGCAGCCCACCGTGCCACACGCGTGCGGCTGGTGGGCAAGCGCCGTGCGGTTGACCGCCTCCACCACAGCGGCTGCCCCTACCAGGGCGTCCTTGCGCAGGTGCATGGGCGTAGGGCCGGCATGGGCTTCAACACCCCGCAGGGTCAGGTCGAACCACTTCTGGCCCAGGGCGCCGAGGACCACGCCGATGGTCTTGGCCTGGTCCTCAAGGATAGGCCCCTGCTCGATATGCGCCTCGAAATACGCCCCCACAGGGTGCCCCGACACTGCACGCGGACCGGCGTAACCAATGGCGTTCAACGCTTCGCCAACGCTGACACCCTGGGCATCGCGCTTGGCCAGGGTTTCTTCCAGGGTGAACTTGCTGGCGAACACCCCTGAACCCATCATGCACGGCGCAAAACGCGAACCTTCTTCGTTGGTCCACACCACCACTTCGAGCGGCGCTTCGGTTTCCACGCCCAGGTCGTTGAGGGTGCGGATCACCTCCAGCCCGGCCATCACCCCGAAGCAGCCATCGAACTTGCCGCCGGTGGGCTGGGTGTCGATATGACTGCCGGTCATCACCGGCGGCAGCTTGGGGTTACGGCCCGGGCGGCGGGCGAATATGTTGCCGACGGCGTCGATGCTGACCGAGCAACCGGCCGCCTCGCACCACTGCACGAACAGATCGCGGGCCTGGCGGTCGAGGTCGGTCAAGGCCAGGCGGCAGACGCCGCCCTTGGCGGTGGCGCCGAGCCGGGCCAGGTCCATCAGCGATTGCCACAGGCGGGTACTGTCGACGTGATGGGCGTTGGTCTTCAGGATCTCTTTGACGGGGGTCACGGGTTTCTCCTTCAGGCTTTTTTTGTTGTCTGTTCAGGACGCTTCGCGGGCACACCCGCTACCACAGGACTGCGTACCGCCATACCGCCAAGCACGTAGTACAGTGCACCGCCCAGCAACGAGCCGGTGAACCAGCCGTAGTCGTAGAACCAGCTGAAACTGCTGTTGCCAATCGCCATTACCGTCAACCCTACCGGCAAGGCGAAGGCGGCAAAACCGGCCCAGTTCCACGCGGGATACACGTCGTCGCGGTATAGCCCGGCCAGGTCCAGCTTCTGCCGGCGGATCAGGAAGTAGTCCACCGCCATGATGCCGGCAATGGGCCCCAACAAGCTGGAATAGCCCAGCAGCCAGTTGGAATACACGCTCTCCAGGCTAAGGTCGGAGACAATCAGGCCCAGCTTCTTCAGCAGCTCATGGCCCATCAGTGCCAGGCCGATGAAGCCGGTCAGCCATATCGCGCGGCTTCGCCCAATCAGGCGTGGGGCAATGTTCTGGAAGTCATTGGTCGGCGACACGATGTTCGCCGCAGTGTTGGTCGACAGCGTGGCGATCACGATCAGCGCCATGGCCAGGGCCACCCAGAACGGGCTTTGAATCTTGCCGATCAGGCTGACCGGGTCGGACACCGTCTCGCCCACCAGCGACGCCGACGCGGCGGTCAGTACCACACCCAGCGCCGCGAACAGGAACATGGTCAGCGGCAGGCCGAAGATCTGCCCGAGAATCTGGTCCTTCTGGCTGCGGGCGTAGCGGCTGAAGTCGGGAATGTTCAGCGACAATGTGGCCCAGAAGCCGACCATGGCCGTGAGCCCCGCGCAGAAGTAACTGACCACGCTCGCCCCTTCCGGGCGCTTGGGCGGCTGTGCCAGCAGTTCGGACATCGACATATGGGGCAAGGCCCAGAACAACAGACCGACGCCCACTGCGACCAGCAGCGGTGCCGACAGCGTTTCCAGCCACTTGATCGACTCGGCGCCGCGCAGCACCACCCACAGGTTCAGGCACCAGAAGATCATGAAGCCAATCACCTCGCCTGTCCCACCCAGCGCCTTCCAGCCGTCGAACACCGAACCCAGGAACAGGTGAATGGCCAGCCCGCCGAACATGGTCTGGATACCGAACCAACCACAGGCCACCACCGCGCGGATCAGGCACGGTACGTTGGAGCCGAGAATGCCGAACGACGAACGCAGCAACACCGGAAACGGGATGCCGTACTTGGTACCGGGAAAGGCATTGAGGGTAAGCGGTATCAACACGATAACGTTGGCCAGCAAGATCGCCAGCAGCGCTTCGCCAACGCTGAGGCCGAAGTAGGCCGTGAGCACGCCGCCGAGGGTGTAGGTGGGTACGCAGATGGACATGCCCACCCACAGGGCGGTGATGTGCCATTTGTTCCAGGTACGCTGGTGCACCTTGGTCGGTGCAATGTCAGGGTTGTAGCGCGGGCTGTCGAGAACATCGCTGCCCTCGGACAGCTCGAACAGGCCATCTTGCTCGACCACTTCCGATCTGCTCTGTTGCATAGGCCCTTCTCCAGTTTTTCTTCTATTTTTCGCTCATCAGGCTGATTCGATGACCGGAGTTCGCACGCGGAATGTGCTTAGAAATCTCGACCAGATTTTCATCTTGTCAAGCCAGTCAAATAGCCTGAAAGCCCCGCCCTGCGTACGCTCACTGAATTTAACCCTTGAATATCAGCTACTTAAAAACCACAAAATTAATGGGAAAATTTTCTTGCTGAATCAAGAATCAGCATCTAGCCTCGAATCTTGTCAGGCCTGACAGGATTGACCGCCCTGCCCGCCCTGCATCCATGACAATGCAAAGAACCGGCCAAGACCGGTCAGCCTGCGAGGAAAACGGCATGTCCCTGTTGATCCGTGGCGCCACCGTGGTTACCCACGAAGAGAGTTACCCCGCCGATGTCCTGTGTGCCGATGGCCTGATCCGAGCCATCGGGCAAAACCTCGAACCACCCACCGACTGCAAGATCCTCGACGGCAGCGGCCAGTACCTGATGCCCGGCGGCATCGACCCACACACCCACATGCAGTTGCCGTTCATGGGCACCGTGGCCAGCGAGGACTTCTTCAGTGGCACCGCTGCGGGCCTGGCAGGCGGCACCACCTCTATCATCGACTTCGTCATACCCAACCCGCAGCAATCGTTGCTGGAGGCCTTCCACACCTGGCGTGGCTGGGCGCAGAAAAGCGCCAGCGACTATGGCTTCCACGTCGCCATCACCTGGTGGAGCGAGCAGGTGGCCGAAGAGATGGGAGAGCTGGTGGCCAAGCACGGGGTGAACAGCTTCAAGCATTTCATGGCCTACAAGAATGCGATCATGGCCGCCGACGATACCCTGGTGGCCAGCTTCGAGCGTTGCCTGCAACTGGGCGCGGTGCCCACCGTGCATGCCGAGAACGGCGAGCTGGTGTACCACCTGCAGAAAAAACTGCTCGCCCAGGGCATGACCGGGCCGGAAGCCCACCCGCTGTCGCGCCCCTCGCAGGTTGAAGGCGAAGCGGCCAGCCGCGCCATCCGCATTGCCGAAACCCTCGGCACGCCGTTGTACCTGGTGCACATTTCCAGCCGCGAGGCACTGGATGAAATTGCCTATGCCCGAGGCAAGGGCCAGCCGGTGTATGGGGAGGTGCTGCCCGGCCACCTGCTGCTGGATGACAGCGTCTACCGTGACCCGGACTGGGCCACCGCCGCCGGTTATGTGATGAGCCCGCCGTTCCGCCCACGCGAGCACCAGGAGGCGCTGTGGCGCGGCTTGCAGTCGGGCAACCTGCACACCACCGCCACCGACCACTGCTGCTTCTGCGCCGAGCAGAAAGCCATGGGCCGCGACGACTTCAGCCGCATCCCCAATGGCACCGCCGGCATCGAAGACCGCATGGCGGTACTGTGGGATGCCGGGGTCAACAGCGGGCGACTGTCGATGCACGAATTCGTCGCGCTGACCTCCACCAACACGGCGAAAATCTTCAACCTGTTCCCGCGCAAGGGCGCTATACGCGTGGGTGCCGATGCCGACCTGGTGCTGTGGGACCCGCAGGGCACCCGCACCATCTCTGCCCAAACCCACCACCAGCAGGTGGACTTCAACATTTTCGAAGGCCGCACCGTGCGCGGCATCCCAAGCCACACCATCAGCCAGGGCAAGGTGCTCTGGGCCGATGGCGACCTGCGCGCCGAACCAGGCGCAGGGCGGTATGTGGAACGGCCGGCGTACCCGTCGGTGTATGAAGTGCTGGGGCGCCGGGCCGAGCATCAGCGGCCGATGCCAGTTCAGCGCTGAAGCCATTGGGGCTGCAGTGCAGCCCATCGCGACGCAAGGCCGCTCCCACAAGGACCGCCATCGCCTGTGGGAGCGGCCTTGCGTCGCGATGGGCCGCGCAGCGGCCCAAGAATCCACCGCAATACCTGTCGCCTGCACCATAAAAATAGAGAGGCTACAACCGTGATCGACGCCCTGAACCATTTGCCGCGCCCCCGGGCCGGCGCCGACCAGTTGGCCGAGCGCTTCAGCGATCTGGCCCCACCCCTCACCGCGCGCCAGGCTGCCCTGGAAAGTGCACGCTGCCTGTACTGCTACGACGCCCCCTGCGTCAACGCTTGCCCTAGCGAGATTGACATCCCCTCGTTCATACACCGCATCAGTGACGAAAACCTGCAAGGCGCCGCCGAACGCATTCTTTCGGCCAACATCCTTGGCGGTAGTTGCGCCCGCGTGTGCCCCACCGAAATCCTCTGCCAGCAAGCCTGCGTGCGCAACAACGCCCAGGAATGCGCGCCGGTGCTGATCGGCCAGCTGCAGCGTTACGCCCTGGACAACGCCCAGTTCAGCGCACACCCGTTCAAGCGCTCGGCAGCCACCGGCAAGCGTATCGCCGTGGTCGGCGCCGGCCCGGCAGGGCTGTCCTGCGCCCACCGCCTGGCCATGCACGGGCATGACGTGGTGGTGTTCGAGGCCTGCGACAAAGCCGGCGGCCTCAACGAGTACGGTATCGCCCGCTACAAGCTGGTAGACGACTATGCCCAGCGGGAGGTGGATTTCTTGTTGGGCATTGGCGGTATAGAAGTCCGCCATGGCCAGCGCTTGGGTGACAACCTCAGCCTGGGCGAGCTGCGCGATCAGTACGACGCGGTGTTCCTGGGCCTCGGCCTGAATGCCGTGCGCCAGCTAGGCCTGCCCGACGAGGAAGCCCCCGGCGTGCTCGCCGCCACCGAATACATCCGTGAGCTACGCCAGGCCGATGACCTGAGCCAGCTACCGCTGGCCGACCGCTGCCTGGTGATCGGTGCTGGCAACACGGCCATCGACATGGCCGTGCAGATGAGCCGTCTGGGTGCCCGTGACGTCAACCTGGTTTACCGCCGTGGTCAGGCAGACATGGGCGCTACCGGCCACGAGCAGGACATCGCCAAGGCCAACCAGGTACGCCTGTACACCTGGGCCCGCCCAGATGCCGTGCTGCTGGATGACGCCGCTAAGGTCCGCGGCATGCGTTTTGCCCGCACCGAACTGGCGGAAGGCCGCCTGCGCGATACCGGCGAAACCTTCGAGCTGGCTGCGGACGCCATCTTCAAGGCCATTGGCCAGCGCTTCGACGACGCCAGCCTCCACGACCCGGTGGCTGCGCAACTGGCCCGCGAGGGTGAGCGCATCCGCGTTGACGAAAACCTGCAGACCAGCCTACCGGGCGTATACGCAGGCGGCGACTGCACCGCGCTGGGCCAGGACCTTACCGTGCAGGCCGTGCAACACGGCAAGCTGGCCGCCGAAGCCATCCATGCCCAACTCATGCTCAACGTGGAGGCAGCGTAAATGGCCGACTTGTCTATCGTATTTGCCGGCATCAAGGCACCCAACCCCTTCTGGCTGGCCTCCGCACCGCCAACCGACAAGGCCTACAACGTGGTCCGCGCCTTCGAGGCCGGCTGGGGTGGCGTGGTCTGGAAGACCCTGGGCGAAGACCCTGCGGCGGTCAACGTGTCGTCGCGCTACTCGGCGCACTATGGTGCCAACCGTCAGGTACAGGGGATCAACAATATCGAGTTGATCACCGACCGCTCCCTGGACATCAACCTGCGCGAAATCACCCAGGTGAAGAAAGACTGGCCCGACCGCGCATTGATCGTGTCGCTGATGGTGCCGTGCATAGAGGAGTCGTGGAAGTTCATCCTGCCGCTGGTGGAAGCCACCGGGGCCGATGGCATCGAGTTGAACTTCGGTTGCCCGCACGGTATGCCGGAACGGGGCATGGGGGCGGCCGTTGGCCAGGTACCGGAATATGTGGAAATGGTCACCCGCTGGTGCAAGACGTACTGCGCGCTGCCGGTGATCGTGAAGCTTACGCCGAACATCACCGATATCCGCCAGTCGGCCCGCGCCGCGCACCGGGGCGGGGCCGATGCCGTGTCGTTGATCAATACCATCAACTCCATCACCAGCGTCGACCTGGACCGCATGGTGGCCCACCCGATTGTCGGAGACCAGAGCACCCATGGTGGTTACTGCGGTTCGGCAGTGAAGCCGATTGCCTTGAACATGGTGGCGGAAATCGCCCGCGACCCGGAAACGCGTGGCTTGCCGATTTGTGGCATTGGCGGCATCGGCAACTGGCGTGACGCAGCCGAGTTCATGGCCTTGGGCAGTGGCGCCGTGCAGGTGTGCACGGCAGCGATGCTACATGGCTTCCGTATCGTCGAGGACATGCAGGACGGCCTGGCGCGCTGGATGGACCAGCATGGGCACCCCAATATCGAGGCGTTCCGCGGGCAGGCGGTGGGGCATACCACCGACTGGAAATACCTGGACATCAACTACAAGTCGGTGGCGCACATTGACCAGGAGGCGTGCATTGGCTGCGGGCGTTGCCACATTGCGTGTGAGGACACCTCGCACCAGGCGATTGCCAGCACGCTGAAAGCTGACGGCACGCATGCCTACAGTGTGATCGAAGAGGAATGCGTAGGCTGCAACCTGTGCCAGATCACCTGCCCGGTGGAAAACTGCATCGAAATGGAGGCACAGGATACCGGCAAGCCGTACCTGAACTGGACGCAGGATCCGCGTAACCCGTACCGCGAGGCCAGTTGAAGCAATGGGGGCTGCCATGCAGCCCTTCGCGGGCTTGCCCGCTCCCAAAGGACTGCGCCATTTCTGAGGACAGCGCAGAACCTGTGGGAGCGGGCAAGCCCGCGAATGCCGCGCAGCGGCCTCCATCGCCGGTTCACGGCGCCAGCCCTATCCCCCGCAAGATCACGCTGGTCACCGTCTGCACGGCACTCTCGAACGCCATGTCCGACAGCATCTCGCCACCGTTCAGCAACTGCACCTGGTAACCGAAGTCGGCGTAATGCTGGGTCGAGGCCCAGATCATGTACAGCAGCGCCGACGGCTCCACCGGCAGGATGCGCCCCTCTTCCACCCAGCTGCGGATCTTGGCTTCTTTCATCTTCGCCCAAGGCACCAGGCTTTCGTCGAGGTTAACCCCCAGCACCGGCGCGCCGTGCAGCATCTCTTCGGCCCAGATTTTCGAGCCCAGCGGCCGCGAGCGCGAATGGCCCATCTTCGCCCGGATGTAGCTGGTCAGCACCACACGCGGATCGTCGAAGTTCTCGAAGCACAGGGCGTCCTGCTTCCACACATCCAGCAGGTCCTGCAGCACCGCGCGGAACAGCTCGTCCTTGGTGCTGAAGTAATAATGCAGGTTGGAGCGTGGCAACTCAGCCTGCTCTGCGATATCCCCCATCGAGGTGGCGCCATAGCCCTTCTCGGCAAACACCTTTTCCGCCGCTTGCAGGATTTTTTCGATATTGCGTCGGCGGATTTCGATCTTGTGATTGGCCATCAGGCTTGGGCCGTCCACACCGCCAGTTCATAACCGTCCGGGTCAATGAAATGAAAACGCCGCCCGCCGGGAAAGGCAAAGGTCGCCCGGCTGATTTTCGCCCCAGCGGCTTCGATCCGCTGCTGCGTGGCCTCCAGGTCGTCGGCGTACAAGATGACCAGCGGCCCACCCGGACGCACCGGCTCACCCGTGGTGAAGCCACCCGTCAACCGGCCGTCACTGAACTCGGTGTAGGTCGGCCCGTAGTCGGTGAATGCCCAACCAAACACGCTGCCATAGAAGGCCTTGCTCCGTGAAATGTCGCTGACATTGAACTCGATGTTGTCGATTTGCCGGTCAGTACCGCGAATGCCCATGTGTGCTCCGTGCCGAAGGGTGTTTGGCCTAGTCTACTCCGGTCAAGGCAGTCGCCCCACTCATTCGCTACCCACAACGCGCCCGGTCGCGCGCCGGGCACTGTGCGCGGTGCAGATTCAGCGCGGTGTTGATGATGCCTATCTGGCTGAAGGCCTGGGGGAAGTTGCCGAGCATGCGCTGGCCGGCCGGGTCGTATTGTTCGGCCAGCAGGCCAAGGTCGTTGCACAGGCCGGCCAGGTGTTGGTAAAGCGCTTCGGCTTTGGCCTGGCGCCCCAGCAATACATAAACGTCCGCCAGCCAGAACGAACACACCAGGAAGGTGCCCTCTCCCGGCGTCAGGCCGTCGCTGCAGCTGTCACTGTCATAGCGCAGCAGCAGGCCGTTCTTCATCAGACGTTGTTCGATCTGTTCGAGGGTGCGCATGAAGCGTGGGTCATCCGCCGGCAGGAAGCCGGTCAGGGCGATCTGCAGCAGGCTGGCGTCCATTTCGGTCGAACCATAGGCCTGGACGAAGAACCGGCCGCTGGCGTCCAGGCCGCGCTCGCACACTTCGCGGTGAATCTCGTCAGCTACCTGGCGATAATGCTGCCCGCGCTCTTGGCCTTCTTCTGTGGTATCGGCCAGCCCTGCGGCGCGGTCGAAGGCGACCCAGGCCATCACTTTGGAGTGCACGAACTGCTGTCGGCCGCCGCGCATTTCCCAGATGCCTTCGTCCGGCTCGCGCCAGATACGTTCGACATAAGGCAGTATCAAGCGCGAAATGGCGGCGCTGCGCGGGTGGCGGGGCAACCCGCCCTTGATCGCCTGGGTCATCGCATCGGCCAGTTCGCCATAGATGTCCAGCTGCGTCTGCGCCGAGGCGGCGTTGCCCACCCGCACCGGCTGTGAATGCTCATAACCGACCAGCCACGGCAAGGTGTACTCCTGCAGGTCGCGCTCGCCAGCCAGGCCATACATGATCTGCATCTGCTCGGGGTTGCCGGCCACCGAGCGCAGCAGCCACTCGCGCCAAGCCTGGGCTTCGTCGAAATAGCCAAGGTTCATGAAGGCCAGCAGGGTCATGGTCGCGTCGCGCAGCCAACAGAAGCGGTAGTCCCAGTTGCGCTCGCCACCCACACGCTCGGGCAGCGACGTGGTGACGGCTGCGACAATACCGCCGGTGGGGGCGTAGGTCATGGCCTTGAGGGTGAGCAGCGAACGGCGCACCAGGGCGGTATATGGCCCTACCTGCGGGCAGCGGTCGGCGAAGGCCTGCCATTGCTCGCAGGTGTTCGCCAAGGCTTGGTCGATGTCGCAGTCGGGCTGCACCGGCAAGTGCGAGGGCTGGTGGCGCAGGCTGAAGACCTGGCGCTGGCCCGTGCTGACGCGAAAGCGGCAGCCGGTATGGTAGTCGCGGGCTTGCGGGGGCACGGTGCTGCACAGGATCAGCCGGTCAGGGCCGGCGACGGCGCTGAGGGTCAGTGGGTCGAGCCGTTCCACCCAGGGCACGCTGCGGCCGTAGTCGAAGCGCATGACCAGGTCCATTTCGAAACTGGTTTCGCCAGACAAGCCTTCGACGATGCGCACCACCGAATTGACCTCGCCCAAAGGCATGAAGTCGAGCACCCGGGCACGACCGCTTGCGGTCACCCAGGTGGTTTCCAGCACCAGGGTGTCGCCCAGGTACTGGCGGCTGCTGTGCGCTACCGGGTCGCAAGGGGCCAGGCGCCAGCGGCCGTTTTCTTCATTGCCCAACAGGGCCGCGAACACGGCGGGGGCGTCGAAACGTGGCAGGCACAGCCAGTCCAGCGAGCCATCGCGGCTGACCAGCGCCGCACTACGGCAGTTGCCCAGCAGGGCGTAGTCTTCGATATGGGCAGGCATTGGGTCTCCTTTGTGTGGTTGCCTGTGCTGGCCTCTTCGCAGGTGCCTGAGGGAAATGGAATTCCCTGTAGGAGCGGGCTTGCCCGCGAAACGGCCGGCACAGGCTTGCAAACCTCTCACCCCAACCGGTGCCACTCGCGCTTGTCGCGGGCCAGCAATTCATTGCCGGCCTCCGGCCCGTCCTCGCCAGCCGAGTACTCATGCACTTCGCCGCCCTGGGCCCAGGCATCGAGAAACGGCTGCACCGCCCGCCAGCCGTTCTCGATGTTGTCTGCCCGCTGGAACAGGGTCTGGTCACCGGTCAGGCAGTCATAGATCAGCGTCTCGTAGCCAGTGGCCGGGGTCATCTTGAAGAAGTCCTTGTAGGCAAAACCCAACTCGACATTCTCCATCACCAGTTCCGGCCCGGGCCGTTTGGCCTGCAGGTCGAACCACATGCCTTCATTGGGCTGGATCTGGATTTTCAGGTAGTTGGGCTTGGGCCGCTCCAGCTCCGACTCGCGAAACTGCGCATACGGTGCGGGCTTGAAGCAGATGGCAATCTCGGTGTCACGCACACTCATGCGCTTGCCGGTGCGCAGGTAGAACGGCACGCCGGCCCAGCGCCAGTTGTCGATCATCACCTTCAGCGCCACGTAGGTCTCGGTCTGGCTATCCGGCGCGACGTTGGCCTCCTGGCGGTAGCCTGGCAACGGCTTGCGCCCCTGCTTGCCGGCACTGTACTGGCCTCGCACGGAGTTTTTCAGGGCCATTTTTGCCGACCATGGGCGGATAGCGCCGACCACCTTGGCCTTTTCACCGCGCACCGCATCGGCGCCGAACGCGGCCGGCGGCTCCATGGCCACCATCGCCAGCAGCTGGAACAGGTGGTTGGGCACCATGTCGCGCAGGGCGCCGGTGCTGTCATAGAAGGCACCACGGGTCTCGACACCGACGGTTTCCGCTGCGGTGATCTGCACGTGATCGATGTAGTGATTGTTCCAGAACGATTCGAACAGGCCGTTGGAAAAGCGGCTGACCAGAATATTCTGCACCGTCTCTTTGCCCAGGTAATGGTCGATGCGGTAGATCTGCCGCTCGCCCATCACCTTCAGCAGGCAGGCGTTGAGCGCCTCGGCGCTGGCCAGGTCAGTGCCGAACGGTTTTTCAACCACCACCCGGCGAAAACCGCCGGCAGACTCGTCCAGCAGGCCGGCCTGCCCCAGGCGCTGCGCCACCTCGGGGAAGAAGCGCGGCGACGTGGCCAGATAGAAAATGGCATTGCCGTGGCTGGTCTTGTCGATGCGCCTGGCCAGGGCCTGGTAGGTGGCCGGATCGAGAAAGTCGCCCGTCTGATAATCCAGGCGCTTGGCCAGGCGGGCCCATAGCTTCTCGTCCAGGCACTTGGCGCTGCCCTCGCTTCCTTTGTCGCGCTCGACCATGAACGCGTGCAGGCGCGCGGCGAATTCTTCGGCGCTGGCCGGGTTATGGTCAACGCCGACGATGCGCAGGTTACGGTCCAGCAAACCGTCACGGCTGAGGTTGTACAGCGCGGGCATCAGCAGGCGCTTGACCAGGTCGCCATTGGCGCCGAACAGGAACAGCGTACAAGGGGGGGCGGACGCGGTGGTCTGTGTAGTCATTCGCCTTTCTTCTCGATGTGGCCACCGAAGCCCAGGCGCATGGCCGAGAGGATCTTGTCACCGTAGGTGCCCTGTTGCTGGCGCGAACGGAAGCGCGCGAACAGTGCGCTGGACAACACCGGCACCGGCACCGCCTGCTCGACGGCGGCGTCGATGGTCCAGCGGCCTTCGCCACTGTCGGACACCGATCCACTGAATTGCGACAGCTGCGGGTCGGCCACCAGCGCATCGGCAGTGAGGTCGAGCAGCCACGAGGTCACCACGCTGCCGCGACGCCACACTTCGGCAATTTCGGCCACGTTCAGGTCGAAGCGCTGGTCTTCCGGCAGCTCATTGCCGCCTTTGCTGCGCAGCAGGTCGAAGCCTTCGGCATAGGCCTGCATCAGGCCGTACTCGATGCCGTTATGCACCATTTTAACGTAGTGCCCGGCGCCGGGTGGGCCGGCGTGGATGTAGCCGTGTTCGGCACGCTGGTGCTCGCCGCTGCGGCCATGGGTACGCGGGATATCGCCCACGCCCGGCGCCAGCGCCTTGAACAGCGGTTCCAGGCGCTCGAACACGTCCTTTTCGCCGCCGATCATCATGCAGTAGCCGCGGTCGAGGCCCCATACACCGCCGGAAGTTCCGACGTCCAGATAATGCAGGCCGCGCTTGGCCAGCTCTGCAGCGCGGCGCATGTCGTCCTTGTAGAAGGTGTTGCCGCCGTCGATGATCGCATCGCCCGGCTCCAGCAATTCGGCCAGTTGGGCGATGGTCTGCTCGGTGGGGTCGCCAGCCGGCAGCATCACCCATACCGCGCGCGGTGCTTTCAGCTTTTGCACCAGTGCACCGAGGTCGTGCGCGCCCTGGGCGCCCTCGCCCTCCAGGCCGGTGATGGCTTCGCGGTTGCGGTCGTGCACCACGGTGCGATGGCCGGCGCGCATCAGGCGCCTTGCGATATTGCCGCCCATACGGCCCAGCCCGACGATTCCCAGTTGCATGAGCCAATACTCCCTTTCGAAATGGATGACGACGTAGTCCAGCTTTTCAGATTAGTCCAGCATGCCGCCCGAGGGTTCAGCGACGAACGGCAAGACCACGATATACAAAAAAGTTCCCAAGGCCTGCGAAAGAATTCAAAATGCGCCCCGCGTGAAGCGTCTACGCTTTGACTTGTCACCAGCCAAAACCGCGAGGTGTGCTCATGGGTACATTGATGCCAGCAACTCCACCCCAGACCCTCTATGTCTCCGTGCGCCGTGATGAGTTGCGTAAACTGAAGGACGAACGTGACCAACTCCGCGAGCAGGTCGCCCAGTTGAACCTGCTGCTGGCGCAACAGCGCGCTGGCGATAAAGCTGTCAGCCTCTGATCGATCCCCTTGCCGCCTGTGGGAGCTGCATGGCTCCCACCCGTCTGCTCCTCAATCCAGTCGCCCTCTTGGAACCCTGCCGGGCAACCGGAGCAGGCTAGTGCCCGAAAGCGCCTGTATTGAAAGCAGCATTTTCCGCCCATCCAACCGCTTCGCAGCATAAAGCTGCCCTCACCCTTACGCCCCAAAAAGGTGCATTGTACGTAGCGAGCCACAATTTGGCGCAGCTCGAAAACCCTTTGCCCCACGCTCGCCCACCCCTTTTCCCACCCCGTCACAAACGCCAACGTTTGCGTCTATTACGCACATAACAATAGTGACCAGTGGGTCACCTTTTTATCACTTTCTCTCCTACACTCGGTTTTCGGCCCGCCATTTGCTCAACGGAAGAGTGACCCCAAAAATGTCGAACTTTCAGGAAACCCGGCAGGTCATGAATATAAGTAGGCCAGGCGCATTGGGCTATTCCCGATCCCCGGCCCACACCCCCCAACCAGTCCAAGCGCCTTCGGCCGGAATGCTGATCGCGTAGTGCCTGCGCGCACGACCCTGGGGCATGGAACGCACTAAGCAGATTCAAACTAGAGAGAACCAGCACGAAACATCGCCACGGGTGCCAGCACCCGACCAAGCATAGGGACGGAGAGAAGTATGATCAGTGCCGCTGTCGAGCCTCACGTAGACGCTTTCAAACCGGATAACCGCGAGCCGCTCACCCCGGATTTCGCCACGACAGGCAAGGCACCCGGCGCCCAGCGCCAGCACAACCCGAACATGCGCAAGATTCTGTTCGTGACTTCGGAAATCGCCGACCTGGTGAAAACCGGCGGCCTGGGTGACGTGTCCGCTGCCCTGCCCCGTGCCTTGGCGCACCTGCACGATGTGCGGGTGCTCATCCCCGGCTACCGCCAGGTGATGGAAAGCGACAACCCGATACATATCGTGGGTGAGCTGGGCGGCCATGCGGCCCTGCCGCCATGCAAGATCGGGCGCATGGACATGGCCGACGGCCTGGTCATCTATGTGTTGATCTGCCCTGAACTGTACCAGCGCGACGGCACACCCTATGGTGCCAACAATGGCCGCGACTGGCCCGACAACCACATCCGCTTCGCCCGCCTGGGCCTGGCTGCCGCCGAAATCGCTGCCGGCGAAGGCAAGATCCACTGGACGCCGGAAGTGGTGCACGCACATGACTGGCCCGCCGGCCTTGCCCCCGCCTACATGCACTGGCGCGGCCTGAATACGCCCACGCTGTTCACCATCCACAACCTGGCTTACCAAGGTGTGTACAGCCGCGGTTGCAGCCCGGAGCTGGCGATACCCGAACATGCCATGCAGCAGGAAGGCATGGAGTTCTACGGCAAGCTGTCGTTCCTCAAGGCCGGCCTGGCCTACTCCAGCCACATCACCACAGTCAGCGCCACCTATGCCCGGGAAATCACCACCCCGGAATTCGGCTGCGGCCTGGACGGGTTCCTCGCCAGCAAGGCCCAGCAAGGCCTGCTTGGTGGCATCCCCAACGGCATCGACGAAAGCTGGGACTCGGCCACCGACAAGCACCTGCAGCACAACTTCAGCATCAACGACTGGGAGGGCAAAGCGCGTAACGCCCAGGAGGTGCGCGAACTGTTCGGCCTGGAAGATTCCGAAGGCCCGCTATTCGCCGTGGTGTCGCGGCTGGTCTATCAAAAGGGCCTGGACCTGACCTTGGGCGTGGCCGACTACATCGTCGAGCAAGGCGGGCAGATCGCGATCATCGGCCGCGGCGAACCGGAAGAGGAACAGGCCATGCGCGAGCTGGCACTGCGTCACCCGGGCCGCATCGGTGTGCGTATCGGCTTCAATGAAACCGATGCCCGGCGCATGTTCGCCGGCAGCGATTTCCTGCTGATGCCATCGCGCTATGAGCCGTGCGGCCTCAGCCAGATGTACGCGCAGCGCTTCGGCTCGCTGCCGGTGGCACGCAATACCGGTGGCCTGGCCGACACCATCGAGTGCGGCGTGACAGGCTTCCTGTTCAACGAATCTACCGTCGAGAGCTACCGCGAGGCACTCAGCCGCGCCTTCTATGTATACGGCAAGAAGGACCTGCTGAACGCCATGCGCTGCCTGTCGATGACCCAGCCGTTCAACTGGTGCCAGGCGGTTGAACCCTACGCCCGCCTGTACGAGGACCTGGTCAAGCAGGCACAGCTGAGCCACTACTGAGCGGGGGTCAGAAGATGCACAGACATGGCGCACACTTGCTGGACGCCACGTCGGCGCGCTTCGCCCTCTGGGCGCCGGATGCGCGCAGCGTGAGCGTGGAACTGGAGCGGCAGCCGGCCATCGAACTGCTGCCGGATGATGAGGGCTGGTACAGCGGCGTGGCGCCATGCCAGGCCGGTGACCGTTACCACTACCGTATCGACGGTGAGCTGCAGGTGGCCGACCCGGCCTCGCGCTACCAACCCGACGGCGTACACGGGCCGAGCCAGGTCGTGGATGTGGCCGGTTATGCCTGGCAGCACCCGTGGCAAGGCCGGCCTTGGCATGAGGCCGTGATCCAGGAGGTACATGTCGGCCTGCTCGAGGGTTACGCCGGGGTTGCCAGGCAATTGCCGCGCTTGGCCGAACTGGGCATCAGCGCGATCGAATTGATGCCGCTGGGGCAGTTCCCTGGCGAACGCAACTGGGGCTACGACGGCGTGCTGCCATACGCCCCACAGAATACCTACGGCAGCCCCGAGCAGCTGTGCGCACTGGTCGACCAGGCCCACGGCCACAGGCTGATGGTGCTGGTCGATGTGGTGTACAACCACTTCGGCCCCGACGGCAATTACCTGCACCAGTACGCCAGCCCGTTCTTCCGTGAAGACCGGCAGACACCCTGGGGCGCAGCCATCGACTTTCGCCGCCCGCAGGTGCGCGAGTACTTTATCCAGAACGCCCTGATGTGGCTGTGCGACTACCGCTGCGACGGCATGCGCCTGGATGCCGTGCATGCCATCGACCAGCCCGATTTTCTGATCGAGCTGGCCCAACGGGTGCGCGCCGCCATAGAACCAGGCCGGCACGTGTGGTTGGTGCTGGAGAACGAGCACAACCAGGCGGAGCTGCTGGAACAGGGTTACGACGCCCAGTGGAACGATGACGGCCACAATGCCCTGCATGTGCTGCTGACCGGTGAAACCGAAGGCTACTATGCCGACTACCAGCATCGCCCCATCGACCAACTGGCACGGTGCCTTGGCGAAGGTTTCGTGTTCCAGGGCCAGGCCAACCGGCATGGCAAACCACGCGGTGAACCCAGCGGGCATTTACCGCCCAGCGCCTTCGTGTTGTTCCTGCAGAACCACGACCAGATCGGCAACCGTGCGCTGGGTGAGCGCCTGACCCGCCTGTGCCCCGCGCCAGCCTTGCGTGCAGCCACCGGCCTGTTGCTGCTGGCACCGATGATCCCGCTGCTGTTCATGGGCGACGAAGCCGGCAGTTGCCAGCCGTTCCTGTTTTTTACCGACTTCCATGACGCGCTGGCCGACGCGGTACGCGAAGGCCGTCGTGGCGAATTCGCCCACTTCAGCGCGTTCGCCGACCCCAAGCAGCGTGAGCACATTCCCGACCCCAACGCCGAACAGACGTTCGCCTCTTCACGCCCGCAGAACAAGGCGATGATCGCCGGCTGGCATGGCCTTTACCAGCAACTGCTCGACCTGCGCCGCCGCCATGTCATCCCGCACTTGCCCGGCAGCCGTGCCCTCGGCGCCGAGGTGCACGCTGACAAAGCGCTGACCGCGCGCTGGCGGCTGGGCAATGGCAACACGCTGCGCATCGACCTGAACCTGGCCGACACCCCGCAGGCGGTCGAACTGCCCGCGCCATCCACACGGCTGTTCGACAGCAGCGACACCCGCCACCCGGATACCCACCTGGCTGCGTACAGCTGCGTGGTCAGCCTGCTTCCCCCTGCCCAGGAGCGCCCATGAGCGAAACTGCCCTGCATCGTCTGGCAACCAGCGTCGGGCTGAACCGCGACTGGATTGACGCCAATGCCAGGCCCCAGCGTGTCAGCGACGAAGTGCTGCGCAACATCCTCGAAGGCCTTGGCCATCCGGCCGGCGATGACGCGGCCGTTGCCGCCAGCCTGCGTGCGGTGGAAACCGCCGAAGACAGCGAACACCTGCCGCCCTTGCTGACCGCCGACCTAGGCCAGCCGCTAGCGCTGGCGCGCTACTTCAGTGCCGCCAGCGTGGCCCACTGCACCCTGGAAGATCACACCTCGGTCACCCTCAGCCTCGATGAACAGGCGCGCCTGCCCGGCGAGCTGCCTATCGGCTATCACCAGGTGGAAATCGACAGCCGCCGCTTCACCGTAGCGGTGGCGCCAACACGTTGCCACAGCCTGGAAGACACGGTGCAACAGCCGCCACCACGCTGCTGGGGCCTGGCAGTGCAGCTGTACAGCCTGCGCCGCCCAGGCGACGGTGGCTTCGGCGACTGCCTGGCGCTGGAGCAGTTGGCCCGCTCGGCCGCCGAGCGCGGCGCCGATGCCTTGGCTATCAGCCCCATTCACGCCCTCTCGGCCATGGACCAGGAACACTACAGCCCCTACTCACCTTCCAGTCGCCTGCTGCTCAACACCCTGTACACCAGCCCCGCGGCGCTACTGGGTGAACGGGAGGTGCGTATGGCCATCGAAGCGTGCGGGCTGGAGCAACAACTCGAAGAGCTGGAACAACGCCCTCTGGTCGACTGGCCACGCGCCGCCAGCGCCCGGCTGCGTTTGCTTGAAGCGCTTTACCAGGGTTTCAGCCAAGGCGACCACCCGCTACGCACGGATTTTGACAGCTTCCGCGAAGCCGGCGGCCAGACGCTGGAGCACCACTGCCGCTTCGAGGTGCTGCAGGCCCAAGCGGTGGAGCACGGCCTCGGTGCCGACTGGCGCAACTGGCCTAAAGCCTGGCGAGACCCCTACCACCCGGAAGTGGAGGCTTTAGCCAACGCCTACCCGGCCAAGGTCGAGTTCCACGCCTTCTGCCAGTGGCTGACCGAACGTGGCCTGCAACGTGCCCAGGAAGCGGCCCGCAGCAACGGGATGGCCGTGGGCCTGATCGCCGACCTGGCGGTGGGTGCCGACGGTGCCGGCAGCCAGGCCTGGAGCCGCCAGGACGAACTGCTGGCCGGCCTGAGCGTGGGTGCGCCGCCCGACATCCTCAACCACATCGGCCAGGATTGGGGTATTTGCGCCTTCTCGCCCGAGGGCCTCAAGCGCAATGGCTATCGCGCCTTCATCGAAATGCTGCGGGCCAACCTCGCCCACGCTGGCGGCCTGCGCATCGACCATGTGATGGGCCTGCGCCGGCTATGGCTGATCCCGCAGGGGGCCAAACCCAGCGAAGGCGCCTACCTCGACTACCCGCTAGACGACCTGCTGCGCCTGCTGGCGCTGGAGTCGGTGCGTCACCAGGCGATCATCCTCGGCGAAGACCTGGGCACCGTGCCCGACAGCCTGCGCGAAAAGCTGGCCGAGAAGGCAGTGCTGGGCATGCGCGTGCTGCCGTTCGAGCAGACCCAGCCGGGCCAGTTCAAGCCGCTTCTCGACTGGCCCGACAATGCCCTGGCCACGACCGGCACCCACGACCTGGCGCCACTGGCCGGCTGGCTGGCAAACCGCGACATCGACTGGAGACACCGTTTGCAACTGATCGACGCCGCTACCGAGTTGCACTGGCGACACGAGCGTCAGAAAGAACGCGACGGCCTGCGCCGCATGCTGGAGGCCAACTACGGCGAACTGAGGGACAACGACGCGGTGATCGATGCGGCCATCCGCTTCGTTGGCCATACCCGTGCACCGCTGGTGCTGGTGCCGTTGGAAGACCTGCTGGGCTGCGACGAGCAACCCAACCTGCCGGGCACCACCAACGGCCATCCCAACTGGCGGCGGCGCTTTGCCCGCCCGGTCCGCGAACTGCTCGACGACGAGGACGCCGCACGGCGCCTGGAACTGCTGGCCCAGGCCCGCGAACAAGCGTGGGAGCGTGACCGATGAAGCCACTGACCGCGACCCTGCGCCTGCAATTTCACAGCGATTTCACCCTCGATCACGCCGTGCCGCTGGTGCCGTATTTCGCCCAGCTGGGCATCAGCCACCTGTATGCCTCGCCCATCCTCAAAGCCCGCGCTGGCTCGCGCCATGGCTACGACGTGGTCGACCCTACCTGCGTCAACCCGGAGCTGGGCGGCGAGGCCGCGCTGGAGCGCCTGGTCGCCGCCCTGCGCCAGCATGGCATGGGGCTGATCCTCGACACGGTGTCCAACCACATGGCCGTGGGCGGTGCCGACAACCCCTGGTGGCAAAGCCTGCTGGCGTGGGGACGGCGCAGCCCGTATGCAGCGTTCTTCGACATCCAGTGGCACTCCAGCGACCCACTGCTGGCCGGGCAACTGCTGTTGCCGTTCCTCGGCAGCGACTACGGCGTGGCGCTCAGGAATGGCGAGATACCGCTGCAGTTCGACAAACAGCAGGGGCTGCTGCAAGTGGCCCATTACGCGCATCGTTTCCCGATCTGTCCGGTCGATTACGGCTGGATTCTCGCGCTCAGCCCGGAGCCTGCGCTAAAGGTTCTGGCCGAACGCTTCACGGCATTGGGCGACTCAGCCACCCCGCTGGCCGATAGCCTGCCGCTACAAGCCGAACTGGCACGTCTGGTGCGCGATGGCGCCGACCTCGAATCGGCCCTTGTGGCCTTCGACAGCCGCAGCGAGGCCGGCTTCAAGCGCCTGCACCTGTTGCTGGAGCGCCAGACCTACCGCCTGGCCAGCTGGCGCACCGCCGCCGACGACATCAACTGGCGGCGCTTCTTCGACATCAACGAGCTGGGCGGCCTGCGGGTGGAGCGCGCCGTGGTGTTCGAAGCCACCCATGCCAAGCTGTTCGAACTGATCGAACGCGGCCTGGTGGACGGCCTGCGCATCGACCATATCGACGGCCTTGCCGACCCGCGTGGCTACTGCCGCAAACTGCGCCGGCGGGTTGATAGCCTGCTGGCGCGGCGGCCGCTGAATGCAGGGCTGGAGCACTTCCCCCTGTACGTGGAAAAGATCCTGGGTGCCGACGAGCACCTGCACCGCGACTGGCTTACCGACGGCACCACCGGCTACGAGTTCATGAACCAGGTGTCGCTGCTGCAGCATGACCCGGCCGGCCAGGCGCCGCTGAGCGAGCTGTGGAGCAACGTCAGCGAGCGCCCGGACTTCCCCGAAGAAGTGCGCCAGGCCCGTCACCTGGTGCTCAACGCCAGCCTGGCCGGTGACTGCGAATCGGTGGCCCAGGCACTGTTACAGGTCGCGCGCAACGACCTGATGACCCGTGACCTGACCCTCGGCGCAATTCGCCGGGCCTTGCAGGCGTTGGTGGCGCATTACCCGGTGTACCGTACCTACTTCAATGCCTGCGGGCGCCCGGCGCAGGACGAAGGGTTCTTCCAGCAGGCGCTGACCAACGCTCGCCAAGACCTTGCCGAAGCTGACTGGCCGCTACTGGACCAACTTGAGCGGTGGCTGGGCGGGCAAGCCTGGCGGCACCTGCCACCGGGGCGTGCCCGCAAGCAACTGCGCCACGCCTGCGTGCGCTTCCAGCAGTTGACTGCGCCCAGCGCCGCCAAAGCCGTGGAAGACACCGCCTTCTACCGCAGCGCCAGGCTGCTGTCGCGTAACGACGTGGGCTTCGAGGCAGAGCGCTTCAGTGCCCCGCCCATGCATTTCCACAACGAGGCCCAGCGGCGCCTGCGCGATTTCCCCGACAACCTGCTGACCACCGCCACCCACGACCACAAGCGTGGCGAGGACACGCGTGCACGCCTGGCCGTACTCAGCGAGCGCGGCACGTGGCTGGCCAGCCGGGTGGAGCATTGGCGGGAGCTGGCCGCCCCCCTGCGCGCGCAGTTGGACGACGGGCTGGCACCCAGCCCCGGCGACGAGTTGATGCTGCTACAAACCCTGCTCGGCAGTTGGCCCTTGGACCTCGACCTGCACGACGACAATGCCCTGTGTCACTACGCCGAGCGTGTTCGCCAGTGGCAGCAGAAGGCCCTGCGCGAGGCCAAGCTGCGCAGTAGCTGGAGCGCGCCGAACGAGGCCTACGAAGGCGCCTGCGCTCATTACCTCCACGGCCTGCTGCTGGACAGCGAGAACCAGCAACTGCGCAAGTCGCTGGCCGACGCGGCGCAGCTGCTGGCCTGCCCCGGCGCTCTCAATGGCTTGGTCCAGGCCCTGTTGCGCATGACCACACCCGGTGTGCCCGACCTGTACCAGGGTAACGAATACTGGGACTTCAGCCTGGTCGACCCGGACAACCGCCGCGCCGTGGACTACGCTTTGAGGCGTCGCACGCTGGACGACGCCACGCCGGCCGCCGAGCTGTTGGCCCACTGGCGCGACGGCCGCGTCAAACAGGCCTTGATCGCGCGGCTGCTGGACTGCCGCCAGGCCCACGCCGAGCTGTTCCGCCGCGGTGCCTACCTGCCACTGACCGTACAGGGCCGCCATGCTGACAAGGTCATTGCCTTTGCTCGCCAAGGGGAAGGCGAGCACGCCATCGTCGTCGCCCCGCGCCTGGCCAGCAGCCTGCTCGGAGGGGCCACTACACCGTTGATTCCGGCGCAGAACTGGGACGACACCCGGCTGGTACTGCCGTTTGCCTTGTCACCTGCCAACTCGACGGGACTTTTCTCCAGTGCGGCGGTCAGCTCTTCAAAGGAGTTGCTGTTGAGCGCCGTGCTGGCGGAGTTTCCGGTCAACGTGTTGATACAACAATCTTGAGCATCAGGAGCGTCATGATGAGTGTCGATGAAAAGCGTATTCGCGAATTTGCCTACCAGATCTGGGAATCCGAAGGTAAGCCTGTAGGGGAGGAAGAACGCCACTGGGAAATGGCCCGCAAGCTGGCCGAGGCCGAAGCGCTGGCGCCCAAGGCAGCCCCGCGCAAGAAAGCAGCAGCCAAGCCAAAGGCGCCTGCAGAACCCAAGGCGGCGGCCCTGCCGGGGGTCAAACCTGCTGCGGCGAAAAAGCCCCGGGCGGCGAAAAAGCCTACTGCCGGTTGAGCCTGTCCCGGCCTCTTCGCGGGTAAACCCGCTCCTACATGCACCTGTGATGGACCTGTAGGAGCGGGTTTACCCGCGAAGAGGCCAATGCAGAACAGCACAATTCCCCTTCCATCACGGCCACTCGAGGATCGTCATGAGCCCCCGCACCCCGAAGAAAACCCGCTCGGTCGCACCATCGCGCATCCGCGAAGGCCTGCCCTTCCCCCTCGGCGCCACCTGGGATGGCCTAGGGGTCAACTTCGCCCTGTTCTCGGCGAACGCCACCAAGGTCGAGCTGTGCCTGTTCGACTCCACAGGCGAGCAGGAAATCGAGCGCATCGAACTCCCCGAGTACACTGATGAGATCTACCACGGCTACCTCCCCGACGCTCACCCCGGCCTGGTCTATGGCTACCGGGTGTACGGCCCCTACGAGCCGGAAAACGGCCACCGCTTCAACCCCAACAAACTGCTGATCGACCCGTATGCCAAGCAACTGGTCGGCAGCCTGAAATGGTCCGAGGCCCTGTTCGGCTACACCATCGGCCACCCCGACGACGATCTGTCGTTCGACGAGCGCGACAGCGCGCCTTTCGTGCCCAAATGCAAGGTCATCGACCCGGCGTTCACCTGGGGCCGCGACCAGCGCGTGCAGGTCCCGTGGGAGCGCACGATCATCTATGAAGCGCATGCCCGCGGCATCAGCATGCGCCACCCGGCTGTGCCTGAAGAACTGCGTGGCACCTTCGCCGGCCTGGCCAACGACGAGCTGCTCAAGCACATCAAGGACCTTGGCGTGTCGAGCATCGAGCTGCTGCCGATTCACGCCTTTGTCAACGACCAGCACCTGCTGGACAAGGGCCTGAACAACTACTGGGGCTACAACAGCATCGCCTTTTTCGCCCCGCACCCGCGCTACCTGGCCAGCGGCAAGATCGCCGAGTTCAAGGAGATGGTTGCGCACCTGCACGACGCCGGGCTGGAGGTGATCCTGGACGTGGTCTACAACCACACCGCCGAAGGCAACGAGCGCGGCCCGACCCTGTCGATGCGCGGTATCGACAACGCCTCGTACTACCGCCTGATGCCGGACGACAAGCGCTACTACATCAACGACTCGGGCACCGGCAACACCCTGGACCTGAGCCACCCCTGCGTGCTGCAGTTGGTCACCGATTCGCTTCGCTACTGGGCCGGCGAAATGCACGTGGACGGCTTTCGCTTCGACCTGGCGACCATCCTTGGCCGTTACCACGATGGCTACAGCGAGCGTCATGGCTTCCTTGTCGCCTGCCGTCAGGACCCGATGCTGAGCCAGGTCAAGCTGATTGCCGAACCGTGGGACTGCGGCCCCGGCGGCTACCAGGTGGGCAACTTCGCCCCGGGCTGGGCGGAATGGAATGACCGCTTTCGCGATACCGCACGCGCCTTCTGGAAAGGCGACGAAGGCCAGTTGGCCGATTTCGCCGCGCGCTTGACCGCCTCGGGCGACATGTTCAACAACCGCGGGCGCCGGCCCTATTCCTCGGTCAACTTCATCACCGCCCACGATGGTTTCACCCTGCGCGATCTGGTGTCCTACAACCACAAGCACAATGAAGACAACGACGAAAACAACCAGGACGGCACCGACAACAACCTGTCCTGGAACTGCGGCGTCGAAGGGCCGACCGACGACCCGGGGATCAATGCCCTGCGCATGCGCCAGATGCGCAACTACTTTGCCACCCTGCTGTTGGCGCAGGGCACGCCAATGATCGTTGCCGGCGACGAGTTCAGCCGCACCCAGCACGGCAACAACAACGCCTACTGCCAGGACAGCGAGATCGGCTGGGTGAACTGGGACCTGGACCAGGAAGGCGAAGAGCTGCTGGCCTTCGTCAAGCGCCTGACGCGTCTGCGCCTGGCCTACCCGGTGCTGCGCCGCTCACGCTTTCTGGTGGGTGACTACAATGAGGCAATTGGGGTCAAGGACGTGACTTGGCTGGCACCCGATGGCAGCGAGATGAGCGTTGAGCAATGGGAAGACCCGCACGGGCGCTGCCTGGGCATGTTGATAGATGGCCGAGCGCAGGTCAGCGGTATCGCCCGGCCAGGTGCCGAGGCCACCGTGCTGCTGATCGTCAATGCCCACCATGACATCGTGCCATTCAAGCTGCCGGCCGTGCCTGAAGGCGATTACTGGAGCTGCCTGGTCGATACCGACCGGCCAGAGTTGCGCAAGGGGCAGCATTTGCAGTTCGACAGTACCTTCGAGGTGAAGGGTCGGTCGATGCTGCTGATGGTGTTGCAGTACGACGAGGAGTGAACAGTGATAGCCCTGGCAGGTCCTACGTTGTAATCGCCACGCCAAACCCGGTGGGAACGGTGTATTGGCCTCCACAGGGTCTGGCGGCGACAGTGAGGCAGGGTTAACTTCAGGAGGAATTGTGAACCTCGAAGCCGGCAGTAATGGTTTCGCCAGCGTCAGCCAGGCCCCGGCCGTGAAACGCCTGCGGGTACTGACGGTGAACACCCACAAGGGCTTCACCGCCTTCAACCGGCGCTTTATCTTGCCGGAGCTGCGCGAGGCCGTGCGCAGCACACAGGCCGACATTGTCTTCCTTCAGGAAGTGCTCGGCAGCCACGATCGCCACGCGGCGCGCTACCCCGGCTGGCCGCAGACCTCGCAGTACGAATTCCTCGCCGACAGCATGTGGAGCGACTTCGCCTATGGTCGCAACGCGGTCTACCCTGACGGCCACCACGGCAATGCGTTGCTGTCCAAATACCCGATCATCGAGCACCGCAACCTTGACGTGTCGATCACCGGCCCCGAACGCCGCGGCCTGCTGCACTGTGTGCTGGAGGTGCCGGGGCAAGGCCAGGTGCATGCGGTCTGCGTGCACCTGTCGTTGCTGGAAAGCCACCGGCAGAAGCAACTGCAGTTGCTGCGTAAACTGCTGGACTCCCTGCCCGGCAACGCCCCGGTGATCATCGCCGGCGACTTCAACGACTGGAAAAGCCACGGCAACCGCACCCTTGGCCTGCAACGTGACTTGCACGAAGCCTTCGAGCGCCACCATGGCCACCTCGCCCGCACCTACCCTGCCCGCCTGCCATTGCTGCGCCTGGACCGCATTTACCTGCGTAACGCCGAAAGCCATGGGCCACGGATTCTGGGGCACAAACCTTGGTCGCACCTGTCAGATCACCTGCCACTGGCGGTAGAAGTGCGGCTTTAGCAATCATTCTTCATAGCCACGGCACGGCAAATAGCGAACCCCGCTATACCCGGAAACTTTACTCAAAAAAACAATGAGTTAAGCGTCACAACGCAAACTGAACAGATGATTCACGCTTTCTTGACGCAAGCGGTGACCTCTCCTTAGCTGAACAATACCAAGCTGTAAAAATCTTGAGCCGGGCCTCTAGCTCGCGCCTTCGTGCGCGCTTGCGATTACCGGCGTGCTGGTTTGGGTCGCCCACTGTTTTTGCCGTACAGCTCGTGACAACAGGCCAGGTTCTCGGGCTGCACCACAAAAACAAAGGAGATCCGCCATGAAAAGCACCTCGAACCCCTTGCGCTTCGACAGCATTTTCTACGCGGTTTCCACGTCGCTGCTTCTGGCAACCCCGGTGGAAACGATCGCGTACGAACTGCAGGGTGACCCCACCTCCCCCGGCTTTCTGCAGCAACCCGTGGCGATGCAACTGTCGCTCGACCCGGTCAGTGCCAGTGGGTTGAGTCTCGGCACCCTCAATACATTTTCGCAGCAGATGAGCGAACGACACCGGCAGGCGGCACCCGACCTGATCGCCAGTCAGTGGGCGCAATTCTTCCCCACCAGCGCCCGCAGCCGCGCGCTGCCCCCGGCACAGTTGGAGGCGCCCAGCCAGCAACTGATGATCGGCCCGGACCTGTTCGTGCGTGAAACGGCCGCGGGCAATGTGCACCGGGCGGGGATATTCGTGGGGCACAACAACCTGCAAAGCAGCTTCAAGGGCACGCGCCCTCTGCTGGGCGACAAACAGCGCAAAGCGGTGAACCTGAGCGGGGAAAGCCTGGGGGTGTACTGGAGCATGACCCATGAGCAGGGCTGGCACCTCGATGCCGTGGCGATGGGATCGCGGATCGACGTGATGGGCCGTGGCGAAAACGGCCAGCGCCTGGACGACAGTGGCCACGCAATGACCTTCTCGGTTGAGGGCGGTTACCCGATCCGCCTGGGGGGCAACTGGGTCATCGAGCCCCAGGCACAGTTGATCAACCAGCAGTTCTTCCCTGGCAGCCAGGTGCAGGAGGAGACCTTGCAAGCCTTCGACAGCCAGCCGAGCTGGAGCGGCCGGGTTGGCGCCAAGCTGTCCGGACGCTACGAAGTGCGCGGTATGCCGATCGAGCCCTATGTGCGGACCAACGTGTGGTATGACTTCAGCAATGCCGATGAGGTGAAGCTGGACCAGGTCGACAAGATTTCCAGCTCGCGCTATTCGACCACGGTGGAGTTGGGCTTGGGGCTGGTGGCGCGGGTGACGCCTTCGGTGGCTTTGTTCGTCAGCGCCGATTACAGCAATGATGTGGACGACAATGACCTGAACGGGCTGATCGGCAGCCTTGGGGTGCGGATGCGGTGGTAGGCAGGCCGGCCCCTTCGCGGGTAACCCGCTCCTACACACTGATCGGGGGTGCACACGCATCGGTGGCTCGGCACAGGCCGTTGTAGGAGCGGGTTCACCCGCGAAAGGGCCGGGCCTGCCGGCCAATTTCCAAAGCCCATTCACGGTTGCCGCCGCTACCGGATTCGCGGGCAAACCCGCTCCAGGCGAAAGGGCCAGTGCGGTCAACCGGTCAGGCGGGCTTCATGATCAACACCCCCAGCGGCGGCAGGTTCAAGGCCAACGACAATGGCTGCCCGTGGCTGGCCACTGCTTCACTGGCCACCGCCCCCAGATTACCCACGTTCGACCCGGCATACAGCTCGGCATCGCTGTTCAGCAGCTCTTGCCAACGCTCGCCGAACGGCACGCCAATGCGGTAACCCTCACGGGGTACCGGGGTGAAGTTGGCCACCACCAGCACCGGCTCGCCGCTGCTGCTCCAGCGCAGCCAGGCGTACACGCTGTTCTGCGCGTCGTCACCGATCAGCCACTGGAAGCCCTGCGGCTGGCAATCCTGCTCGTGCAGCGCCGGCTCTTCGCGGTACAGGCGGTTGAGGTCGCCCACCAGGCGCTGCACACCCTGGTGCTCGGGATACTGCAGCAGGTACCAGTCCAGTTCGCTGTCGTGGTTCCACTCACGCCACTGGCCGAACTCGCAGCCCATGAACAGCAGCTTCTTGCCCGGGTGTGCCCACATGAAGGTGAGGTAGGCACGCAGGTTGGCGAATTTCTGCCAGCGGTCGCCGGGCATCTTGTCGATCAGCGAGTGCTTGCCGTGTACCACTTCATCATGGGAGATGGGCAGGATGAAGTGCTCGGAATAGGCATAGATCAGCCCGAAGCTCATCTCGTTGTGGTGGTAGGTGCGGTGCACCGGGTCGTTCTGGATATAGTGCAGGGTGTCGTGCATCCAGCCCATGTTCCACTTGTAGGCAAAACCCAGGCCGCCCTGTTGGGTAGGCTGGCTGACCCCGGGCCAGGCGGTGGACTCTTCGGCGATGATCAGCGCGCCCGGGGCTTCGTGGGCAGCCACGCCGTTGAGGTGGCGGATGAAGTCGATGGCTTCCAGGTTCTCGCGCCCGCCGTGGCGGTTGGGTACCCATTCGCCCGCCTTGCGCGAGTAGTCGCGGTACAGCATCGAGGCCACCGCATCGACGCGCAGGCCGTCGATATGGAAGTGCTTGAGCCAGTGCAGCGCCGAGGCCATCATGAAGCCGCGTACTTCGTTGCGGCCGAGGTTGTAGATCAGCGTGTTCCAGTCCTGGTGGTAGCCTTCCAGTGGGTTGTCGTATTCGTACAGGGCCGTGCCGTCAAAGCGAGCCAGGCCGTGTTCGTCGGTGGGAAAATGCGCTGGCACCCAGTCCAGCAGCACACCAATGCCTCCCTGGTGGCAGGCGTCGATGAACGCGGCGAAATCTTCGGCACTGCCGTAGCGCGAGGTGGGCGCGAACATCGACAGTGGCTGATAGCCCCAGGAGCCGCCGAACGGGTGTTCCATGATCGGCAGCAGTTCGATGTGGGTAAAGCCCAGTTCCTGCGCGTAGGGCACCAGCCGCTCGGCCAGTTCGCGCCAATTGTAGAAACGGCCGATTTCCCCCGCTTCGTCCAGCTCGCAGCGCCATGACCCTGGGTGCAGCTCGTAGATCGACAATGGTGCGTTGTAGCCATGGCGCTGGGCGCGCTGCGCCATCCAGTCATGGTCCTGCCAGGCGTGGCTGAGTTCACCGGCAACCTTGGACGCCGTGCTCGGTGGCAGCTCGGTGGCACGGGCCAGCGGGTCGGCCTTCAACGGCAGTATGCCGTCCTTGCCGAGCACTTCGAACTTGTAGGTTTCGCCCACGCCCAGACGCGGAATGAACAGCTCCCAGACCCCGGCGCCGTGGCGCAGGCGCATGGGGTGGCGGCGGCCGTCCCAGTTGTTGAAATCACCCACCACCGACACCCGCCGGGCATTCGGCGCCCAGACCGAGAAACACACGCCGTCGATGCCATCGACCTGAGTCGGCTGGGCACCGAAACGCCCGGACAAATCGCGATGATTGCCTTCCGCGAACAAGTGAAGGTCCATGTCACCCAATTGCGGGCCGAAGCTGTAGGGGTCTTCGGTAACCTGCTCGCCACCGGCCCAGACGATATGAAGCTGATAGGGCTGTGCCTCATCGAGGTGCGCGCTGAACAACCCGGGCAGGCTGCCCTGCTCCATTTCGGCAAGGACCCGCCCGTCATCCCGGGCCTGGACGCGCACTTTCAGGGCATTGGGCAAAAAGGCGCGGACCACCTGCCCACCTGCGCCATCGTCGTGGGGGCCGAGTACCGCAAAGGGATCGGCGTGCTCGGCGCGGGCCAGGGCGTCGAGGTCCCGTTGCCGAAGGCCACCGTTTTCACGCGTTGTAACGTTCATTCTGACTCTCCCCAGGTACTGATCAGTCCATGCAGACCATGCAAAGGCACGGCCAGCCAGCTCGGACGGTTTTCGGCTTCGTATGTGATCTCGTAGGCGGCTTTTTCCAGGCAGAACAGCTCCAGTGCCGCGCGCTCGCCCTCGGCGTGCTGCCAGGCGTGAGGCATGGCGGCGGTGGCCAGGCCATAGGCTTCGACAAAGGCATGCCGGGACTGGTGCAGGTACTGCCGGGCAACCCGCTGCCGGGCTTGCCGCGCCGGCTCGGAAAGGTCCACCGCAGACGCGCTGCGCAAGATCATCGCAGCAGCATAGTCGAAGGATCGCAGCACGCCGCTGACATCCTTGTAGGGGCTGTGTTTTGCCCGGCGCTCTTCAAGTGGCCGGGCAGGCTCGCCTTCAAAATCGATGAGGTAGGCATCACCCTGCACCACCAGCACCTGGCCCAGGTGCAGGTCGCCGTGCACACGCATCAGCAGGCCACCCTGGGCCTGCGCGGTCAGCTTGTCGATATGCTGGGCCAGGCCCTCGCGCTGTTGCTGCAGGTCGTCGACCAAGGCCTGGCTGTCGCTGTCCAGCGTGTCACGGTGCTGGGCCAGCAGGTCGAGGGCGTGGATCAGTTCGGTACTGATCTGTGCACGCCAGCGCTCGCTGTCCCGGGCATCGCTGGGGCGCGGCTGGAAGGCCGGGTCTTCGGTGGGTGCAGCCAGCAGCAGGTGCATCTCGCCCAGGCGCTGGCCAAGCAAGGCCGCAAAGCCGCTGAGCTCGGCCAATGCATCAGTGTGCGCTTCGCCGTCGTTGCGGGTAGGCTCCATCTGGTCGCGGATGGCCCGTTCAAGGGTGTTCTGGGTCCAGCCCCAGGCATCGCCCTGGTTACTCAGGTAACCCTGGGCAATCATCAGCAGGTGCGGCGCGTGTTGCTCGTCCACCCGGCTGACCCAGGCCAGCAGCGGCGAGATATTGGCAAAGCCGGCGGCGGTCAGGTAGGCGCTCATTTCCAGCTCTGGATGGATACCCGGGTTGACCCGGCGGATCAGTTTGAGCACCACGCGATCGCCGATGACCACCGAACTGTTGGACTGCTCGGCGCTGAGGTAGCGCACTTCGCTCTCCTCGTCGAGCGCCAGGCCGGCCAGCGGCTCTGTGCATTCGAAGCGCAATTCACCCTCACCGTCGCCACACGGCACGCGCAGCCCATCCTGGCAGGCTTGCATCACGGCGTGAATGAACGGCTCCAGGACGAAGGCGTCGGTGATCAAGCCAACCTGGTGGGTACGGCGCACCCGCGACAACGCCAGCTGCTGCGGCAGCGCGGTATGGATCTGTTCCTCACGCAGCAGGCCGAACGGTAGCTGGTAGCGGGTGGCCGTGCCGTCGCTGAGTACTTCGATTTCGCTGAGCAGCACCGGCGTGGTGGCGGTGCCGAAACGCACGCCGTAACACAGGCGCACGGCGTCGATCGGCCCTTCCTTGCCAGCGAACCAGCGGCGTTTGGGCAGGTACTGCGGCAGGATGGTGCTTTGCAGCGTATCGCTTGCCGGGGCTTGCAGCAGCTCTTCCATGCGCTTGCGCAGTACCAATGTGGTCAATTCGGGTAACCCCTCGGTGGGCTGGATGTGCCAGCTGGGCATGCGATCGCGGCTGGCCAGCAGGAACCAGTAGAAGGCATAAGGTGGCAATGTCAGCAGAAACGGCAGTTGGCCGATTGGCGGGAACGCGCTGCCGCCAAGCATCTCCACCGGTACTTTGTCGGCGTATTGTGACAATTCGAGTTCGGCAGCCTGGGCGGCGCGGGACACGTTGGCCACGCAGAGGATGACCTCGGTATTGCCGTCGGCATCGGTGTACTCGCGGATATAGGCAAGGATGCGCCGGTTGCTGGGCGTGAGGGTGCGCAGGCTGCCGCGGCCAAAGGCCTTCTGCTGCTTGCGCACCGCCAGCATGCGCCGGGTCCAGTTCAGCAGCGAATGCGGATCGTGGCTTTGTGCCTCGACGTTGACGGTCTGGTAACCGTAGAGCGGGTCCATGATCGGCGGCAGCACCAGGCGCTGCGGGTCAGCGCGGGAAAAACCGCCGTTGCGGTCTGGCGACCACTGCATGGGTGTGCGAACGCCATCGCGGTCACCCAGATAGATATTGTCGCCCATACCCAGTTCGTCGCCGTAATACAGGGTTGGCGTGCCGGGCATCGACAATAGCAGGCTGGTCAGCAGCTCTATGCGCCGCCGGTCACGCTGCAGCAGGGGCGCCAGGCGCCGGCGAATGCCCAGGTTGATGCGCGCGCGGCGGTCTTCGGCATAGTAGTTCCACAGGTAGTCGCGCTCGCGGTCTGTGACCATTTCCAGGGTCAGTTCATCATGGTTGCGCAAAAA
Organism: Pseudomonas sp. VEM90; assembly: GCF_054611535.1. NCBI lineage: Bacteria > Pseudomonadati > Pseudomonadota > Gammaproteobacteria > Pseudomonadales > Pseudomonadaceae > Pseudomonas > Pseudomonas sp. VEM90. The sequence continues at coordinate 11,955 of NZ_JBTRAR010000010.1, read as the reverse complement.
GATTGCCCACTGGCAGTTGGCCGGAATTTCCGGGGTCTGGCGCAGGATGTCGGTGATCGGAAAGCGGTCTTCCATGGCCAGGGCCATGTACATGCGCGGCATCAACGGAAAGTGGAAGGCCATATGGCATTCGTCGCCGTCGCCTTCGCCGAAGTACGGACGCGTGTCTTCAGGCCACTGGTTGGCTTCGGCCAGCAGCATGCGATCGGGGTAGTTGGCGTCGATCTCGGCGCGGATCGCCTTGAGCACCTCGTGGGTTTCGGCGAGGTTCTCGTTGTTGGTGCCGTCGCGCTCGATCAGGTAAGGGATCGCGTCCAGGCGCAGGCCATCTACACCCAGGTCGAGCCAGAAGCGCATGACGCCGATCACCGCCTTGAGTACCTGCGGGTTATCGAAGTTGAGGTCCGGCTGGTGGGAGTAGAACCGGTGCCAGAAGTACTGGCCGGCGACCGGGTCCCAGGTCCAGTTGGACTTCTCGGTGTCGAGGAAGATGATGCGCGTGCCGTCGTACTTCTGGTCGTCGTCCGACCACACGTAGAACTCGCGCGCCTTGCTGCCGCGCTTGGCGTGGCGGGCACGCTGGAACCACGGGTGCTGGTCGCTGGTGTGGTTGATGACCAGCTCGGTGATCACCCGCAGGCCGCGCTTGTGGGCCTCGGCGATGAAACGGCGGGCGTCGGCCATGCTGCCGTAGTCCGGGTGCACGGCCTTGTATTCGGCGATGTCGTAGCCGTCGTCACGGCGTGGTGATGGGTAGAACGGCAGCAGCCACAGGGTGTTGACGCCCAGCTCGGCGATGTAGTCGAGCTTGCTGATCAGGCCGGCGAAGTCGCCGATGCCGTCGTTGTTCGAGTCGAAGAACGACTTGATGTGCAGCTGGTAGATGACGGCGTCCTTGTACCACAGCGGGTCGTCGATGAAGGCTGCCGGGCGGGAACGCTTGGCCATGTGCGACTCCTTTCAATTGCATGTTTGCCCCTTCTTGCACCATCGCTGTGGGAGCGGGCGTGCCCGCGAATCAGCCACCGCGGTGCTTGGCACCGGCTCTGCCGGTGATCGCGGGCATGCCCGCTCCCACAGGGGAAAAGGCTACAGACCGGTTTTACCCGGCTTTTTCGATGCGCCAGATGCCGAACGGCAGGTGCCAGGGCTCTATGCGCATCCATTGGGTCTTGCCGTACCACGACCAGCGGTGGCCGTTCATCAGGTCTTCACCCTGGGTTTCGGCGTTGTCGTCCAGCCCCAGCTCCCACAGTGGCAACTCGAAATGCGCCTCCTGGGCGTTGTGCGGGTCGAGGCTGATGGCCACCAGGATGTAGTTGTCACGCTCAGGCGTACGCTTGGCGAAATACAGAATGTTGTCGTTCCAGCAATTGAAGAAGGCCACGCCCAGGTGGGTTTGCAAGGCGCGGTTCTGCCGGCGGATGCGGTTGAGCTGGGCGATCTCGGCGATGATGTTGCCGGGCTGGGTAAAATCGCGTGGGCGGATTTCGTATTTCTCCGAATCCAGGTACTCCTCCTTGCCCGGCAACGGCGTGCCCTCGCACAGCTCGAAGCCCGAATACATGCCCCACAAGCCTGAGCCCATGGTCGCCAGCGCGGCACGGATAAGGAAACCTGCGCGGCCTGAGGTGTGCAGGAAAAACGGGTTGATATCCGGTGTATTGACGAAGAAGTTGGGCCGGTAGCACTGGCTCCACGGCGGCTGGTTGAGCTGCTCGAAATATTCGCGCAGCTCCTGCTTGTGGTTGCGCCAGGTGAAATAGGTATAGCTCTGTGCGTAACCGACCTTGCCCAGGCGCGCCATCATCGCCGGCTTGGTAAAGGCTTCGGCGAGGAAGATGACGTCGGGGTGCTGGCTGCGCACATTGCCGATCAGCCATTGCCAGAACGGCAGCGGCTTGGTGTGCGGGTTGTCGACGCGGAAGGTCTTCACGCCCTCCTCGACCCAGCCGACCACCACGTCGCGCAGAGCCAGCCACAGCGAGGGCACGGCCTCTGGCGCATAGAAATCGACGTTGACGATGTCCTGGTACTTTTTCGGCGGGTTTTCGGCGTAGCGGATGGTGCCGTCCGGGCGCCAACTGAACCAGCCCGGGTGCTCCTTGAGCCAAGGGTGGTCCTGGGAGCACTGGATGGCGAAATCGAGGGCGATTTCCAGGCCGTGTTCCGCAGCCGCAACCACCAGACGGCGGAAGTCATCGCGGCTGCCCAGTTGCGGGTGGATGGCCTCATGGCCGCCCTCCGGGCTGCCGATGGCATACGGGCTACCCGGGTCGCCCGGCTCGGCCTTGAGGGCGTTGTTGCGGCCCTTGCGATGTTGCATGCCGATGGGGTGGATGGGCGGGAAGTACAGTACGTCGAAGCCCATGTCGCGGATCATCGGCAGCCGTTCGTGCACGTCGTTGAAGGTGCCGTGACGCTGCGGGTCGTCGGTAACCGAGCGCGGGAACAGCTCGTACCAGCTGGCGAACAATGCGGCCGGGCGGTCGACATCAAGGGGGAAATCAGGGCTGCGGGTCAGGTAGCTGCGGTGTTCGGCCTCGCCCATCAGGCGGGCGGTGGTCGGGTCGAGAAACAAGGCCACCTGGTCATCGGTGCTGAGCGTGGGCAGGCGCTGCTGCAAGGCCTCTAGCGCCTCGCGCAGGGCACCGCTGCACAGCTCGATGCCTGTGCCGAGCATCAAACGGCCTTCTTCCAATTCCAGTTTTACCTCGACGCCGGCGTGGTACTTCTTCTCCAGGTCGTGGCAATAGGTGGCAAACGGGTCGATCCAGGCCTCGATACTGAACCGGTGCGGGCCCAGCTCGGTGGGGGTGAATTCGGCCTGCCACAGGTCGTTGCCCGCCGACTGCATCGGCACGCAATGCCAGCGCCTGCTGTGCGCCTGGCGCCAGTTGAGCATCACCGCCAGGCGGTCGTGGCCGTCGCTGTAGGCCTTGGTGCTGACAGCCACTGGCTGGCCGCTGACGGCCTTGGCGGCGAAGCTGCCGGCGTCGAGCACGGGTTGGGTGTCTTCGATCACGATACGCGGCGCCAGCAGCGCCTGGGACAGGCTGATGGGCTGGTCCGGGTGATCGTTCGCCATGGGCACGCTTTCAAAGGGCTCGTTTCGTGACATCGACCTTGCTCCCTCAGGCTGGTGGCGGTAAGGGTTCAGAGCCGGGCACAGGCGGGGGGTTCAAAATAATTGAGCGAACGGCAGCTGCCAGCGGTCAGAGCCTACAGCACCTCTTCACCCACCCACGCGAGGTCAGGCCATGAACATTCCCATTCCACCGGAGACACCCGATCCCAATATCGACGACCCGAGCTTGCCGCCACCCGTACCGGAAGAAGAGCCGGACGAGCTGCCGATCAAGCCGACCGTGCCGCCGACAGTGGGCGACCCGCCGAGCCAGGAGCCACCGGTGAAGGCTTAAGGGTAGACCACGGCGCCGGCATGAACAGCTGATCTCCGCTGCTCCATTGAAAGGTTGAGGATGACCGGGTGCTTGGCAAGGTGAAGATCTTGCATTGATCGGGCCGGCCTCTTCGCGGGTAAACCCGCTCCTACCAGGGACCGTGCCGGCCTTGAATGCGGCGCTGTCCCTGTGTAGGAGCGGGTTTACCCGCGAAGAGGCCGGCCGCGCCCGCACATCAACCCGCAGATGCAGCCGCAATCTCCGCCACACTGATCTCACGCATGCGGAACTTTTGCACCTTCCCTGTCACCGTCATCGGGTACTCGTCGACAAAACGGATATACCGCGGCACTTTGAAGTGTGCGATGCGTGCCTTGCACCAGCCCTGCAGCTCCTCGGCCGTGGCGCTATGCCCAGGGTGCAGCTTGATCCAGGCGACGATCTCTTCGCCATAGCGGCTGCACGGAATGCCAATCACCTGCGCATCGGCCACCGCCGGGTGGGTGTAGAAAAACTCTTCCAGCTCACGCGGGTAAATGTTCTCGCCGCCGCGAATGATCATGTCCTTGTTGCGCCCGACGATGCGCACATAGCCCTGCTCGTCCATCACCGCCAGGTCACCCGAATGCATCCAGCCGGCCGGGTCGATGGCATCCGCCGTGGCCTGGGGGTTGTCCCAGTAGCCAAGCATCACGCTGTAACCGCGAGTGCACAGTTCGCCAATCTCTCCGCGCGGGACGATGCAGCCATCGGCGTCCAGCAGTTTGTTCTCCAGCTGCGGCTGGGTGCGGCCGACGGTGGTCACGCGCAGTTCCAGATCGTCGTCCGGGCCGGTCTGCAGCGACACCGGGCTGGTTTCGGTCATGCCGTAGGCGATCTGCACTTCTGCCATGTGCATCTGGTCGATCACCCGGCGCATCACCTCGATCGGGCAGGTGGCGCCGGCCATGATGCCGCTGCGCAGGGTCGACAGGTCCATGTGAGCACGCGACGGGTGGTCGAGCATGGCGATGAACATGGTCGGCACACCATAGAGGATGGTGGCGCGCTCTTCGGCCACGGCGCGCAAGGTCAGTTCGGCGTCAAAAGCGTCGCTGGGGTAGATCATGGTGCTGCCGTGGGTGATGCAGCCGAGGTTGGCCATGACCATGCCGAAGCAATGGTATAGCGGCACCGGGATCACCATACGGTCGCGGGCCGTCAGGCCAAGGCTTTCACCCACCATGAAACCGTTGTTGAGGATGTTGTAGTGACTGAGCGTGGCACCTTTGGGCGCACCGGTGGTGCCGGAGGTGTACTGGATGTTTACCGGCTGGTCGAATTGCAGGCTTTGCTGACGGGCTGTGCAAGCCTCGACAGACGTCTGCCCTGCCCGCTCGGCCAATGCGTGCCAGGGCAGGAAGCCGGCAGGCGGGTTGGCGGCCAGGCTGATGACGCCACGCAACTCGGGCAGGCATTCACTGGCCAGCTCACCAGGCCGGGTGCTGGCCAGTTCAGGCACCAGCTCCTGCAGCATGGCGTGGTAATCAGACGTCTTGAAGGCTTCAGCGCAGACCAGCCAGCGGCAGCCGGACTGGCGCAACACGTATTCCAGCTCACCCACACGGTAGGCCGGGTTGATGTTGACCAGGATAGCGCCGACCTTGGCACTGGCCAGCTGCAAGATGCACCACTGGGCGCAGTTGGGCGACCAGATGCCAACACGATCACCGGTGTTCACGCCCAGAGCAATCAGGGCGCGGGCGTGTATTTCGACCTGTTCGGCCAACTGCCGCCAGCTGTAACGCAGGCCCTGGTGGCGGGACACCAAGGCCTCGCTGTCGGAACAGCGGGCTACGGTGGCATCGAAGGCCTGGCCGATGGTCTGGGTCAGCAAGGGTCGGTCCTGGCGACCGCGGGTATAACTTGGTTGACTCATGGGTGTCCCTTCTTGTGGTTGTTTTGGGCACGGCTGAAGCAAGCGGGAATACTCTGGCGCAGATTTACGTTTACGTAAAGGTGACGAGTGGATTGACAGTGCCTACTTGCAGGTTTACGTTAACGTAAAGGTGATGAACGACACCCACTTGAGGCGCCACGCCGCCCCCTGTGGGAGCGGGCTTGCCCGCGAATGCGACCGATCAGGTAATGACGGTGACCCTGCTGACGTATTCGCGGGCATGCCCGCTCCCACAGGGGGCGGGGCTGGATCCCAAGCTATGGTGTAACCCAATTTCAAGAACAAGAAGGTGCCCCAGCATGCATTACCCCTCCCTGAACTTCGCCCTGGGCGAAACCATCGACATGCTCCGTGACCAGGTCCGCACTTTCGTCGCCGCCGAACTGGCCCCGCGCGCCGCACAGATCGATCACGACAACCTGTTCCCCGCCGACATGTGGCGCAAGTTCGGTGACATGGGCCTGCTGGGCATCACCGTACCAGAAGAGTACGGCGGCGCTGGCCTGGGCTACCTGGCCCACGTGGTGTCGATGGAAGAAATCAGCCGTGGCTCAGCGTCGGTGGCGCTGTCCTACGGCGCCCACTCCAACCTGTGCGTCAACCAGATCAACCGCAACGGCACCCACGAGCAGAAGCTCAAGTACCTGCCCAAACTGATCAGCGGCGAACACATCGGAGCCTTGGCCATGAGCGAGCCCAATGCCGGCTCCGACGTGGTGTCGATGAAGCTGCGCGCAGAAAAACGCGGCGATCACTACGTGCTCAACGGCAGCAAGACCTGGATCACCAACGGTCCCGACGCCAACACCTATGTGATTTACGCCAAGACCGACCTGGACAAGGGTGCGCACGGCATCACCGCGTTCATCGTCGAGCGAGACTGGAAAGGCTTCAGCCGCAGCAACAAGTTCGACAAGCTGGGCATGCGCGGGTCCAACACCTGCGAGCTGTTCTTCGATGGCGTGGAAGTGCCGGCAGAGAACATTCTGGGCCAGCTCAACGGCGGCGTGCGCGTCCTTATGAGCGGCCTGGACTACGAACGTGTGGTGCTGTCCGGCGGCCCGACCGGCATCATGCAAAGCTGCATGGACCTGGTGGTGCCGTATATCCATGACCGCAAGCAATTCGGCCAGAGCATCGGCGAGTTCCAGCTGATCCAGGGCAAGATTGCCGACATGTACACCCAGCTCAATGCCAGCCGCGCCTACCTGTATGCCGTGGCCCAGGCGTGCGACCGCGGCGAGACCACCCGCAAGGACGCTGCCGGCGTGATCCTGTACACCGCCGAGCGTGCCACGCAAATGGCCCTGGAGGCGATCCAGATTCTTGGCGGCAACGGCTATATCAACGAATTCCCGGCTGGCCGCCTGTTGCGCGACGCCAAGCTGTACGAAATCGGTGCCGGCACCAGCGAAATCCGCCGGATGCTGATCGGCCGCGAACTGTTCAACGAAACCCGCTGAACATAAGGGACGGGCGCACATGGCTACCTTGCACACCCAGATCAACCCGCGTTCGGCAGAATTTGCCATCAACAGCGCGGCCATGCTCGAACAGGTCCAGGCCCTGCGCGGCCTGCTCGCCCAGGTTGCCCAGGGCGGCGGGCCCAAGGCACAGGAACGGCATACCTCACGTGGCAAACTGCTGCCACGCGAGCGTATCGACCGCCTGCTGGACCCAGGCTCGCCGTTCCTCGAGATCGGCCAGTTGGCCGCCCATGAGGTGTATGGCGAGGACGTGCCGGCTGCGGGCGTGATTGCCGGCATCGGCCGAGTCGAGGGCGTCGAATGCATGATCGTGGCCAACGACGCCACGGTAAAAGGCGGTTCGTACTACCCGCTGACGGTGAAGAAGCACCTGCGTGCACAAACCATCGCCCAGCAGAACCGCCTGCCGTGCATCTATCTGGTGGACTCCGGCGGTGCCAACTTGCCACGCCAGGACGAAGTGTTCCCCGACCGTGAGCACTTCGGGCGCATCTTCTTCAACCAGGCCAACATGAGTGCGCAAGGCATCCCGCAGATCGCCGTGGTGATGGGCTCGTGCACCGCTGGCGGCGCGTACGTGCCGGCCATGGCCGACGAAGCGATCATGGTCCGCCAGCAGGCGACCATCTTCCTCGCCGGGCCGCCGCTGGTAAAAGCCGCCACCGGTGAAGTGGTCAGCGCCGAAGACCTCGGCGGCGCCGATGTGCACTGCCGCACCAGTGGCGTCGCCGACCATTATGCCGACAACGACGAACACGCCCTGGCCATCGCGCGACGCAGTGTGGCCAACCTCAATTGGCACAAGCTCGGCAAGCTGCAGCGGCTGGTCCCAGTGGCGCCGCTGTATGCCGCCGACGAGCTGTACGGCGTGGTGCCGGCCGATGCCAAGCAACCATTCGACGTGCGCGAAGTGATCGCCCGCCTGGTCGATGGCTCGGTGTTCGATGAATTCAAGGCGCTGTTCGGTACCACCCTGGTGTGCGGCTTCGCCCATCTGCACGGCTACCCGGTGGCGATCTTGGCCAACAACGGCATCCTGTTCGCCGAGGCCGCGCAAAAAGGTGCGCATTTCATCGAACTGGCCTGCCAGCGCGGCATCCCGCTGCTGTTCCTGCAGAACATCACCGGCTTCATGGTGGGCAAGAAGTACGAAGAAGGCGGCATCGCCAAGCACGGCGCCAAACTGGTCACCGCTGTGGCCTGCGCCCAGGTTCCGAAGTTCACGGTGATCATCGGCGGCAGCTTTGGTGCCGGCAACTACGGCATGTGCGGCCGCGCCTACGACCCGCGCTTCCTGTGGATGTGGCCCAACGCGCGGATTGGCGTAATGGGCGCCGAACAGGCCGCCGGCGTGCTGGCCCAGGTCAAGCGTGAGCAAAGCGAACGCAGCGGCCAGCCCTTCAGTGCCGAGGATGAGGCCAGGCTCAAGCAACCGATCCTCGACCAGTACGAGCATCAGGGCCACCCCTATTATTCCAGCGCCCGCCTGTGGGACGACGGTGTCATCGACCCGGCACAGACCCGCGACGTCCTCGGCCTGGCGTTGTCTGCCGCGCTGAACGCGCCGATCGAACAGAGCCGCTTCGGCATTTTCCGGATGTGACCCATGAGCGATTTCAGCACCCTCGAAGTGATCCGCGACCCACGCGGCTTCGCCACCCTGTGGCTAAGCCGCGAGGACAAGAACAACGCCTTCAACGCGCAGATGATCCGCGAGCTGATCGTGGCCATCGACCAGTTGGCCGAAGACATCAGCCTGCGTTTTGTGCTGCTGCGCGGCCGTGGCCGGCACTTCAGCGCCGGTGCCGACCTGGCTTGGATGCAGCAGTCGGCGCAAATGGACTTCAACACCAACCTGGATGACGCCCACGAACTGGGTGAGCTGATGTACGCCCTGCACCGCCTCAAGGCCCCGACCCTGGCCGTGGTGCAAGGCGCAGCCTTCGGCGGCGCGCTGGGCCTGATCAGCTGCTGCGACATGGCCATTGGCGCCGAAGACGCGCAGCTGTGTCTGTCGGAAGTGCGCATCGGCCTGGCCCCGGCGGTGATCAGCCCGTTCGTGGTCAAGGCCATTGGCGAGCGAGCCGCGCGCCGCTACGCCCTCACCGCCGAACGCTTCACTGGCGTGCGCGCCCGCGAACTGGGCCTGTTGGCGGAGGTGTACCCAGCCAGCGAACTGGACGACCAGGTCGAAGCCTGGGTAAGCAACCTGCTGCAGAACAGCCCGCAAGCGTTGCGCGCCAGCAAGGACCTGCTGCGCGAAGTGGATGACGGCGAACTCAGCCCGGCCCTGCGCCGTTACTGCGAAAACGCCATCGCCCGCATCCGCGTCAGCGCCGAAGGCCAGGAGGGCCTGCGCGCCTTCCTGGAAAAACGCCGCCCTGCCTGGCAAACCGTTGACAAGAAGGAGCCGCGCCCATGAGCCGCCCCGCTTTGACCACCCTGCTGGTCGCCAACCGCGGCGAAATCGCCTGCCGGGTGATGCGCACCGCCAAGGCCATGGGCCTGACCACCGTTGCCGTGCACAGCGCCACCGACCGTGACGCCCGTCATAGCCGCGAAGCCGACATCCGCGTCGACCTGGGCGGCAGCAAGGCTGCCGAAAGCTACCTGCTGGTCGACAAGCTGCTGGCCGCAGCCAAGGCCAGCGGCGCCCAGGCCATCCATCCAGGTTATGGCTTTCTGTCCGAGAACGCAGGTTTCGCCCGCGCCATCGAGCAGGCCGGGCTGATATTCCTCGGCCCACCGGCCAGCGCCATCGACGCCATGGGCAGCAAGTCGGCAGCCAAGGCGCTGATGGAAGCGGCCGGCGTGCCGTTGGTGCCGGGCTACCACGGCGAGGCCCAGGACCTGGACACCTTCCGCGCCGCGGCCGAACGCATCGGCTACCCGGTGCTGCTCAAGGCCAGCGCGGGCGGTGGTGGCAAGGGCATGAAAGTGGTCGAGGAAGAAAGCCAACTGGCCGACGCCCTGGCCTCGGCCCAGCGTGAGGCACAGTCGTCGTTCGGCGATGCGCGCATGCTGGTGGAAAAGTACGTGCTCAAACCACGCCACGTGGAGATTCAGGTGTTCGCCGACCAGCACGGCAACTGCCTGTACCTCAACGAGCGCGACTGCTCGATCCAGCGCCGCCACCAGAAGGTGGTCGAAGAAGCCCCGGCCCCCGGCCTCTCGTCAGCACTGCGCCAGGCCATGGGCGAGGCCGCTGTGCGCGCGGCGAAAGCCATCGGCTATGTGGGTGCCGGCACAGTAGAGTTTCTGCTCGATGCCCGCGGCGAGTTCTTCTTCATGGAGATGAACACTCGTCTACAGGTGGAACACCCGGTCACCGAGGCCATTACCGGCCTGGACCTCGTTGCCTGGCAAATTCGCGTGGCCTGCGGCGAAGCCTTGCCGATCACACAGGAACAGGTTCCGCTGATCGGCCATGCCATCGAGGTACGCCTGTATGCCGAAGACCCGGCCAACGATTTCTTACCCGCGACCGGCAAATTGGCGCTGTACCGTGAATCGGCGCCCGGCGAAGGCCGCCGGGTGGACAGCGGGGTTAGCGAAGGCGATGTGGTGTCGCCGTTCTACGACCCGATGCTGGGCAAGCTGATCGCCTGGGGCGAAGACCGAGAGCAGGCGCGCTTGCGCTTGCTGGCCATGCTCGATGAGTTCGCCATTGGCGGGCTGAAGACCAACATTGCCTTCCTGCGGCGCATTCTCGCCCACCCGGCATTTGCTGCGGCGGAGCTGGATACCGGATTCATTCCGCGTCATCAGGCGGTTCTGCTGCCTGCGCCGCAAGCATTGCCGGAGGCCTTCTGGGAAGCGGCGGCAGAGGCGTGGCTTCAGGGCCAGGGGGCACATCAGCGCGATGACGACCGTCATTCGCCTTGGGGCGGGCGTAACGGCCTGCGCTTGGGCTTGCCGGCACGCAGCAGCTTGCATCTGGTGAGCGCTGGCCAAGACCAGGCAGTGGCCCTGGAACGCAGCGCTGCTTCCACCTGGCAGCTACAAGGTGAGCAGTTGGTGCATGACCAGAACGGCGTGCGTCGCCAGCATCTGGCAATCCGTCGGGGTGGCACGCTGTACCTGCACTGGGATGGCGAAATGCATGCCATCGAAGCCTTCGATCCGATTGCCGAGGCTGAAGCCAGCCACAGCCACCAGGGTGGGCTGGGTGCGCCGATGAACGGCAGTATCGTACGGGTGCTGGTCGAACCTGGCCAGGTGGTGGAAGCCGGTACTGCGCTGGTGGTACTGGAGGCCATGAAGATGGAGCACAGCATTCGTGCGCCGCATGCCGGCACGGTGAAGGCGCTGTTCTGCCTGGAGGGGGATATGGTCAGCGAAGGGACTGTGCTGGTCGAACTGGTGGAATAACGGTGCCCGAGGGCCGCTTTGCGGCCCTAACGCAACACAAGGCCACCCCTGCAAAAGCCCGTAGGAGCGGGTTTACCCGCGAAAGGGCCGGCCCTGCTGGCCAATTTCCACCAGCCGTTCACGGTTGCCGCCGCTACCGTATTCGCGGGTAAACCCGCTCCTACACCCGATCGGGGGTGGACACACATCGGTGATTGGGCGCAGGCCGCGTGTAGGAGCGGGTTTACCCGCGAAGGGGCCGGCCCTGCTGGCCAATTTCCACCAATCGTTCACCGTTGCCGCCGCTACCGTATTCGCGGGTAAACCCGCTCCTACACCTATCGGGGGTGGACACACATCGGCGATTGGGCACAGGCCGCCTGTAGGAGCGGGTTCACCCGCGAAAGGGCCGGCCCTGCTGGCCAATCTCCACCCGCCGTTCACCGTTGCCGCTGCCACCGTATTCGCGGGTAAACCCGCTCCTATCGGGGGTGGACACACATCGGTGATTGGGCACAGGCCGCGTGTAGGAGCGGGTTCACCCGCGAAAGGGCCGGCCCTGCTGGCCAATTTCCACCCGCCGTTCACCGTTACCGCCGCTAACGTATTCGCGGGTAAACCCGCTCCTACACCTATCGGGGGTGGACACACATCGGCGATTGGGCACAGGCCGCGTGTAGGAGCGGGTTTACCCGCGAAGGGGCCGGCCCTGCTGGCCAATTTCCACCAACCGTTCACCGTTGCCGCCGCTACCGTATTCGCGGGTAAACCCGCT